>CACYUQ010000061.1 GCA_902777615.1 uncultured Selenomonadaceae bacterium
TTCCCGACGCTGCCATCGCAGGTTGCATGACAACCGATGCCATCCGGCAAGGCGGCGTTTGCGTGAATGCGACGGTCGTTTCCATTTCCGTGTTCCAAACCAGCGAAGTTCGAATCGCAACCTTTGACAATCCTGAAACGCTCGAAGAAGACGGGCAATATTTCTGCGAACGGGCGAAGCGAATTGAAAATCTTGCGGCTGTCGGCCTTTTAGGCACGCTGCATGTGCTGGACATCCAGCCGTTCCTGAACCGTCTCACTGCGATGGATGACAAGGTCGTCATCTTCGGAGGCGGCGCGAATACTCTCAAAAATGCGCCCGCCTGCGTGTTTACCAAGGACGAAGTCATGGAGGAAGGGCTCGTTGCTGTCACTTACGCCGGGCCGGAGCTTCACGTCCATGCGAGCCTGAACTTCGGCTGGAAGCCGCTGGGACGTGAATTCACGATCACCAAAATGACCGGTTCCCATATCGTGGAGGAAATCGACTATCAGCCTGCGCTTCGCATTTACGAACAATATCTTGGCATCATGCCGGACAAACATTTCCATCGGGACACGCTGGCGTTTCCCGTGTTCGTGCGGCGCGGCGCCAGTCATGTCGCGCGCCATCCTATCGGCTTTCGGGACGACGGTTCGCTGCTTTTCGTCGCCGACCTCCACGAGGGTGAAAGGGTCCGTCTGGCCTACGGCGACCCGAGGGAAATGATTGAGGACGCGAAGGCCGGTTACACCGACATGGCGGCGTTCCGTCCCGAGGGACTGTTTATCCTGAGCTGCTACGCGCATCGGATGTTTCTGCGCGGAGACGTGAAATTCGAGCTGGCGCCCGCTCGGGACATCGCCCCCTCCGACGGTTTTTACACTTACGGCGAAATTTTCCGCTTTGGTCGAAGCGTCGGTATCCACAACATGATGCTATTGACCGTCGGCTTCCGCGAAGGCGAAAAACCTGCGTCGCCGCTCCCGGTGCGCGGCGAGATGCCAACCCGGCTCAAGGATTCGCTGCTGCTCGTCGAGCGTCTGGTGCGATTCGTCAGTGCGACGACGACGGAATTGGAAAATGCCAATGTGGAGCTGGACCGAATGGCGCGGACCGACCGTCTCACGCAAATCGCGAACCGTGGCGAGACCGAGGCGGTGCTGAAGAAAGCCCTTGCCTTCGCAACGAAAAACGACGCGCCGGTTTCCGTGCTGATGCTCGACATCGATGATTTCAAGAAAATCAACGATATTTACGGCCATGACGTTGGCGACCGTGCGCTGACGGAAACCTCGAGGGTGCTTCGCGCCCATGTGCGACACGGCGACACCGTCGGGCGCTGGGGCGGCGAGGAATTCCTTTTGGTTTTGCTGAATGCCGACGTCAAAGCTGCGGCCATCGCCGCCGACAGGATTCGGAAGGCTATCGCCGCGCTCCGCGTCCTGCCCGGCGACCGATCTTTTACCGCCAGTTTCGGCGTCGCCCAGATCACTCCCGGCGAACCTTTTGAAACATTCTACCAGCGCGTGGACACCGCGCTCTACGAAGCGAAGCATGAAGGAAAGAACTGCGTGCGCGTGGCAAGCGTGTCATAAACGGCAATAAAAGAGCGACTCCATAACAGGAGCCGCTCTTTTATTGTTGATACTAATCTTCGGTTAGTTATTTTGCTCTGTGTTCGTTCATGTATGCCTTGAAGTCAAAGGGCGGTTCGATTGCGCACCGCGCTTCAAACATCCGGTTCCACGGGAAATGCACTTCGAGGAATTGCATATCTTCCATCGGCGGCAAGTTTTCTTCCGCGAAGCGGCGCATGAATTGCGTTGCGCGCATTTCCGCCGCGGGGCGTTTCTCGTCCAGGCTCGAATAGGCGCCCGTCGCACGGAACCAGCCGAGCTGTCGCGCCACGATGCCGCGGATGTTCGCCTGATACGCCCAATCGTCAAGATAACGCGTCGTCAGGAGCGCGTCCATCGCTTCCGGTGTCATCTTTTCCGCCAGCATTCCCTGCGCCAATACGAAGCCGGTGCTGTTCGTCGCGGTATTCCAGCCACCATAAGCGCGGAGCTTATAGAGCAAGCCGCGGTTTTTCAGCATTTCCATCAGCGCGTTGTCCGAGCCGTTTGCGTAGGCGATGTCGGCGACGCAGGTCGGTTTGCCTGACGCCACGCTTTCTTCGACCATATCGGCGAAATACTTCGTGCCTTCACGCGGTTTGCCGTCGTTTTTCCGGTCGTTCGCCTCGTAAGTGCGGCCACTGGGATTCGTGTTCACCAACAGCGTAAAGTCCGCGTTCTTTGACGAGTTGACGACCATGCCGCCTGCCGCGATGACGTGCCCTTTGATGGATTCCGAGATCTTTTCGTCGGAGTAGGCAGGAATCGTATCGCCGCCGCGTCCCCAGTTGTACTTCACAAAGACGAATGGCACTGATTTCGTCCAGTCATTCACCGCGCGGGTCAACATCAAAAGCCCGAATTCGTCGATGCCCGCCAGCGCTTGGAATTTCGATGCAGGCAGATCTTTCCCGGCTTCCGACAACTTGCGGCTTTCCATATGCGTCTGGGAATACGGTGCGTTATCGTCCCGGCCCAGCGCGAAGTAATCAAATTTCCCTTCCCGGGTCAGTCCGATCATCTCGCGGCTCGCGGCAAAATTCTTTTTGCGGCGGTCCAGCCAGTCGTCCAGCGCTTTTTGCGGAATCAGCTTTTGCAGGAACTCGTATTCTTTTTTCTCGCGGCGCGTCAGACCTTCCGTTTCCTGCTTGTCCGTCAGCGCCGTGTAGCGGAAAATGTCGTTGCCGAAGCTAGCGTAGTAGCTCGGCTCCTCGCCGCCCGACGCCTCCGCCGAGCGCGGCGTCCGCATGATCGAGCCCCAGACGTAGAGCCTCAGCTTCGGGTACAGTCGCTTGAATTCACGGAAACGTTCCACTCGTTCATGGATTTCTGAATTGTTGTATTGGTGCTTTCGCGATCCGACAAGGCTGCCGTAGAGCAGCGTGTCCGACGACAGCACCGCGATGTCTGCCGTTTTCGCCCGTTCTTCGAGCCAAGCCCAAACTTCTTCCGGTTTGCCGAGTTTTCCGCGGGCGCCTAAAATTTCGTCCGGCGGCACTTCGATGTCCCAGCCGAGCTTTCGTATCGTGTCCGCCGTCTGTTCGTCCGAGATTGGGCGGTTGTCATGCGGTACGAAAAGGATATGTCCCTTGTCCGACGGCGTCTTTTTCGCAAATGCGGTTGGTATTGCACACAGTATTGCCAGGCAGAGGCAAAACAAGGGTCGAAGCCATCCATTCCTCATTTGTCGCCGCCTCCGCCCGCTTCACGAACGTCCGTCCAAAGCGACCGTGCGCGCTCGTATATCTGCGGATCGGTCGTGCGAAGGTTTTGGTCGCTGATCAGGCGGCTGATGTACTGCGTCGCCGTCTCGATCTCGCCCATTTCATAATAGAGAGCGCCGACGAGGAAAATCGCCATCGTGTCCGTCATTGCTCCGATGGGGTAGCGCTCTGTCATCACCGATTGGTCGTAGAGCTCCGCCGCTTTTCGAAGCAGCGGCTTTTCATTCTCCGAATCCCCCGCGATGCGGTAAATCCAAGCCAGCTTCAGGTACATACCGGCGCGTTGCGCCAGCGACGAGCCAATCATTTCCGCGTAATAAATCGCCAGCTTGTAAGAGGCCACCGCTTCGGGCACGCCCCGCGTCTCGTTGAACTTGAATCCTACATGCTTCGATCGCAGGAATTTTGCAATCGTCTCTTTGTGTCGCGCGGGCATCGTCGACATGAACGTCTTTTCATCCGCTGCGTACCCGCAATGCTCGCAGACCCAGATCGTGTACAGATACGGGTTGAAGCCCTTGTAATGGGTGCAGAGATCGACGTCCGTTTTTTCCACAATAACCCGAGAACGCGTTTTCGTCACTCGCGTCGTTTCACCGCAGATTGGGCACGGTTTTTCCACGACAAATGTAAAGCCTTCCGCCAAAGCAATCACTCCTCATGCGGGGATAATCCCCGGCAACGTTCTGATAGCATACATAGTTATCATACCACAAACGGCGAGCAAAAAAAAGCGGAAAGGAGAAAGTGGAAAAAACGCCGTATTTCTGTTACACTATGATTGTCACTTTATGGAAAGAAAAAAGGAAAGGAGGGTGCGTATGGGGGAGTTGCGCGGGCGTGCGGCGGAACTGTCGGAGCCGGCGATGACGTTTTCGGGCCGGATGCTGTTTCCGTTGCCGAAGCAGTTGTTTCGCCTTTATGCGCACCTTTTGCGGTATTACCTGAAATCGGATGCTTTTTTACCGCGGGTTTCGGGACAGCCCGCTCGCTTTCACGCAGAAAAGCGAGTCTATGAAACGAAGTTCGGTCCGCTTTCGGCCGCGGAGATTGCCGTCGTGGTCGGCAGAGCGCGTCTGTCGCGTTTGGGGCAGGTCGTGTTCGTCGCGTTGGCTTCCAAGCGGTCGCCGGAGGATTGGGCGCATGCGCTGGTTTTCCGTGCGGAGGAAAAGACGGAGACGCTGTACGGAAATTTGCGCGCGTTTTACCGGGCGAATCCAAAGCGATTCCGTCCCGATGATTTCCTGCCGCACGCGGTGACGAAGGAAGAGGCGATGCACGAGTATCGCCGCTGCTTCCCGGTCACGGTCTTCGATATGGAAATGAATTATGCGCGGCCCATCCAATTCGCCGGATGCCGTCTGACGCTTTCGCCGGATGGGACGGTCCAGACGGAAACGCTCTCCCTGTATGTGCGGCAACGGCCAAAGCTGCAGCGTTATGTGGCGGAACTTACCCATCTGACCGACGCGTTTTTGCGCCAGAACGGCGTTCCCGAGTCGGAGGCGGCGGAAACGATTTATCGTTTTCTCAATCGGGGCGGTGCTCTTGCGGGCAACGCGCTCCATAACGATTTGGTTTCGCTGCGGGGGATGTTCCGGCGGTGCGGTTATCCGCAGGAGACGCTTCAACGCGAGATTGTCGACCTGACGGTGGCGGTGCGCTTCGATATGGGCGGGACGAACGAGCCGTCGCTGAAGCTCTGCATGGAGCACGCGGGGCTCTCGTTCAGCGAGGATAAATTCCACGATGCGGCTTACGATACGGAAGGGGCGGCGCGGCTTTTCCTTCATTATATTCCCGGCTTTATCGCAAAATTCGGCAGAGCGCCTTTGGCGCCGTGGTATTTCTTTGAGCCGCTCCGGGAAAAGGAATGGTTGGACAAAATCTATGCGGCGACGTATCGGAAACCTCCGGGGACAAAAACAGCGGCAGAGGAGGCGAGGGCGTCATGACCGAGGCGCGGGAACGCGGCGCGGCGATGAGCGAGTGGCGCTTTTGGATGAGCGACCATGAAGCGGTGCTCGGCGTGACAATCGTTCTGCTCTTTGTGGGCACGCTGAATATTTTCAGCTCCAGCTTCGTCGTCGCCAGCAGCAATTACGACGATCCGTTTTTTTTCCTGAAAAAGCAGGGAATCAATATCGCGGCAGGGTTGGTTTGTTTCGCCATCGGCTGTATTGACTATCATTATTTGGTGAAGGCAAGGACTGCGGGATTTTTCTTGGTGCTGGCCCTGCTCGCCGCGGTGGCTCTCGCCGGGGTCGAGGTCAACGGTGCGCGTCGCTGGCTGTCCCTCGGGGGATTTCAACTCCAGCCCGCCGAGCTTGCGAAGCCCGCCGCGATTTTCCTGGAGGCGCATTATATCGCGTGGCGCGTCCAGCGCGGGATGCGGTGCAGATTTTTCCATAATGAGATTTATATGATCGGTGCGATGGGGCTCTTGGTGGAGCTTGAACCGGATATGGGAACGGCGATGATTATTTGCGGCGTGCCGCTCTTCATGCTGATCTGCTCGAACATGAAGAATGTGACGAAGCTGAAACTGCTCGTCTCCGTCGTGCTGGGCGCGGCGTTGCTCTGTATGGTCCAGCCGTATCGCTTGCAACGTATCAGGGCGCTTTTTGACCCGTGGACGGACGCACAGGGAACCGGCTACCAGATTGTGCAGTCGCTCCAGGCCATCGGGTCGGGCGGCTTGGCCGGCATGGGCATCGGCATGGGCGTCAGCAAGTATCATTATTTGCCGGAAGCGCATACGGACTTCGCGTTTTCCGTTTGGTGCCAGGAAATGGGATTTTTGGGCGCGTTCTTTGTACTCTTGATGTTCGCGCTGTTGGCCTATTACGGTGTGCGGATCGCGAACAACTCAAAGGATACGCTGGGGCAGATGCTCGCTTTCGGCGCGACTATGCTGATCGTCGGGCAAGCGGTCATCAACTTGCTGATGATTTCCGGCTGTTTGCCTGTCGTCGGCGTGCCGCTTCCGTTTATCAGCTATGGCGGCACTTCACTGTTTGTCAGTATGTTTATCATCGGCGTATTGTTCAACGTCGGATGGCGGAACGCGCCGAGCAGGAACAAAGCCGCCGATAAGAGTGCGGCGCCGGTGAAGCGGGCGCCTGCCCGGCCGCGGCTGCGGCGGGTGAAATGATAGGGAGAGATTCGTTTCATGATTGTATATGCGGTAGAACCGGGCGGGAAATATGTGACCGTCGCTGAGAGCGTCCTCCTCCACCCCGAGGGGAAGCGCGGCGTCTATGTGAACCTGACGAACCGATGCACCTGCGCTTGCACGTTTTGCTTGCGCTCGCTGAAGAATATGGCGGAAGAACATTCCCTTTGGCTGAAAGCGGAACCCTCTGAGGAGGAAGTGCGCGGCGAGCTTTCCGAGCTGCCGTGGGAAAAGGTGGAAGAAATTGTCTTCTGTGGGTTCGGCGAGCCGACGATGCGGCTGGACGTGTTGACGGCGCTGCTTCGTTGGCTGCGGGCGGAGCATCCGAAGATAAAGACGCGACTTAACACCAACGGACTTTCCGATTTGTATCACGGCCGCGATACCGCGCCGGACTTCGACGGGCTGCTCGACACCGTGTCGATCAGCTTGAACGCGTCGAACGCGGAACGGTATCTGGAATTGACGCGGAGCCAATTTGGGATCGGTTCTTTCGAGGCGATGCTGAATTTTGCGGAGCACGCGAAAAAATATGTACCGGACGTGGTGCTGACTGTGGTGGACCATGTGGAGGACGACGGCGAGATTGCGCGCTGCCGGGCGATATGCGAGGCGCGCGGGCTGCGGCTGCGCGTGCGCGCCTATGAAGCAAGCTGACAAGAGGAAGATTGAGGGGTTCTTCGATGAAACATTTGGTGATTGTGCGCGGCGGCGGCGAGCTGGGGACGGCGGCGGCGCATCGGCTGCACCGGGCCGGGTATCAGGTGCTGATTTTGGAAAAATCGCGGCCTTCCGCGCTCCGGCGCGAGCTTTCGTTTTCCGATGCGGTTTACGACGGGGAGAAGACCGTCGAGCGCGTGACCTGCCTCTGCGCGGAGAATTTGAAAAACGCGCTTTCGTTGATTGCGTCGGGCAGGGTGACGATGCTCGTCGACCCGACGGGGCGTTATGTGCGAAAATTTCCGCCCCATATCCTCGTGAATACTCTTGACGGCAGGGAGGATGAATCGCGGCGACCGTTGCCCGCCGATTTTCGCATCGGGCTGGGCGCGGGCTACTGCGCGAGGGAAGATGTGAACTGCGTCATCGAGACGATTCGCGCGTACAGCCTCGGACGCATCATTTACAATGGGCGTTGTCGGGTGCGCCAGACGACGGAGGACGCCATCGCGGACGGCGGCTTCCTGCGTGCGCCGACGGAAGGCATGTTCCGAAGCCCGCACACGATTTCACATATTTTCCGCGCGGGCGACGTCATCGGCGAGATTTTCGACGATCGCGGACAGACGGTGCCGATTGTCACGCCCGTGGGCGGCGTGCTGCGAGGCATCATCCATGACCATTATCGCGTGGCTACAGGCATGGCGGTCGCGGAAATCGATCCCCGGCTCGAACCGGCGAACTGCAACCGAATCTCGGACAAGGCACGCTGCATTTCCGGCTCCGTGCTGGAGGCAATCATGGCCTTTGAAAACGGCGGCCAACCGTAAAAAAATAAAAAGAAACGACCCGTGGCGTTTTGGGCGTCGGGGTCGTTTCTTTTTGTTCGTGTAGGTTTACAGATTTGCCGTGAGTCCTTCCTCATCAAAGGCGGCGACGATTTCCGTCAGCTTTGTCTTCGACGGCGCGTAGTCGACGGTCGTCTCGCCGTCGTGGGCGTGGATATGGACGTAGAGCACGCCCGCCATGCCGAGGAGTTTTTTCTCCATTTTTTTCGCGCTGTCCTCGGTGTAGCCGTCAACCGTGAATTGAAGGCGCGAGTTTCCGCCCGTCGCGCCGCATCCGCATTCTTTGCACATGGAAATCCCTCCGTTAAATTGTGATTTTTTGGAGCGTTCATTCATGATACCGAATTTATTATAACAACGCGGCGACGAAAAAGGAAGCCCCGCGAGGGGATTGTTTTTGCCGTTTACGCCGGCGAAAGCACGTCCCGCTCGGAAAATCCGGCGTCGCCGTATACGCCGTTTGCGTCGCGCTCAAGGGTGAAAAGGCGCACGGTTTGCGGCAGTTCTTCCCGACGAGCGACGATGCTGACGGCGGCTTCGTCCGCGAGGGGGAAGAAGCGGCCCGCGAGATCGTCGGCGGTTCCGCGTTCCGCCGCGTCGAGCAGCGCGGAGCAGTCCACCGTTTCCAGGCCCCCGGAGAGTCCTTCGCCCGTGTTTTTCAGCGCCGCTTCCTTTAGTGTCCAGAAGCGGAGAAACATTCGCCAGCGTTCGGTTTCCGGCAGTGACAAGAGGCGCGCGTGCTCTTCGGGGCGGAACCATCGTTCCGAGATGGAAAGATTCGTTTTGCGCCGTCGCTCGACGTCGACGCCGAGCGCGCTTTGCCCGACGGCGACCGCGATATACGGGCCGCTGTGGGACAGGCTGACGGAAACGGGCGCTTCCGGGCAGAAGGGTTTTCCTTTCTCGTCGTGGGCAATCGAAACGTCCTGCGGTTTTTTGCCAATGATTTGCGCGACGCGCCAGCGGGCGAAAAGCTCGGCCCAGAGCGACCGGTTCTTGTCCGAGGCGAAGCGGAACCGAAGGACGGCGGCGCGCCGCTCTGGCGACGCGAAGCCAAGATACGGTTCGACGTCGCTATCCAGCCAATCCCGCAGAGAAAGCACGCAGACCTCCGCCATAACCTCGCCTCCTGATAAAATATCTAGCCCTCCTCTTGAGGGGAGGGGGGACCGCTTTAGCGGTGGGTGAGGTGTCGATAGCGTTGCGCTTGCGTTCACCGCTGCTTTGCAACACTTCATCCGTCGCGCTTCGCGCGCCAAGCAACAATCCACTGGACTGTTGCTCCCCTCAAGGGGAAGGCAAGTTTTCGTAACTTTTAATGACTGTATAATATTATACACATTTCCACACGACGACGCAAAAGAACGGGGCGGAAGTTTTGCTTCCGTCCCGTTCTTTGTCTTACGTCATGCTTCGGCCGTCGGCGGGTTCGGGTTCAGTGCCCGGAGCGTCTCGTCCAGGGATTCGCTGAATTTTTCCAGCGTCTGCCGGATGTTCGCGACGTGGCCTTCCGCGTCGTCCTTCGGCTCCGGTTCGGTGACGTCGGAGTTTTGCGCTTTGGCGCGAAACTCAGCGATCAGCGCTTCGCCCTTTTCTTGGAGTTCCTCTTTGAGCTGGGTCACCGCCGCGCGGATCTTTTCATAGACTGCTTCGCGTTCTTCGTCGTTCGTGCAGACCTTGAGCGCCGCTTCGCCTTCGATGCGCAGCTTGTCGATCAAGCGGTCCATCGCGGCAAATTCCTTGCACGCCTCAGCCGTCTCCTTCGCGGTCTGCTTCACTTCGTCGTTCGTCATTACCGCCGCGACGAACGCGCCCAGCATCCCGCCGATTGCCAACAAAATCCCGTTTTTCGCCATTCCCATGATCGTTGCCTCCTTTGTTGTTGCTTGTTAATTTAATGTTGCTTACGCAACGAAACCGCATTTTTTACGCCGCCTGTTCCTCACCAAGCGTCTCGACCACTTTTCGGCCAAAGATGGCGCCGAGCTTTTGCCGTGCCTTTTCGCGAACCTCGTCGTCGATGTACGCCTGCGCCATCATCGTCGCCAGTAGGATCGCCGAGAGGTCGTCGGTGTACCCGGCGAAGGGCATGAAGTCCGGCAGGAAGTCGAACGGGGAGATGAAGTAGCCCAGCGCCGCGTAGATGCCGGCCTTGACCTTCGTCGGGCAGTTCGGATTTTCCGTCGCGTAGTAGAGCTGCATCGCTTTGTAGATGATTTGAAGTCCCGCCGACTTGAACTTGCTTTTGACTTTTGTCCAGAAGTCTTCCTCGGAATATGCCCCGGCGTAGTACTCGACGTCGATTTCTTCCGTCTCGCCGGTGCGTGGATTGTAGAAACGCGCCTTGTCCATCAGCCTCATCCTTTCTGTTGGTGTGGAAATCTCTTATCTGTGCGTATCATAAATCTTTTATATTGCTTTGTCAATATTAAAATACATTAAAATTAAATTAAAGCAACAAAAATATGTTGTAATACGCGATATATATGAAATAAAATCTTGCTTTGTTGTTGTGATTTCTCGCAATACGTGATAAGATAAGCACAGAAAGAAGGGCTGGAAATGACGGAACAGAAGACGTTGACGGTCAAGGAGGTTGCGGAGCAGCTCGGCCTCAGCGAATATACGGTGCGAAAGAAAATCCGGGACGGGGAAATCGAGGGCGACCGGCAGTCGAACCGTGCAGGGTATCAGATCCCGTGGGAGTCGTTCCGCAAATACGCGGAGCGGCAGGATAAGAAGGTCGGCTCGCTCTGGAGCCGGGCGGCGATCGTAGCGGGAAGCTCTATCGTCGGGCGGTTGATCGGCGGCCCGATTGGCGGCTTTGTCGGCGGGTTGGTGACGGGCGGAGCGCTCTTCATGAACGGTGAGAAGGCGAAAGCCGAGGGGACGCCCACGGATTTCGAGGATCTCGACGAACTGAAGGATCCGGAGCTGATCGAGAAAATCATCGAGCGGCTCGGCGCGGAGATGGACGAGGTAAATATCCGCATCGAGTACGCGCAGTATCAGGCGGACGAGGCGGCGACGCCCGAGGAAAAGAAAGCGGCGATGCAGACGCTGATGGAAAACAAGCTCGAATACTCGCGGCTGAACAAGCAGGTCAAGGATTTGGAAATCAAGAAGACGCTGTTGATGAAAAAACGGTAAGAGAAAGCCCCGCTTCGCGGACAGAAAAAAACGTCACGCGAAGCGGGGCTGATTTTGTTCTTTTATATATTGAAGAAATTGCACATTTTCTTTGACAAGTCGCAGGCGTCCATGTCCTTGTGGGACAGCATATAGTCGAGGGAATAGACCGCGAAGAACGACGAGATCGGCACGAAGCGGCGGTACTTCCGGAAATTCGTCCAGAGCAGCAGCTTGTGGTAGAGCTTGTCGAAGTCTTCCTTTGTCGGGTTGTGCTTCGCCATGACCTTTTTCAGTTTCCGGGTCATGCTCATAGGTGCGGATCAGCTCGTTGACCTTGTTCAGCTTGTAAAGCTGGCGCGCCTGCTCGAAGAGGAACAGCGCGGCGAGCAGTCCCAGGAGTCCGTAAACCAAGTACACAAAAATCACCTTTCGTTTTCAATGCTGTACAATAATATATAAGTAAAGCATGGCGGCGGCGGTTTGTCAACCGTGCTTCGCGCATATTTTCAAGGGAAATGCTTTGCTATGTGCGAGTTTTCTGTTATACTCTATATTTAGCGAAGGAAATGAGAAGGTTATATTGTGATGGGATCTTGCCGACGCGATATAAAAAATTCTGGAGTAAGAAAATCTGTTTTTCTGATTTCTTGATTATCTTACTGCAGAATTTTTTGGAAGGCGATTGGGCAGGATTTTGTCGCAGCATATCAGAAAGGATACGGCTATGAAAATTGTGATTTTGGCGGGCGGCGGCGGTACGCGCCTGTTTCCGCTTTCCCGTTCCTGCTATCCGAAGCAGTTTTTGCGCATCGGTGCGGAGCGGTCGCTGTTCGGGCAGACCGTCGAACGTTTTTTGCGTGTGGCGGAGCCGGAAGATCTTGTGGTCGTGACACAGGAAGCATATTTTTTCCACGTGCGGGCGGAGCTTCGCGAGGCCGGGGCGGACGCGGCACACGTGCTTTTGGAGCCGGTCGGGCGGAACACTGCGCCGGCCATCGCGCTGGCGATGGCGTATTGCCGCGAGCGGCTCGGCGTGGGCGAGGACGAGGTGATTTGCGTTTCTCCGTCGGACCATGTGATTCGTCCGGCGGATCGCTTTGCGGCGTTGGTCAAGACGGCGGCGGCGCGGGCGGCGCAGGGCGACATTGTGACGCTGGGTGTGACGCCGACTGGACCGGAGACGGGCTACGGCTATATCGAGGCGGTGGAATTTGCCGGGGCTGTGCGGCGTGTGGCTCGGTTCAAGGAGAAGCCGACCCGGGAGACCGCGGAGGAATATCTGCGCGCGGGCAATTATTATTGGAACAGCGGTATGTTCCTGTTCCGCATAGATACGCTTCGGGGCGAGTTCGCCGAGTTCGTCCCCGATTTGGCGCGGATTGCGGCCGGTACGCTTGCGGCGGCGAAGGAAAATTTCGCGTCGTTGCCGTCGATCTCGATTGATTACGCGGTGGCGGAGCGCTCGCGGAAAATGGCGGTGGCGCCGCTTGATGGCATCTCGTGGAACGACGTCGGCAGCTTCGACGCGATTGCCGAGATGATGGCGGACGAGGACGGCAACGCGTTTTCCGGCGACGTCCGCGCGAATGACTGCAAAAATACGATGATTCTCGGCGACGAGAGGCTCGTGGTCGGGATGCATCTTTCGGATTTGCTCGTGGTCGATACGCCGGACGTGCTTCTCGTGGCGCAGAAAGGCGCGTCGCAGGAAATCCGCGAGATCGTCGCGAAGCTGAAGCAGGACAAGCGCCGCGAGGCCGACGAAAACGTCACGATGTACCGCCCGTGGGGCAAATATACGACGCTGGCGGAGGGCGACGGCTACAAGGTCAAGCGTATCGTCATCAATCCTGGGCAGAGCATCAGCCTGCAAGTCCATTACCACCGCAGTGAGCACTGGACGGTCATCAACGGAACGGGCAAGCTGACGCTGGGGGACAAGGAAATCATTTTCCGAGAGAACGAAAGCACCTATATCCCCATCGGCACCGCGCACCGGCTCGAAAATCCGGGCAAGCTGCCGCTGTCGATCATCGAGGTGCAGAACGGCAAATATCTGGAAGAGGACGACATCGTGCGGCTGGAGGACGCTTACGGGCGCGTGGCGGCGGAAATGAAGGAGGACGCTTGAAGTGCAGCGACAGAAACGAGTCTTGGCGGTACATGACATTTCGGGTGTGGGCCGCTGTTCGTTGACGGTGGCGCTCCCTATCATTTCGGCGGCGGGCATTGAATGCTCGGTGCTGCCGACGGCGGTGCTTTCGACACATACGGGCGGCTTCACCGGATACACGTTCCGTGACTTGACCGACGACCTCCTGCCGATGGCGCGCCATTGGACGACGCTGGGCGAGCGGTTTGACGCGATCTATACCGGGTATCTCGGCTCTTTTGCGCAGGTGGATATGATGCGCGAAATGTTCTCGATCCTCGCGGACGAGGACACATTGATTGCCGTCGATCCGGTCATGGGCGACAACGGTAAATTGTACGCGGCGTTTGATATGACCTTTCCCCCCGCGATGCGTGCGCTTTGCGCCCACGCCCACCTGATCAAGCCGAACATGACCGAGGCGGCACTGCTTCTC
>CACYUQ010000062.1 GCA_902777615.1 uncultured Selenomonadaceae bacterium
CGTCCCCGCGCCGTCGGACTCGATATGCGCAACGGGCGACAGAAAACGAAATTCCGCTTTTTCTCGCAGGTCGCCGTACATCCTGCGAAGCATCTTCAGGTTGTTTTCCGTGCCAAGATGGCGCACGCTGGCGTCCAGCAAGTGCAGGTCATATTCCAGCGCGCGTTTCTTGATGTCGCTGCCCTGCGTCGTGAAGACCTCGGACGGCGCGCCGTTCTTTTGGTTGATCTCGTCGACGTAATAGATCAGCTTCATGACCTCGTCGTCGTCGAGATACTCGTTCAGCCAGCCGCCAAACTGCGTCGTGAAATTGTATTTGCCGTCGGAAAACGCTCCCGCGCCGCCAAACCCGCGCATGATACTGCACGGCACGCAATTGATGCACCGCGGCACCTTTCCCTGCGCGATTGGGCAGCTCCGCTCGTCGATGTCCTTGCCGCTTTCGAGGACGATGACGGAAAGCCCCGGCTTTTTCGCCAAAAGCTCATACGCCGCAAAAGACCCCGCAGGCCCCGCGCCGACAATCGCCACGTCGTACTTCTTCGTTCCCATATTTTCTTCTCCCCATCGCCCGACTTCGCGCCCGCATAGAATCTACAGTAAGATTTCTTGATTTCCTGATTTTCTGATTTTCTTACTACAGAATTTTACAAAACGCGTTTCGGAAAAAATTGCACTGCGATTTCTATATTAAATATACCATATTTTTCTTCCGCTTCCAATGGCTTGCGCTCTCCCCTCTCTTTTTTGTATAATATGGCTTATCTTGAAATTTATTAGGAGGCTTTTCCCTTGTCACAAAACACTTCCATTATCGCCGCGTTCATCCTCTACCTTTCCGTGATGATGGCAATCGGCGTCTACTTTTACCGCCGGACGCAGAACATGTCCGACTACATCCTCGGCAGCCGGAAGCTCGGCGCCTGGGTCATCTCCATGAGCGCCGAAGCGTCCGACATGAGCGGCTGGATGCTGATGGGCCTGCCGGGCTACGCCTATATCGCGGGACTGAACGCGGGCTGGATTGCCCTCGGCCTCGGCCTCGGCACGCTGGCGAATTGGAAATTTGTCGCCGCGCGCCTGCGGAAATATACGGAACTGGCGAACAACTCGCTGACCCTGCCGGATTTCCTGCAAAACCGCTATCAGGACAAAAGCAACCTGCTGCGCATCGTCCCCGCCGTCTTCATTTTGATTTTCTTCATTATCTATACTTCATCGAGCTTCGTCGCCAGCGGGAAACTATTCGAGACGGTTTTTGGGCTGCCATATTTCTGGGCGCTGGTGCTCGGCGGCTCCGTCGTCATTTTCTACACCAGCGTCGGCGGTTTCCTCGCCGTGGTCTGGACCGACTTCATCCAAGGCTTGATGATGTTCTTCGCCATCTTCCTCGTGCCCGTCATGGCGACCTACGCCCTCGGCGGCGTCTCCGCTACGGAAAACGCCATCGCTGCGGTGAATCCCGCCTTCTTCGAGCCGCTGACGAAGCCCGACGGCTCCGCCATGTCCCTCGTTGAGCTTCTCTCCCTGTTGGGCTGGGGGCTCGGCTACTTCGGACAGCCGCATATCCTCGTGCGCTTCATGGCTATCCGCTCCTCGGGTGCGCTGCGCCACGCCACCCGCATCGCGATGACTTGGGTCGTCGTCTCCCTCGCCGCCGCCGTACTCGTTGGCATGGTCGGCCGCCCGTTTCTGAAGGGCGAATTGCACGGCGCGGGCGCGGAGACAGTCTTCCTGCTGATGACCCACGAGCTTTTCTCGCCGTTCTTCGCGGGTCTGATCCTCTCCGCGGTGCTGGCAGCGATCATGAGCACCGTCTCGTCCCAGCTCCTCGTCGCATCCTCCGCTTTCGCGCAAGACCTCTACCATACGATACTTCGGAAGGAAGCTGGCGAAAACGAATTGGTCTGGGTCAACCGCATCTCCACCTTCGTCATCGCGGCCATCGCCATGGTACTGGCGCTAAATCCCGACAGCTTCATCCTCGACATCGTCGCCTACGCGTGGGCCGGATTCGGCGCCGCCTTCGGCCCTGCGATCCTCGCTTCACTGTTCTGGCGGCGCGCAACGCGGAACGGAATCCTCGCCGGCATCGTCGTCGGCGGCCTGACCGTGCTGATCTGGAAGCAGCTCGCGCTGTTCGGCCTCTACGAAATCATCCCCGGCTTTTTCCTGTCCGCTCTCGCGATTTGCATCGTGAGCAAAATGGACGCGCTTCCCGCGGAAGAAATCACCGCCGTATTCGACGAAGTGGAACAAAGCGAAATATAAGAAGACAAAAAAGAACGTCGCGCATTTTCAAAATACGCGACGTTCTTTTTTGTCTTCTCTTTATCCGCGCGCCCCAACCGCCGACGGGCCGCCGTTCGCCTCATCCTTCGGCTTTCCTCTCGCAATCAGATACAACGGTCGTCCTTTTGTCTCCTCAAAAATGCGCCCGATATACTCACCCATGATACCGAGGATAATCAGCTGGAAACCGCCGAAAAACAAGATGCAACCGAGAATGGTCGCCCAGCCCGGCACGGCGTCGTTCTCCACGTACTTGACAAACAGCACATGCAGGAACAGGCAGAAGCTGACGAAGCCGCATAAGACGCCGCCATACAGGCCAAATCGGAGCGGCAGCGTCGAGTAAGCGAGGATGCCGTCAATGGCGAAGTTCAGCATTTTCTTCGGCGAGAATTTCGACACACCGGCGAAACGCGGCGGCGCAACAAATTCAAGCTTTTTCTGCCGATACCCCATCGCCCCGACCATGCCGCGGATGAAGCGCGCATGCTCACGATAGCGACGGAACGCCCGCACCACTAAGCCGTCCATCAGCCGGAAATCGGAGCCGCCCGGCTGGATGGGGACGGTGGAAATCATGTTCAAAATTTTGTAGTAAAGCGCCGAAGTCCCACGCTTCAAGATTGAAACGCCCTCCGTCGTCCTCCGTATCGTCTGCACGACCTCGTAGCCGTTTTCCCACTCCGCAATGAGCGTCGGAATCAACTCCGGCGGATGCTGCATATCACCATCCATCATGATAACCGCGTCGCCGTCGGCATAATCGAGGCCACAGGTCAGCGCGAGCTGATGACCGGAGTTTCGCGCAAGAAAAATCGACTGCACGCGCTCGTCTTCCTGTTCCAGCTCGCGCAAGATGCTCCGGCTCGAATCTGTCGAGCCGTCGTCGACAAACACCAACTCAAAGTTATAAGGCAGCGGCTCCATCACCGCCACAATCGCCTCGTAAAAGTGCCGGATGTTCACTTCCTCGTTATACACCGGCACCACAATCGAAATCAGTTTCAAGAAATCCCCTTCTCTATGTCAAAAATACTTTAAATATCATACCACAAGGAATATATTCCCGCTAGGTTCACGCTTCGTCTTCGACTCGCGTTCACCAAGCGTTCATATAATACCACATTCGTCGCGTCAAGGCAAAAATTCCATAGAAAAACCGCCGCATGAAATTCATGCGGCGGTTTTGACGTCTATGATTTTATTCGTCATCCTGTTTCTTCTTGATGCCGAAAATGAGATCGTCAAGCAGTCCAATCAGCTGATTGATCTCCGGCTTCGCGATCTGCCCGTTCGCGCCGAGCTCATCGCCTTTCCGGCGCATTTCCTCATTGATCAACGACGAGAACAGAATGACCGGGATGTTGTGCAGACGCTCGTTTTCACGAATCAGTTTCAACAGACGATGGCCGTCCATCTGCGGCATCTCAATATCGGTGACGACGAGGCGGACGAGGCTTTCAATCGGCGCGTCCTTCTTCGACAACGCTTCGAGGTAGTCCCAAGCCTCTTTGCCGTTCGCGTAGGGCTTGACGTAATTGTAGCCGGACTCATGCAGCTTCGTGGTCAAAAGGTCGCGCAACATCGGCGAGTCTTCAGCAACGACGATATGCTCCTTCGAACGGCGCTCCTTCAGGTCGGCTTCCGCTTCCTCGAAGGTAGTCAGTTTCGCATTGATTTCCGGGTTGACCTCGGCGATGATCGTCTCAAAGTCGAGCAAGAGCACGATTTTCTCGCCAAACTTCACGATACCGACGACGCGGGACTGGTCGCCGACCTCCGGTGCCGGCTCCATATCCTTCCACGAAACGCGGTGAATACGGGACACATTGTCGACCAAGAAGCCGATATAATATGCGTTGATTTCCGTAACGATGATGTTCTTCGCACGCTCCGTCCCGCCCACATTCAGGCAACGAGGCAGATTGACGAGCGGCATGGAGCGCCCGCGCAACGTGAAAAGGCCATCGATATACGGATGCGCTTGCGGCATCTCCGTGACGGGAAAGTCCGCCGCCGTGATAACCTCGCGCACCTTGGCAACGTTGATTCCATAATTGACGTCCCCGATACCGAATTCGACGATTTCAAATTCGTTCGTCCCTGTTTCAAGAAGGATGCCCTTTTTGTCCTCTGCCATGCAATCGCCCCCAAAATCTCCCCCGCTCCCCTACGGGACGGAAGTTCTCATACAATGGTAATTCGTCATGTGCGAAAAAATTCCTGCTTTACTCTAAAAAAGCTTTTTCGCATAACTCTCTGTGTATTATATCATAGCTGTCAGAAATTTTACAACGCTTTCTTCATTTCTTTTTCATTTCTTTTGCAAATCATCGAGCAAAAACGTCCAACCATCTCTTTGCTCGATTTTTCCTTCCTTCAGGAGATGCCCCAAGGCTCGCTTGAACGCTGCCTTGCTGACGCCGAACTTGTCGCGGATGATTTCCGGCGAAGTCGCGTCGCTGTACGGCATCCTGCCATGCCGCTCACGCATCAGCGCCAAGATTGCATCGCTGTCCGACACCAGCGCCTTTTCCTTGATTTCGCGAAGCGACGCGTTGAGACGTCCATCCTCGCGCAGGAACGTCACGCGTGCCGTGACAGTCTCGCCAACCCGTGGCCGAATTTTCATTTCCCGGTTGTCAATAAAAACGATGTAACGTTCCCGCGAAAACAGAAACGCGCCTTTGTCGGTATAGTTGTATATTTCCCCGGTCACGCTGTCCCCGACCTTGACACCCTCGGCGGGCCTCGAGGCACGGCGCATCTCGTCCTCGACCTCCATCGTCACGGCGAGACGCCCCGATTTGTCAGTGTAAAGCTTCGCCCAAACGCGCTCGCCGATACGCGGCCGCCCGCGCATCCCGGCAAACGGCATGAAAATTCCACGTTCCGCGCCGACGTCGAGAAACGCGCCGTCCCTGCTGACGTTCACGACCTTCAGTCGCGCGATTTGCCCCTCTTTCATCTTCGGCACACGCATACTGGCGGTCAATCGTCGCTTCGGATCGCGATACAAAAAGACCTCGACCTCGTCGCCGACCGCGACAGGCGCCGTCTGCTGCTGCGCGTGCAAAAGCACATCATCGCTGGTATTGCCCGTCTCCGCGTCGAGAAACGCGCCCATTTCGCCAAGCCGGGCGACACGCATGGTGGCCACCATGCCCTCATGAACGCTGCGCCGTTTCCGCCCGGGTACTTTTTGTTCCTCTGCGGATTCCGGCTGAAGGTTTTGTTCTTCCGTCATGGATCAATCCTCATAGGGCGTCAGTTCTGCGTCGCCCCAAAGTTGCTCCAGCGCATAATATTCACGACTGTCACGGGTGAACACATGCAGCACGCAGTCGCCGTAGTCCATCAAAATCCATTCGCCCTCGCGGTATCCTTCCTTATGGCTGAACGAGACGCCCGCCTCCTCCAGCTTTTCCTCCACCTCATCCGCGATAGCACGAGTCTGCGTAGCCGTGTTCGCCGAGCAGACGACGAAATAATCCGTCGCGACAGTCAGTCCCTCCATCTTCATCAGCACGATGTCGTGCGCCTTTTTGTTGCTTGCCGCCGCAGCAATCGCCTCGGCCAGTTCCTTTGATGTAGAAAACAAATGCCTTCCTCCTCAGTCAATTTTCTTTTTCCTATTTTCCCTGCTCCGCATTTTCATCCGCTTTCGGGAAAAGCGTTTTTATCTTTTCTTTAATCTGCTCCCGATTGGGCATCCATATCCCCTCATCCCCCGCATAGGGTTGACCGGGCAACATGACAGTCTCCGGAGCATCTTTAGAAAGCCCCTGCAGGACTTCCGCCAGATGCGTACTATCCCAGACCTCGACGCTGGTATCGACTTGCTCCTGCAAGATTTTCATCAATGCCGGCAACTTTCCGACGGTCTCCACGTTCAAGAGTTGCTCATAAAACGCCTTCAAGAAGCGATGCTGCCGTTGAACGCGCCCGACATCCCCTAACTCACCGCTACGGAAGCGCAAATATTTCTGCGCAGTGTCTCCATTCATGCGTTGAAATCCCTGCGGGATATGGATGGAAAGTCCAAGCTCTGGGTCGTCATAGTCCATTCGCATCTCAACATAAACGTCGATTCCGCCCAGCGCATCAATGAATTCGCCCAGCGCTTTCGTGTCAACGACCGCATAGTAATGGACGGAAACTCCCAGAAGATTTCGCACGGCGTCAATCATGCCCGCCACGCCGACCTCCGAATATTTCTCGCCGAGACGCTCCCAAGTCACGCCATCTGCCGCCGTCAGTACCGTGCCGCGCGGGATAGAGATTATGCGCACCTTGCCCGTCGCGTTGTCCAGACTGACCAAGAGCATCGTGTCGGCGTGGCTGCCGCCAAAGTCGCCGCCCTTGTCGACCCCCAACACTAGGATATTCATATACGCCTCGAAACGCTCATCCAGCGGCACACGCTGGGCATCCCGCCGTTCACGGAAGTTTTCGTACTGCGTTTGATACTCGCGGTAAACCGCCGCCCCCCGGCGCAGCTCCTGCCATGAAGCCCAGCAAACGGCGCCTACCAAAGCGAGCAGCAACAGGCGCTTGAAAAATATGAGAATCGACCGGAGCAGCCGTTTCCTACGCTTCGCTCGGATATTGTTCCGCGTCTCGCTGTTCATTTTCGCCATTACGCACCCATCCCAAAGCCGCCGCGAGCCAGCAAAAGCTCGTTGCGCGCAATCACCGTATCCGGATGAATCAAATGCCCTTTTTCCAAAACGAACGCAATGGACCGCGTCAGGCCCGCCAGTGTCATCTCATCCAGCGAAGCGTTCCGCGCAAGGTCACGAAGCTCCTCCACACCCGGATAGTCCCGCGTCGGCTCCATCATATCAGCGAAATAAATAATTTTGTCGAGAACCGTCATCGCCGTACCGCCCACCGTATGGCGCGCAATCGCCCGCAGTACGGTCTCGTCCTCCACGCCGTAAAGCTCACGGGCGACGCAGGCGCCCAAAGGCGCGTGCAAGAGCAGCGGCATCGTCCTCTCAACTTCGCCGTATGCGATACCCCGCGCGTCTGCCTCTGCCCGCAGCGACTCATTTGGAAAAGCTCGCGCGCAGTCATGCAACAATCCTGCCAAGCGTGCCAACGTTTCGTCCTCGCCAAACCGCCGCGCGAGGAACGCCGCCGTATCCGCGACGCCCAGCGAATGTTCATAGCGGCTCTTTTTCAAGCGGTGAGATAGTTCCCGCTTCATTTCCTCGTAATCCATCAGCGATACAAACCCTTTTTATAAATGTACTGTTCCACCTCACGGGGCACGATATATCGAATTGAAGCCCCGCGGGCGACGCGCTCGCGAATATCCGTCGACGATATTTCCAGTTCCGGCGTGTTCAAGAGATGAATCTGCTGCACGCCGAGATCGCCCAAAAGCGCGCGCGTCTTCTCCACGTCTGGGCGGCAGCCGGGCCGGGACGCCGCGATAAACGGACAAATGGAGAGCAATTCCTCGATGCGCTCCCAAGTGTGAATCTCTCGGATAATATCGGTGCCCGCGATGAAAAAATACTCAGTGTCTCCGCCGGTTGCCCGCAAAAGCGCCCGCACCGTATCGATGCTGTAGGACGGACCTTCGCGGCGCATTTCGATATCCGAAACCTCAAAGGCGGGATTTGAACAAGTCGCCAGAACCGTCATCAAATAGCGATCTTCAGCCGACGAAATCTTGTGCCCGAGCTTATGCGGGGGCTGCGCGGCGGGAATGAACAATACCTTTTCCAGATCGTACTCGTCCCGCACGGCCTCCGCCAACATCAAATGACCAATATGAATGGGGTCAAAAGTGCCGCCGAGGATGCCGACGCGATGCTTTGTCTCTGCCATATTCCATGCCACCTCGTCCGAATTTCAGTCGGATCCCCCGCAGGACACGCCCACCACCAGCGCCATCACTCCCGCCGTCGCCAGTGCCATCGTCGCCACAATAATCAGCACCGCCCGTACCGCGTCGATGATGTCAAAGCGGTTTTTCGGGTCGCGCCACATATTCCGAAACGACGCTGCATAATCCGAAAAGCTCATGCGCGAATCTGTCCTTCCCCGAAAATCAGGTACTTTGTACTGGTCAGCTCGTTCAGCCCCATCGGGCCGCGGGCATGGAGTTTCTGCGTACTGATGCCGATCTCTGCTCCGAAGCCAAATTCAAAGCCATCGGTAAAGCGCGTAGACGCATTTACATAGACCGCCGCCGCATCCACTTCCCGCTGGAAGCGATGAGCGTGATTGAGGTCGTTCGTCACAATCGTCTCCGAGTGTCCTGTATTGTATCGGTTGATATGGGCAATCGCCTCGTCGAGATCCTTTACGATCTTGATCGAAAGAATCAAATCGTCGTATTCCGTCTCCCAGTCCTCGTCCGTCGCCTTCTCCATGTCCGGTACAATCGCCCGCGTCGCCTCGTCGCCGCGAAGCTCGACGTCTTTCTCCCGCATCGCCGCCGCTAATTGGGGCAAAAACGCCCGCGCTTCGTCTTCATGAACGAGCAAAGTCTCCATCGCGTTGCAGACGGCAGGCCGCGATGTTTTCGCATTCACCGCGATGCGACGCGCCATTTCGAGGTCCGCGCCCCTGTCCACATAAGTGTGACAAATTCCCGCGCCGGTCTCAATGACCGGCACGGCGCTCTCCGTGACCACACGCCGAATCAGTCCGGCGCCGCCCCGCGGGATAATCACATCGAGGAGTCCGGTCAGGTTCATCATCACGCTCACCGCATCCCGGCTCGGACTGTCGATAAATTGCAGCGCGCCCTTCGGCACACCCGCACGCTCGGCTGCGTCCGACAAAATTGAGCTGATGGCGCGATTCGACTTCAGCGCTTCTGAGCCACCGCGAAGCAACACAGCGTTACCCGATTTCAAACAAAGCGCTGCGGCGTCCGCCGTCACATTCGGGCGCGCCTCGTAAATGATGCCGATAACGCCTATTGGCACCTTCACGCGACGTATTTCCAAACCGTTCGGACGGATCGTTTCCATCTCGCCCTCGCCGATGGGGTCGGGCAACATCGCCGTCTGCCGGAGTCCGTCCGCCATGCCGCGAATCCGTTTCTCGTCGAGCATCAAGCGATCGAGCATCGCGCGGGGTGTGCCTTTTTCCCGCGCCGCCGCCATATCCTCACCGTTCGCCGCGAGAATCGCCGCCGTATTTTTTTCCAGTGCGTCCGCCATCGCGCGAAGCGCCGCATCCTTCACTGAAGAAGGATTCACCGCCAGACGCCGCGCAGCCTTTTTCGCCGCTCGCGCCTGCTCGCGGACAATTTCTTCTATATTCATGCAAACATCCTCCGAAACACAAAAGAAAAAGGAAAACAGTTTCAACTGTTTTCCTTATTATTACACACCATGCGCACTTCGTCAATTTTTCGTCTTTTTTATACCATCATCACCAAATCGTCGCGATGAATGACCTCGTCATGCGCCGTTTCAGGCAAGATGGCCGCGATTTCCCTTGTACTTTTCCCCGCGATGCGACGCAAATCCTCCGCGCCGTAGTTTGCAATTCCTCGGGCAATTTCGCGCCCATCGGGACCGAGAACGCGGACGGTGCTCTTCGCCGTGAATTCGCCGTCCACATTCACGACGCCTGCCGCCAACAAACTTGCGCCGCTGCGCATGGCTTCGACGCAGCCTTCGTCTACGGTCAGATTCCCGCCGATATGTCTTCCAAACGCGAGCCATGCCTTTCGCGCGCGAAGATGCGCATCCTTCGCATGGAATACCGTGCCGACGGTTTGCCCCATCAGCACCTCACGCATCACGCCAACGCGGTCACCTCTTGCAATGACCATCGTGACGCCCGCACTCATGGCGATTTTCGCCGCCTCAAATTTCGTGACCATGCCGCCGGTGCCGCCCGCCGTACCCGCACCGCCCGCCAGCGCCTCGATTTCCGGCGTAATCTCATGCACTTCGGAAATCAGTTTCGCGTTAGGATCATCTTGCGGATTTGCCGTATAGAGACCGTCCACGTCGGACAGGATAATCAGCGCGTCGGCGTCCACCAACGACGCCACCGTTGCCGAAAGAGTATCGTTGTCGCCAATTTTCAGCTCATCGACGGAAACTGCGTCGTTTTCATTGACTACGGGAATCACGCCCATCTCCAACATGGCGAGCAACGCATTCCGAGAGTTTGTATATTGATTGTGGCGCAGGGAATTTTCTTTCGTCAAAAGCACCTGCCCTGTCGTCTGCCCGTAAGACGCAAACATCGTCCCATAGAGATGCATCAAGACGCCCTGCCCGACCGCCGCCATGGCCTGACGCTCGGCAATTCCCTTCGGACGCTCGGAGAGTCCCATACGATTCACGCCTACTGCAATCGCACCCGACGTGACCAATATCATTTCGCGCCCCTCGTCTGCAAGCCCGGCAATCTCCCGTGCGATTTCCTCCATACGTACGAGATTCGAGCCGCCTGTCGGCCGGGTAATCGTACTCGTGCCAACCTTGACGACTACGCGCTTCGCTTTTTTCAGTCCGTCCCTAATGTCCATGTTCTTTACTCCGGAAATTCAATTTGCGGCTTCTTGAAATTTCTCTTGAACAAAAGCCCGTTTCGCCCAATTACCTGCACGAGATCTGCATCCACGCGTTCTGTCAGCCGCCCGATGGTGTCCTTCGGCTCTTCCGGCGAATTTTGCAGCACGCGTACTTTGATCAGCTCGCGCTTCGTGATAGCGTCTTTCGCCGACTCCACCAACGTCGGCGTCACGCCCTCCTTGCCGATATTCACCACCGGGACAAGCTCCGTCCCCATCGCGCGGAGAAACTGTTTCTGCTTGCTCGTCAATGTTTTCCGAATCAACTTATACCCTCCTCACGCGTGATACTCAAATTCCATCGCGCCGATGCGCACCGTATCGCCTTCCTTGACGCCGCGCTTCAATAGCCGTGCGTCGAGCCCTTTCATGCGCCAGATATATTGGAAAC
>CACYUQ010000063.1:0-10996 GCA_902777615.1 uncultured Selenomonadaceae bacterium
TTGAGCGATTCCGATTTATCGGAGATGATTGAACGCTCATTGCCATTGTTCAAGAAATTGGCGAAAGAATATCGTTGAAAAAGGAAAAAGCCGCTCCTTGGAGAGATATTTCTCCGAGGAGCGGCTTTTGGCATATTACCAATTTTCCGGGATGTTGTCGTAGCAATCGCGGACGAACATGGTGGCGGTGGTTCGTGTCATCAGTGCGCCGTCGTCCGTCGTGGTGTCGACGTCCACGACCATCGTGCGTCGGCCGTTGTGTCGGACTGTGGCAACGGCGGTGGCACGCTCGCCTGCATGGATGTTTTTGATGAAGCTCATATTGAAAGAGAGTGTCATGACACGTTTTCCGACTGTGGCGCAGGCGACGCCTAAAGCAATGTCCGCCAACGCTTCCAACGCACCGCCGTGAGTGAAACCGTATTGGTTTGTGTGTTTTGCGTCGTCAACGACGAGGCTTAACGTTGCTTCTCCACATTTTACGGCGTCAATAGTAATCCCGCAGTAGCCAATAAAAGGGTTCCCACGGTAAACTTCGCGAAGGATTTCAAGACAAGTTTGTGCGTCCAATCCGAAACCGCCCTTTCGTCTCTTTTTTTACAGTCGTATTTTATCATAAAAATGCTCAAAGGTATAGGTTCGGCCTGGCGTATGCTAAGCCTACGATGACGGACTTTCACCCGACGGGATTGGACGGTAGTGGGGGAGATGGTATATTGCACACAACAACTGTCTCCGAAAGAATAATATTTCATAGACAGTTTTATTTGTGTTTCCGTTGTATTTTTACGCTTTGCCGTTGCAGCCGAGCACGTGGACGAGTTTGTGCTTGACGATTTCCTTGATGTTGGCACGCGCCGGACCGAGATATTCACGTGGGTCGAAGGCTGCCGGATGGGCCGCCATGTATTCGCGGATGCCCGCGGTCAGACCGAGGCGGAGGTCCGAGTCGATGTTGATCTTGCAGACCGCCGATTTCGCCGCGCGGCGGAGTTGATCTTCAGGAATGCCGATCGCGTCGTCCAGTGCGCCACCGTTTTCGTTGATGATTTTGACGAATTTCGGCACAACGGAGGAAGCGCCGTGCAGGACGATCGGGAAATTCGGCAGGCGCTTCTCGATTTCCGCGAGGATGTCGAAACGAAGCTCGGGCGGAACGAGCACGCCTTCTGCGTTGCGCGTGCACTGGGACGGTTTGAACTTGAACGCGCCGTGGCTGGTGCCGATGGCGATTGCCAGCGAATCGACGCCGGTTTTTTCGACAAATTCCTGGACTTCCTCGGGACGCGTATAAGAGGCATCTTCCGCTTTGACGTTGACATCATCCTCGATGCCCGCCAATTTTCCAAGTTCGCCCTCGACGACAACGCCCTTCGAGTGTGCGTATTCGACAACTTTCTTCGTCACAGCGATATTTTCTTCAAAGCTCAGCTTGGAGCCGTCGATCATGACGGAGGTAAAGCCATCGTCGACGCAGGATTTGCAGATGTCGAAATCCGCGCCGTGATCGAGGTGCAGGCAGATGGGCAGATCCGTGTCTTCCAGCGCCGCCTTGACAAGATGTACGAGATAAGCGGGCTTCGCATATTTGCGAGCGCCGGCGGAGACCTGCAAAATCAGCGGAGCGTTTTCTTCCTTTGCCGCTTCGGTGATGCCCTGGATAATTTCCATGTTGTTGACATTGAAGGCGCCGATGGCGTATCCGCCCGCATAAGCCTTCTTGAACATTTCCGTCGATGTAACTAATGGCATTTGAATACCCCCTTAAAATTTAATGTTGCATGAATTTTGCGTCTATATTATATCATGTTCGTCGATGGAGGTCTAGATTTCCTGCAAGATTATTGTGCGGAAACGTCGATAGAAATTGACAACGGGCGCGCTTTGTTTTATTATTGGTAATAAGATTGTTTTTTACGGGAGATTTGTGTCCTTTTCATGTGCGAAGAGGCGAGTATATAGGGTTTTGGTTGTATTTTGATTGGAGGAAGTACGGTCATGATGGGGTCTGTGCTCAGGGCCGAGAGGGAGAAAAGAGGCCTGACGGTCAAGGATGTTGAGCGTGAGACGAGCATTCGCGCGAAGTATTTGTCGGCGCTGGAAGATGGAAAGTATGACGTATTGCCGGGCGAGGTCTATGTGAAGGGCTTCATTCGGAATTACGCGGAGTTTCTCGGGCTGAATGCGGAACAATTGGTACAGGAATATCGCGAGGAGATTTACGGGACGGACGTCGAGCCGATTGTGCAGGCGGCGCCCGCGACGACTTCGATTGTCAACGAGCACGCGCCGTTTTCTTCGGGTTCCGATTTCCATGAGCGCGTGGAAAAGTCGCATGGCAAACAGGCGGCATTTATGCTGGTCGCGGCGATTGTAATTGCGTTTGTCGGGAGTATTTACTATTTCTTTGGAGACGATCCGTCCGTGCCGAAGCCGCAGCAGGCGGCGGAGCAAAATTCATCGCAGCAGAGTGCGGCGCAGAAGCCGCAGACTACGTCGCAGCCCACACAACCGGCGGTCCCGGCGCAGCCTGCGCAGACATCACAGCCGGTCGCGACGAACAACCAACAGCAACAGCAGCCGCAAAATGCAACGCAGCAGCCTGCTTCCACTTCGACTATCGGAAATACGGCCAGCGCGTCGGCGGGGCAGGCGGAAGTGACGGCGAAATTCACCGGGCGTTGCTGGATGCAGGTCATCGCTGACGGCAAGAACGTATATGAGGGGATTGCGGAGCCGAACCAGACGTTGCGCTGGACCGGAAAGGATTCGGTGATTATCACGGCGGGCAACGCAGGTGCTATCGATATTACGTACAACGGGCAGCGAATTGGTAAGTTGGGCAAGGAAGGCGCCGTCGCCGAAAAGAAATTTTCGCGAGGGAAGGTCGAGGACGTCAAATAACTTTTCCGGAGTATGGCATGAACGCTTTTTTGCCGATGACAAAACAGGATATGGCGGAGCGGGGCTGGGATACGCTCGATTTTGTTTTCGTGTCGGGGGACGCTTATGTCGATCATCCGAGTTTCGGGCCGGCCATTATCTGCCGCCTTCTTGAGAAGCACGGATACCGGGTGGGGTTGATTGCACAGCCGGACTGGCGCGGAAGGGAAGATTTCTGCCAGCTGGGCCGTCCCCGGCTGGCTTTTCTCGTTTCCGGCGGGAATATGGATTCGATGCTCAATCAGTTCACGGCGGCAAAAAAGCGACGCCGTGAGGACGCCTATTCGCCGGGCGGAAAAACCGGGCTGCGTCCCGTGCGCGCGGTCGTCGTCTATGCGAATCGCCTGCGTGAGATATGGCCAGATGTGCCCGTCGTCATCGGCGGCATCGAAGCGAGCCTGCGTCGGCTTGCGCATTACGACTATTGGACGGACAGCGTGCGACGCTCGGTGTTGATGGACAGCGGCGCCGACTTGCTCGTCTACGGGATGGGCGAACGGCAGATTTTAGAGATCGCGGCGGAGCTTCATCGGGGCGTCTCCGTCGACGCGATTCAGGATGTTCGCGGCACTTGTTATCGAGTACCGGATTTTGATTACGTTTATGATTATCTGAAACTTCCTTCTTTTGACGAGGTCAGAACGGATAAAAAAGCGTTTGCCGAAGCGTTTAAGCTCGAATATCTGGAGCAGGATGCCATCCGCGGGCGGCGTCTCGTCCAGAGGAACGGGGAAGCTTGCGTGGTGCAGAATCCCCCGGCGCTACCACTGACCGAGGCGGAGATGGACGAGGTTTACGACCTGCCCTATATGCGGACGTACCATCCGTGCTATCAGGCGGATGGCGGCGTCCCCGCGCTGCGCGAGGTGGAGTTCAGCATCGTCAGCCATCGGGGGTGTTTCGGCGGTTGTCATTTCTGCGCGATTGTGTCCCATCAGGGGCGGATCATCCAGCGGCGGAGCCACGCGTCGATTTTGCGCGAGGCGGCGCTTTTGACAAAGCTTCCTGGATTCAAGGGGTACATCCACGATGTGGGCGGGCCTACGGCAAATTTCCGCAGGCCGTCCTGCGATGCGCAACTTGAACGCGGGACGTGTCGAGGCAAAGAGTGTCTTTCTCCGACACCCTGTAAAAATCTTGTGGCCGACCACGGCGATTATTTGGCGTTGTTGAGAAAGCTGCGGGACGTGCCGGGCGTTAAAAAAGTTTTCATCCGTTCCGGCATTCGTTTCGATTATTTGATGCTCGTGAAAGATGATTTTCTTGAAACGATATGCTGTTATCATATCAGTGGACAAATGAAAATCGCCCCTGAGCATATCAGCGACCGTGTGACTCGGTTGATGGGAAAGTCGGGGCGGGACGTTTATCTGCGTTTTGCCCGGCGGTTCCGAAAAATCAATGAGCGGCTCGGGAAAAAGCAGTATCTTGTGCCGTATTTCATGTCAAGCCATCCGGGGGCGACGCTAGTCGATGCGGTAGAGTTGGCGGAATTCATTCGCGATTTGGGGTATCGACCGGAGCAGGTGCAGGATTTCATCCCGACGCCGGGGACACTTTCGACGGCGATGTATTATTCGGGGCTGCATCCGCTGACGGGGGAAGCCGTCTACACGGCGAAGACGCCGGAAGAGAAGAGGCGGCAGCGTGCGCTGATGCAATATTGGCTGCCGGGAAATCACGCCGCTGTCCGCGAGGCGCTCCGCTTGGCACGTCGCGAAGACTTAATCGGTTATGATAAAAAGTGTCTTGTCCGTCCCGAAAAAGATGGACAGAGCGAACGATTTGAGAAAAGAAAGCCACGTCGGACAACGGCGGGCAAAAAACGGAAATGAAGGTGCGGGAATATGAGATGTCCTTACTGCAAACAGCTTGACAGCCGTGTAATCGACTCGCGGGCGGCGGACGACGGCAACTCGATTCGCAGGCGGCGTGAATGTACGGCTTGTGGCCGTCGATTCACGACCTATGAGGTCGTGGAAAAAATGCCGCTGATGGTCATCAAGAACGATGGCAGGCGCGTCGTGTTCGATCACGACAAGCTGCTGAACGGCCTGATTCGTTCCTGCGACAAGCGGGATATTCATGTGGAGCGTGTCGTGGCGCTGGCGGACGAGATTGAGCGCGAGTTGCGGAACACGATGGAGCGTGAGGTCACGACGAAAGCGATTGGCGAGATGGTCATGGAGAAACTGAAGAACTTCGACGAGGTCGCTTATATCCGTTTCGCGTCCGTCTATCGAAAGTTTGCGGACATCAGCGTGTTCAAGGAGGAACTGGAGGAACTGTTGCGGTCGAGGGCGGACAAGGGGTAAAGTATGGGGCTGGATTGGAAGCTGAAGGAAAAGCTGGCGGCGCGCCTCGCGCGGGAGCAAGGACATATAGTTTATCCCGCGGGAGGGCGCGCGCGGTTTGCCCTCGCGTACCCGAATTCGTATTTCGTCGGTATGTCGAATCTCGGCCTTCATATCATTTATGACATTTTGAATCACAGGACGGATACCGCGTGCGAGCGTTTTTTTTTGCCCGACGGGCGCGAGCTGGACGAATACCGACGCACGAAGACGCCGCTCCTCAGCATGGAAACGCAGTCGCCGCTTTCGGATTTTGACGTCGTCGGTTTCGCGGTGTCCTTTGAGATGGACTATTTTCATCTGCTCGATATGCTGGAAGTTGGACGTGTGCCGCTGCTGGCGATGGAGCGGGACGAGCGGTCGCCACTGGTGATTGCGGGCGGCCCCTGCGCGACGTTCAATCCCGAGCCGCTTTCGTCGTTTGTCGACGCGTTTATCATCGGCGAGGGCGAGGAAACTGTCGGGCGGTTCATGGACGTTTATCAGGCGGCGAAACAGGACGGGGCGACGCGGGAGGAAACCCTGCGCCGCCTTTCATGTGTGCCCGGCGTCTATGTGCCGTCTCTCTACGAGCATATCTATAGGGGCTCGGGCGAGTTGGAGACTATCCGTCCTGTCGGAGATGCGCCGGCTCATGTCGAGCGCCAATGGGTGAAGAATCTCGACGATTATCCGGCGCACACGGTGGTCGTGACCGACGAGACGGAATTTGATTTGTATTTAGTGGAGACGGCGCGGGGGTGCGGGCGGCATTGCCGATTCTGCATGGCGGGCTATTGCTTCCGCCGTCCGCGGAATCGTTCCCTTGCCGTTTTGAAAGACGCGATAAACGGCGCGAAGGTCTACGGAAAACGTATTGGGCTGATGGGCGCGGCGATTTCTGATTATCCCAAGATTGACGAGCTCTCCGAGCATATCCTTTCGGAAGGGCTGGCAATGTCGGTGGCGTCGTTCCGCGCGGATTCCGTGACGGAGACGATGATCCGTTCCCTCGCGGAAAGCGGCATGAAGACCATCACGCTGGCGCCGGAAGCGGGCAGTGCGAAGATGCGCGCCGTGGTCAACAAGGGCATCGACGAGGAACATCTTTTTCATGCGATGGAGCTCGGCGTGGCGGCGGGGATTCGCCATTACCGCCTCTATATTATGATCGGTCTGCCCTATGAGACGGAGGCGGACGTGGACGCGGTGGCGGAATTGGCGGGGCGCCTCAAGGACTACTTGGAAGCCCATGAAAGCCGCGGCACGCTGACACTCAGCGTCAATCCGTTCATTCCGAAGCCGTTCACACCATTCCAATGGGCGGTGATGGCGGAAAAAAAGTATATCGAGGCGGCACTGAAACGCCTGAAAAAAGCATTGTCGGCCCGAAAGGGTGTCGGGCTGATTGCCGAGCCGACGAAATCCGCCTATATCCAAGGTGTCTTAGCCCGAGGCGACAGACGCGTTTCCTGTGCGCTGTATCGTGCGCATATGGCAGGCGGCGCGAAAGCGTTTCATCGTGCGATGAAGGAAGAAGGGCTGCGGGAGGAATTTTATCTTTCCCGTGAATACGGAGAAAAGGAAATATTCCCGTGGGACGTACTCGATATGGGCGTAAAAAAAGAGTATTTATACGAAGAGTGGAAACGCGCCGAATGCTTGGAGACGACAATTCCTTGCTTTGATGGGTGCCGACGCTGCGGCGTCTGCGGTTGAGAGGTGACTATGGCTTTCCTGTTGCATAAGGACGAAAACGGCGCGGCAAGATATGGGACGTTTTCGATTTTCCCGGGGGGTGCGGTCGTTCACGCCGTATCAACGCGGTTTGGCGGCGTGAGTAAAGCGCCCTATGACGAGATGAATCTCGCGTTGCACGTCGGCGACGATTCGGCAGACGTCGAGCAAAACCGCCGTCGTTTTCTCGGCTGGCTAGGGCTGGATTTCGAACGATTGACGACGCCGGAGCAGGTACACGGCGACAATATCTTGTGCGTCGGCGAGCGCGAATCGGGACGCGGACGGCTTTCCTATGCGGATGCGGTTCCGGCGACGGACGCGTTGATGACCGACGTGCCGGGTGTTCCTTTGATGCTCTGTTTCGCGGATTGCACGCCGATTTTGCTTTTCGATCCCGTACATCGGGCAGCGGCGATTGCTCACGGCGGCTGGAAAGGGACGGTGCGCTCGATTGCGGCGAAAACGGTGCGAGCGATGCATGAGGCTTTCGGTATGCAGGCCGAGGATTGTTTCGCGGCAATAGGACCCGCCATCGGGCCGTGTTGCTACGAGATTGGAATCGAGGTCGCAGAGGAATTTCACAAAGCGTTTCCAAAATATAATAGTGATATAATATCGGAAGAAAACGGGAAAATCTGGCTTGATTTATGGAAGGCGAATCGTTTGCAGCTGGAGAACGCGGGGCTTTTGCCGGAGAATATTGACGTGGCGGGCGTTTGCACTTCATGCCATGTGCGGACATATTTTTCCTATCGGGCGGAAGGTCCGACGACCGGACGCATCGCGGCGGTCATGGCGATAAAATGAAAGGGAGAGGGACATGGGCGAGATAATAGCGGAGCGGCTTCACGCGGTGGAGCGGGAAATAGAGCAAGCGAAAGAGAAGAGGCGCGCGGGAAATGACGAGCCGGTGGGCCTTATTGCCGTGACGAAGAACCATGGCGTCGAGGCGATGCGCGAGGCCATCGACGCGGGGGCGGTCATCATCGGTGAGAACCGTGTGCAGGAAGCGGCACAAAAAAGAGAGACACTGGAACGAAGCGTCACATGGCATTTGATTGGGCATTTACAGACGAACAAGGTGAAACAGGCGGTGCGGCTGTTCGACCTGATTCATTCCGTGGACAGCGAGCATCTTTTGGACGCGGTGAACGAGGCCGCGCAGAAAATCCACAAGTTGCAGGATATTCTGATTCAGGTCAATCTGGCACAGGAAGACAGCAAGTTCGGGATTTACAAGGAAGATTTGCCGATCTTGCTGCAAAAGGCGGACATGATGAAAAACGTGCATCTGGTAGGGCTCATGTGTATCGCGCCGAACTATGAGGACGTGGAGGAATGCCGCCCACTGTTCCGCGAAATGCGTGAGATTTTCGACCGGCTGAAGGATTTCCCGCTGTTCTCGTCGGAGATGAAATATCTGTCGATGGGCATGACCCACGACTACAAGATTGCCGTTGAGGAAGGCGCGAATCTCGTGCGTATAGGCACGGCGATTTTCGGGGAAAGGCATTACTGAAACATGAATGAAAAAACGCCTCGACGGTTCAAAGTATGAACTGCCGCAGCGTTTTCGAATGCATCAGCAAGCGCACGACGATGCTGTGCGGATGCACCAACAAGCGCACGAAGACGCGGTGCGTATGCAGAATCAAGCAGTACAGCAACAGCAGCAGATGATGCAGCCGCCTATGGAACCGCCGCTGATGCCGGGCATGGGATTTTGACGGCGCGACGGAGACTTTGTATAGTTTTAATTTTGTAAAGGGGGAATCTTTTTATGTATTTGCAGAAGCTGAGAAAGAAAAGTGCCATGACGTTGGGGTAGGGTGCGTCGCTGGATCGGTTTTCGCGCCGGTATGAATGCCGCACGCGGAGGCGGGCTGGGAGCAACAGATAGGCCCGGTTTCTTTATATTTGGTTTCGTGTTTAGGAATAGTGTAAAGAATTTGCATGAAGGAGTGGTTTTGATGAAAAAGATTCTATCCAAACAGGCGGCAGTTCTCTTCGTCCTTTTGATGGCGTTTGCGGTCAGCTTTGGGCAGACCCGCAGTGTGGACGCCGCGGCAAATATCATGTTCAATGCGACGAGAGTCGATCTTCCGGGCGGACAAACTGTAATCACAGGAAATTTTGTCAATCATGGCAATGAGGGGGCTACGGTTAGAAGTGCTGTAATTGAGGTACAAATTACCGATGCTAATGGACGTCCGATTTGGTCGGATTCTTGCAATTTTACCGATGTAGATGTGTGGGTTCCTGCAGGTGCTTCGCATACCCATGCTTTCCATATCCATAATGGCAACTGCCCGAACTACAATGGGAATATTAAATGGCATGTAAACGCGGATCTTGTTTGGGAGTCCTGATTGAGTCTTGCACTGTAGGAGTGTGGTTGTTGCTTGCCCCTATAGTGCAATGAATGAGTTCCTTTATAGTGGGGCAAAGTATGTATTTGCAATTACAAGTATCGGGAAGTGGAGACGGACTCGGAAAGGGAAGAGTGACGAAATCATTTGTTGACAAAAAAGACTGCCATTCTGGGCAGTCTTTTTTGATGATAATTTTTCGATTACAAATATTTTTTTCGAAAATCCTCTACAATTTCCGGTAAGTTGCTGGGAAGTATCCGTAGGTCGTAGCCAATCAGGAGCGGGGAGGTCGGGAAGCGGGGCATGATTTTGGCCGCGATTTTTTCTCCCGCGTGATAGAAGAAGATGTTGTAGCTGTCCTTGCTTTTCTTGAAACGGTCGCAGACGTAGGCGACCGTTTTTTGCAGTAGGTCGGCGAGGGCGTCCAGCGCGTCGGGATTGGCGACGAGATTGAACTCGCCAAAGCCGAGGCGGGGACGGGTGGCGGCATTTAGGAGCGCGCCGTCTTTTTCAATAATCGGCAGTCCCTCAAAATCCTCCTCGCTCGGAAAAAGCGACGGGTCCACCGTGCCGCGAAAGCCGACGAGCTGCATGTGCGCGTGGCGCATGGTACCGCCGGACAGGTGACCGTGGTTCTTGAAGAAAATAACGGCGCTGTAGTCACCGCTCTTTTCCATCTCGCGCCATTTTTCAACGCCGAAGCGAATGACGCGGCGCATGTGCTCGGTGGTGTAGTCGGGCATATCGATGCCGCAGCGGTCGGTCTCGACGAGTACGAGCTGGTCGGCGTTTTCAAGGACGTCAAATTTATTTTTCAGCAGGATGATGCCGCCTTCGTCCGTCGCGTAAATGTTTGTCAGCCCTTCGGGATGGCAGAACGGACAGTCATTTTCCTTATGGATGATGTTTTCCGGTTTCTTGCGCCCGATGTTCATATCGAAGCGAATCAGATTGATTTTCATAAGTCTACCTCGAATTTTGCAGTTCCTACTAGAAACTGAGACGGAGAAATGGTATAATTTCCTTTATGTATGGAGCAAAAACAGAGAGCTGAAATTTTGCTGTCATGTTCATTATATAGAAAAAGCAATGATTTGAAAAGAGAAAGGCGGTGACGGCAATGGAGGAAGAAGAGAGCAAGTCCACAAAGGGCGAGTCTTTGATGAAGGGCACGTTTATCCTGACGATTGCCGGCATCGTCGTCAAGATCATAGGGTCCCTGAACTGGATTTTCGTGTCGCGGGTACTCGGCGGCGAGGGGATCGGCCTCTATCAGATGGCGTTCCCGATTTACTTTTTCGCGCTTTCCGTCTCAACGGCGGGCGTGCCGGTGGCGATTTCGATCATCACGGCGGAGCGCGTGGCGGTCAAGGATATTTGGGGCGCGCGGCGCGTGTTCCATATCTCGATGCTGCTGATGCTGGTGACTGGTGTTTTGTTTTCGCTGCTCACGTATTTCGGCGCGGGTTGGCTGATCGAGTATCAATTCATTCGCGATCCGCGCGCTTATTATTCCGTGGTGGTATTGGCGCCGGCAATTTTCTTCGTGACACTTCTCGCGAGTTCCCGAGGCTATTTACAGGGCTGGCAGCGCATGACGCCGACGGC
>CACYUQ010000063.1:11063-12016 GCA_902777615.1 uncultured Selenomonadaceae bacterium
CACGGCTGTTCCTGCCGATGGGGCTGGAGTACGCGGCGGCGGGTGCGAGCTTCGGCGCCTGCGCGGGCGCGGTGACGGGGCTCATCGTGCTGGTCTGGTACCACTGGCAGCTTGACCGCGATATTCAGCGCGATTACACGCCGGAGGAGCTTTTGCCGAAGGAAAACGTGGAGCGGGAATCCTGCTGGAAAATCCTGCATCGCCTGTTTAAGTTGGCGCTTCCTGTTTCGGCGGCGAGTATCATGTTGCCTGTCGTGTCGAATCTCGACCTCGCCATCGTGCCGCAGCGGCTTGAAGTTGCGGGCTATACGGTAAACCAGGCGACGGAGCTGTTCGGCTATCTGACGGGGATGGCGGTGCCGCTGATCAATCTTTCAACGATTATCACGGCTTCGCTGGCGGTCAGCATCATCCCTGCATTGTCTGAGGCCCGGGCGGTGGGAGACAAGGCGCGTATTTACGAGCAGTCCGCCGCGGGCATTCGCATTTCGCATTTCGTCTGTTTCCCCGCGTTTATCATCGTGCTGATGCTGGCGACGCCGATTTCCACGTTGATTTATAGCGCGCCGGGCGCGGGGCCCGCAGTCTGGGCCTGCTCGTTCAGCATCGTACTGTTGGGCCTGCATCAGGTCTCGACGGGTATCTTGCAAGGGCTCGGCCATCCGACGATTCCGATGGTCAATATGATTTTGGCGGCAGTGGCGAAAGTCGTTCTGAATTGGACACTGACGGCGATCCCGACGCTGGGTATCCTCGGCGCAGCGTTCGCCACGGCGGCAGACATGGGCGTCGCGGCGTTCATCAATATGTTCTTTATCTATAAATACGTCGGCTGCTCGATGGAATGGAAGCATCTGTTTATGCAGTTCTTGGGAGAATATTTGAAGGAAGCAAAACATTGGAAAACATTAAGGAAACAGGAATTTTTGTTGTAAACATAACAAGTGATCCAA
>CACYUQ010000064.1 GCA_902777615.1 uncultured Selenomonadaceae bacterium
GTCAAAGCAGCCAAGGTTGGCCGGAAAAACGCAATCCACCTCTCCCCGCTTCAGCGCCTTCAAAGCCTCCGCCGAAGTTAGAAACGCTTTAGCTTCAAAGTCGATATGACTGTCCCTGAAGCAGCCGGAAGCGGCAGCCAGATAATCCTTCAAGGCGCCCGTAAGTTCTCCCGTCGCCGTATCCCTGGCACAAAAAGCGAGATAATTGTCCTGATATCCCACCCGGATAGCGCCATGGGCGGCAAGCCAGGATTCTTCCGCCGAGGACAGGAACGCGTTCGACCCGAAGCGCCGGACATGCTTTTCAAACATCCTTTGGTTATAATACGGGTTTTCATCCTGTATCCGTTTCATCGCCTTGTTCAAATCGTCCAGCAGATCGGGACGGCTCTTGCTGACGGCGAAGAAGAAATCGGAAGCGCCGATCTTGCACACCGGCATCAGTCGATCCGGATAGCCGTAAGCGTTCAGCGTGATATAGGCGTCCAGTTTTCCGGCGTCGAGCATATCCAGCGAATCGACCTCCGTGACTGTGAGTTCCACGACCTCCGCCTGGACGCCGTTCTGCTCCGCCCACTGCCGAAAGATATCCGCCTGAATACTGCCCTTGTTCACGCCGATCCGTTTGCCGTTCAGGGACGACAAATCTTCCGGGTTGATTTCCCTGTTGGCAGGAGGTATGAAGATCGTGTATTCCTCCGTTCCCATCGGAATCTCCGGGAACAGCATTATCTCCGCGCGTTCCCCGGTATAGGAAACGTCGCTCAGCAAATCGATCTTGCCGTCAGCCAGCATTTGCATAAGCTCCGGCCAGCTTCCGCTCACATAGGTATACGTCCAGCCGGAATAGGCCGCCAGCTTTTGCTGATATTCATAAGCATAGCCGGATCGCCGCCCGAATTTGTCCGTTGAATTGAACGGCGATTCAAACCACCCGACGCGCACGTTTTTCCCCGCGCCGTCCGCCGTAACCGGCAGCGAAAAAGCAGCGGCGGTCATAAAAAAACAAAGCAGGAGCGCGGCAAACCTCCGCAAACGATATATTACCGTTTCGCGTGGTTTCATCTTGTTCGCCTCCTGCCGAATCCTTATTTTTATTTCTATATTAAAGGAACCACTGAATAAGTCCCTCCGCGCCTCTGCCGGGTCTTTTCCCGCCTGTCGTCGTCAAATCCCTCGACAGATGCACGAATTGACTTAATCAGTGTTTCCTTAAAGTATATCAAAGTTCACCGAAGATTTCCAGCCATAAAACGCATATAAAAACAAGGGATGCAGCGTCGATGAAGACGATATATCCCCTGTTCAGATTTGCGTTATACGTTTCCTTTACTGAAGGAACAACTGCTCGATGACCGCCAGCGCGGCGTCGGCCATCGCCGCGCCGTCGTGCCCCACGCCCGAGACCGTGGCGGCCTGCCAGTTGAACGGCACGCCCATCGCGTCTGCTTTTTCCTGCGCGACTGCGAAAAACTTCTTGCCGCGCTCGAGACGGTTCATGCCCTGCGCGTCAGCCTCCGGCGTCTGGCGGAGGTTCTCCGTTCTCCTGGTATCGGCCTCGCCGAGCAGGATCACGACAGGCTTCGCAAAGGCCGCCGCTAATTCCTCGTCCGAAATCGGCACGCCGTCCAATCCGTAAGGAAAGCGCGCGTTCTCGTCGGGCATCGTGTACCAACCCGCGTTCGCCGGCATGATGAGATTCGCCTCTGTCGGGCCGCCGAAAAGCGCGTAGCGGTGGACCATCTGCGCGCCCGCGGAGTGACCGAAGACGGCCACGGGACTCGACGCCGCGCCCATGCGCTCTTTGACGTCGCGGATCACGCGATCGACGACGGGAAACACCCATTCGTCCTTCGGCTGGAGATTTCCTTTCCCGTTCGTTTTGTCCATGAGGTTTCCGATGTTGTAATACCGTGAGCCCGGATATTTCGCGTCGGTGAACTCCGGGCAGACGATCAGGAGCCCGTCCTCGTCGGCGAAGCGTTCCCAACTTGCGCGGTAATCGTCGGCGTTCCGGTTCATTCCGTGGAACACAAACACGATGGGCCGCCCCGGAGCCCAATTCGCCGCACGATAGCAATAAACCGCGATCGGCACGGTCGTGGCCCCCGTCGGCTCCTGCATCTCGTAGACGGACTCGCCCACGGGAAGCTCCCGCGCGAAGGCGACGGAAGCCGTCGCAAAAATAAGCAGGGCAACCAGCGTGAAAAGATATTTTTTCAAAGTATCGCTCCTTTCTTGCCTTCCCCTCGAGGGGAGCAACAGTCCAGTGGACTGTTGCTTGTCAGCCCGCAGGGCTGACGGATGAGGTGTTACGAACGCTCGCCAGACACCTCACCCACCGCCTGCGGCGGTCCCCCCTCCCCTCAAGGGGAGGGCTAGAATGCACGGGTTTCTCGCGCTAAGTTCACTTTCCGCCCAATTCCGCAGGTCTCGGCGGGACCGGATTCTGTTCGTCCTTGAACAGGCGGACGAAGGCTGCGCCGCCACGATCGAAGTAGAAGGATCCGACAGCGATGGACAACAGGTGGCGGCCCGAAATGTCATAGTAGTAAATCTCGTTGTCGTTCCAGACCAGATCGAAATACTTGTCCCATACGCGCATGTAGCCGGTGCCGTCCGGTTCCAGCACATACCAGAGGTCGACGCCGTATTTGCGGGCGTCCTCGCCGTAGGTGAATCGCTCATCGATGAGCTTTTGCAGCGCTTCGACGGTGGCGGCCTCCGCCGGACCTTTCGGCGCTTTCTCCCGTTCCTCTTTCGTCATCGGCGGCTTCACGAAATCTTTGTACCCCTGAATCCGGTCAAGCCGCCAGAAGCCCGCTTTCGTGCGCGGCCCGTCGGGAATCCCGAAGCTCTTTCGGCTGTTCGCGGGGCCGACGGCGATATGGCTGACGGGCGGCTTCTCGCCCTCGGCCAGCTCATATTCGAGGCAGAGGTCCGTCCGGATTCCGCCGAACCAGCGCGGATACCATTTCACCGTCTTGCCGCTGACCTCGATGCGGCCGTACTTGATCTCCGTGCCGTAGCCGGGGCGCTCGATGTACCAATACTCGGTCAGGCCGTCCCGATTGTCCCAATAGAAGAACATATCGTGCAGGAACGCGAAGGCAATATCCTTCTTCTGCTTGCGGTATTTATCGTCTTCACCCAGCGGGAAGAACCACTTGTCCTCGGTGTCGCCGCTTCTGACATAGCCGTAGCCGCCGCGCTCGCCGGTCGGCACCAGCACGATGAAGTGGTCGGCGGGGTTCGTCGTCGGGTCGCCCGCGTCGGCCTTCGTCACCTTGCCTCCCTCGGTCCACTGCTTCAGGCGATAGACCTGTCCCGGAAGCTCTTTGCCGAGGTCGGGGCCGTCGATGATCGCGTTGGACGAGAACGCCGTGTCGCTGACCGAGCCGCCCAGCTGGAGCACCATGCCCGGAGACAGCGGCGACTTTGCCATGAAGTCGCTCTCGCGCTCGAAGACGTAAACCTCTTCGATGTTTCCGCGCATCTGCTGGCAGTAAATCAGGCGGTTTCCCTCGAGGCTGTAATGGCCGGACGTCTCATGCGGAAAGGTCAGCGTGATCGTCCTGTCGTTCCATTTGACGGGCTTGACGTAGTTGTCGCCATCCACGGCGCCGTACTTGTCAAAGGTGCCCGTGCCGTCCTCCTTCAGCACTAAACGGTAGCCGTTGGCGATGTGGCCGATCAGCATGCCCATGCCCGGATAGATATATTCCTGCACCTGCACCCAGCGGCCTGCAACTTTTTTCATATCGACGGGGCCTTTCGCGCTCTGCATTTCCCCGTCGCGGTAATGGTATTTCTTATTGTGGTACTGATTGTCGTAGCTGGCGTGCTTCAGTTCCTTCGGCAGCTTCACGTTGTCGGGGTGGTTCGGCTGCTCGGTCTGCATGATGTCGCCGAGCCGCAGGAACGCTTCGGAAAACGTGCCGTTGCGCTTCAGCGCCTCCTGCCAGGCCGCGTCCACCGGCTCCTTGTCCGGCGTCCCGCGCGACGCCTGCACCGAAGATTTTCCGCCGCCGCTTCCTCCGCCCGACTTTTCGCCGCCCCCGCCGCAGCCGAATATCGGCACGACCAAAAGCGCCGCGAACAGCGCGCATAAACATTTTGCTTTGAGATTCATAGTCTACCCTCCAAATCTTTTAAGCCTTCCCCTTTGGGGAAGGTGGCGCGCAAAGCGCGACGGATGAGGTTTGATGAACGTTTGCAAAACCTCACCCACCGCCTTCGGCGGTCCCCCCTCCCCATAGGGGAGGGCTCTTTAATCTACCTTCTCAAACACCAGCTGCGGGGACTCCGCGTCGTAGACCGGGATTTGCGTGTGGAGTTTTCCGTCCCGGTAGTCGAAGGTCGTGAAGCCCCTGAAATAATCTACCGCGGGATTCTTAGGCCGGATTGTGAACTTGTCCGGGTCTTTTTCCCAGTTCTCGTGAATCACGACAAATTCCGCCGGGCCTTCCCATTCGTACTCCGCGAAACGCCAAGAGAGCTTTTCACCCTCGATTTTCAGCGTATACTCCATTCTGTCGTTCGTCTTCCAAAGCCCCTCAATACGCGGCAGTTCTTTCTCCGTGACCACCGTTACGTTTCCGTAGCGGCTTTCCGTCGTCGGCGAAAGTACCTCGGACTTCTCCCCGGCGATGTTGAATACTTTTACAAAGTGCATCTGACCATCTTCAACCCAAAGGCCCGTAATCTGCGCGTAGTCTTTTTGATCCCCGCGCTCCCGCATGCCGGTCTTTTCGAGATGCAGAACCGTCTTCCCGTCTTCTTCCGCGACGGTGAACGTCGTTTCCAGCTGGGGGCGGTTCATCCAAAGAATCAATATGTTGTCGCCGTCGATCTCAATGCGCGTGCCGTAGTCACGGGGTTTCCACGCCCCGTCAAGGGACGCGCCATGAGCGCAAGCGGCAGAAAACACGCCTACGAGGAAACACGCGGCGATGGAAAGAAGTGTCGCTAGTTTCATCGGTTCCACCTCTTTGTCCTTGAAATAAGGGCGGGCAACAAAAATGCTACCCGCCCTGTAACCTCCTTAAAAATCAATCCGATACAATTTCTTCCCGCTGTCGTCGTAGGCGATGATGCTGTTGCTCTTGACCGTAGCAAGCGCGAACACGCCGAAGGTGATTTTCACGTCGCCCAGCGACTTGCCGGACTTCTTCTCAAAGACGCGGATATTGCCGTCCTGATCGGCGAAGATCACATACTTATCCGTGACGCAGAAGCCCTTGCGGCTTCCCGCCATGCCTTCGTAACGGCGAAGCTCCTTGCCTTTCTTATCGAAAGCGACGAGCACGGGAATCCTCTTATTCTCACCGGCCTTCTGGAGAATCGTGCGCACATAGATGTCGTCCTTTTCGGAAGCCACCGGGAAGAATTGCGCCCCCTTGAAGTCCGGGCTGATGTTGGTCAGGTTCGGCACGATCTCCTTCACATCTGTGATGGAACCGTCCTTCAGCTTGCCCATTTTCAGGCTTCGGCCGCTCAGGAAATAAAAATCGTCCCGTCCAGAAATACCGCCGCCGACTTTCGCGAGAAGCTGGCCCGGCCACTTGCCGCCGACTTTGGTTGTCTTGCCGTCATAGACGACGAGCGCGTCTTTTGTGCCTTTCCAGAGCACCACCTTGTCGTTCATGGCAATCGTATGGTTGTCGTCCGTCTCCCCGAGGTCGGTGAAGTCGGAAATCGTCTCGCCCTTCATCGTGACCTTGCCCATGTGAAACGGCTTGCGCCCGCACTGGAAATAGACATCGTTTCCGAGCACACCGAGTTCCCATGTGTTGATGTTGTTCCGAAGATCGACGCCGGCCAACTCGTAGACTTTCGCCTCGTGGCTGCCGAATTTGAAGGTCATCGTCGGCGCAGATTTCGGCGCTTCGACTTTCGGCGCGCCGCTGCCGCTGCTGTTTCCGCCGCCTCCTCCGCAACCCGCAATCAAAGAGACCGCGAGCAGTCCAGCAGCCGCAGCACTTAATATTTTTCCTTTCAGGTTCATCAAAAGATTTCGCCTCCCATTCGATTCATGCCCTCCCCTTTGGGGAGGAGCGAAACAATCCGGTGAATTGTTTCGGCCGTAGGCGGTGGGTGAGGTTCTTTAACGCTACGCTTACATCAATCGTTACGTTACAAAACCTCATCCGTCGCGCTACGCGCGCCACCTCCCCCAGAGGGGAAGGCTAATTACATCAGAAGTCAACACGATACAGTTTCTTCGCCCGGTCGTCGTAAAGGATGACATCGTTTCCTTTCGACGTCCAAAGCGCGAAGGGACGCAGCTTGTCGACCTTCGCCTCGCCCAAGAGCTTTGCAGTCTTTCTTTCGTAAACGCGGAAGACGCCCTGTGAGCCGGTAGCAATGACATAATTTTCCGTGACGGCCCAGCCGCGCGGCAGTTCCTTCACTCCCTCATAACGGCGAAGCTCCTTGCCGCTCTTATCAAAAGCGATAAGCATCGGCGTATCGTTTTTCGCACCGTCCTTCTTTGGGAGGAAATAGCGAATATAAATCTCGCCCTTGCTGACGCAGACATTCTTGAAGGCCACTCTCCCAAACTCCGGGTCGATCTTCTGGTAGTCCTCGATCAGCTTCTTGTCGATTTTCCATTCGCCGTTTTCGAGATGCTGCTCTCGCAATTCATGACCCCAAAGCACGTAAAATTTGTCAGAGTCCGGATCGCCCGCTGGAGAGCCGGACCACTTGCCGGCAACATTGGCCTCCTTGCCGTCGTAAATCATCAACTTGTCTTTTCCGTCGGTGGCTTTGCGGCTGGACTGCCAAACGACCGTCTTTCCGTTGGTCGTCAGCTCGGAGATGTCGCCGCTAGGGCCGAGATCGACGAGGTTCGAGATCGTCTCGTTCTTCATCGTCACTTTGTTCATATGCTGAACTTTGTCTTCATAATGCTTCGTATCGGTGTGGAAGAAAATGTCGTCCCCAAGAGTCACGATCTTGCCCGAACGGATAATATCCTTGAGATCGACGCCCGTCAACTCATAGACCTTCGCCTCGGTCTCGCCGAACTTGAAGGTCATCGTCGGAGCCGTCGAAACCGGTGCGCGGGCGGGAACTTCAATCTTCGGCGGATTATTTGCAGCACCGCTGCCGCCGCTCGGCTTGCCGCTACTGCCTCCGCAGCCCGTAAGAAGCGCCGCCGACACGAGGCCCGTCAAAAATCCCGCTGCGATACGTTTTGCCAAGGTACGTTTCTGCATGAAAAATCCTCTCCTTTTGATAATTTTGGATTATATTTGAATTTCTAAAAGCTCCCCCCGTCAGCTTCGCTGACACCCCCCTCAAGGAGGGGGCAAGAGTTTTGAATACCTTAATACCTTACTACCTGATCCTTCTCCACCCGCGCGTAAATCAACTTGCGCGGCGCGGGGGGCTCGCTGCCTACGGAAACCGCTTCAAGGAAGCGCTTTTCCGCTTCGGCGATTGACTCTTTCTTCGAGGTGTAAAGCGTGGCGACGACCTCGCCTTTTTTCACCTGCGCTCCGCATTTCTTTTTCAGCAATATGCCCGCCGCCGGATCTACCGCGTCACCCAAATCCTCGCGCCCCGCGCCGAGCATTGCCGACACACCGCCGATGTATTCCGCGGCCATGCCAACGATATAACCGTCCCACGGTGCAAGCACTTCGTGAACGAAAGGCGCCTGCGGGAACAGCGACGGATCTCGGATCACGGAGTCATCGCCTCCCTGCGTCCGAACCATCGCGCAAAGCTTTTCGAGCGCTGCACCGGAGTTTAGCGCATCTTCCACAATGCGGCGGCACGCATCGCGGTCGCCGCGCCCCGACAAATACAGCATTTCCGCCGAGAGCATGACGCTTTCCTCCCGCACGTCTTCCGGACCTTTCCCATGCAGCACCTCGACCGCCTCCGCCACCTCCAGCGCATTGCCGATGGCGAGGCCCAGCGGCTGGTTCATATCGGTAATCAGCGCCTCGGTACGCTTACCCGCGCGCTCACCGATATTGACCATGGTCTGCGCCAGCTTCTCTGCATCCTCCAGCGTCTTCATGAACGCGCCGCTGCCCACCTTGACATCGAGCAGGATTACATCGGTTCCGGCAGCCAACTTTTTACTCATGATCGACGACGCGATCAGCGGAATACTGTCCACCGCCGCGATTATATCACGTATCGCGTAAATCTTTTTGTCGGCGGGAGCCAGCTCGCCCGACTGCCCGATCACGGCAAGACCGTTCTTGCGGACAGCGTCGAAAAACTCGTCCATCGAGAGCGTTGTGCGGAAGCCAGGAATCGCCTCCAACTTGTCGATAGTGCCGCCAGTGTGGCCAAGGCCGCGCCCTGACATTTTTGCCACAGTCAAACCGGAAGCCGCCGTCAGCGGGGCGACAACGAACGTCGTCTTGTCGCCAACCCCTCCGGTAGAGTGCTTGTCCACCTTAACCCCCGGCAGGGATGAGAGATCCATCGTTTCGCCGGACTCCTTCATCGCGATGGTCATCTCCGTCGTCTCCGTGTCCGTCATGCCTTGAGCCCAAATCGCCATCAACAGCGCAGCTTCCTGCTCCCTCGGAATAGTGTTCGCGGCACAGCCGTTGACGAAATAACGGATTTCCTCTTCCGTCAGTTCGCCGCCGCGTTTTTTCTTTGTAATCAAATCGTACATGCGAAACGCAGGCGCTTCGCTTTGCATGAAAACCACCTCTCTCCTATTTTTCGCCTTGTGCCCAGAGCATTTCCGGCGTTCCGTCTGCGCCGACGCGGCACTGGCAGAGCTCCGCTTTGCCAGTCGCTTCGTTCAGACGCGTCATATAGAAGTTTTCGGAATCGGCCATGATGGAGTAGCCTTTGTCCCGTTTCTTGTCAATCATGATTGGCCCGCGTTCCGCCTCGGCGAAGTCCTCGTCCACGTCCGCCCGGCGTGTGAACTGTTGCTTCATCGTGACTTTGACGGGCGCGTTGCCGTTGAGGTCATAGATAGTCGTCCGCTCCCACGCGTCCCCCGCGGCCACGCCGTCCACATAGAGATAGCGCCGCCCGTCGGCGAGGCTCACCAGCACCGGGCGCACGTCATAGGTCTCGCCCCAGTCGTCGAGAATAACACCGTTCAAGGCAATCCGCTGGCCGCCGTCCGAGCTGAACACCCTGACCTGCGCGCTGTCGCCATTCGCGAAGGAGGCTCGCACGGGAAGGTACGAGCGAAGCTCCATGCAGTAAGACTTCGGCGTACGGCAATATTTCTCCGCGAATATTTCGGGGTGCTCGTCAAACAGCACCGTCGTGGTGAAAATCCCCTCGGAATAACTGTCAATATGATACGGATTGAAGTAAACGGTTATGCCGGTAGGATCCAGCGTCCAAATCACATTGTCAATCCCGGTTGCGAGATTAACCGCTTCCTTCACGGACTCGCCGCCGCTTTCCACAAAAGAGGCTTTTGGGTACTCGCGGAGAAGCTGCTCCACAATGAGATTCGCAAATCTCGGTTTATCGGTGATTACGTCGGAAAGCGTCAGCAACTGCCCCGTTTTCGAGTCGAAGTTCTTCCCGAAAACGCCGGACATACCATGCATGCCGCCCTCGTAATTCATGTTCGTTTCCAAAAGGCTCACCGCTAAAGTATCGGCGCGGCGGATAAAAACGTCGTTCAAATTCAGGTAAGCGGGGAAATTTGTCGCTCCGGCCGCTTTCCTTTCCGCCCTGTCCTGTTTAGCTTGGGCGATCAGCTTTTCGCGGCTGTTCTGCGACATTTCCGTCTGCTCGTCGTTATATTTCCAAAGCGCCTTTTGCAGCTCTTCGACGCCCTCGGCTGCGGCGGAGCCGGTAAAGACGACCATGATCCGGGATGAGCGCAGCAGTTCGCCTTCCTCGTCGGCGTCAAACATACGATGGTTATTGACGGCCAGCTGGATCGGGCGAATGGATTCGTCGATATGCGACGCCGCCTCGGAAATCGAAACAAAAGGCGCAACGGGTGGGAAAACAGCGGGCAATCCCGCGCCAAGCGAGAATGCCGCAACAACTGCGGCGGCAAATTTCATTTTCTTCATTGGCTCTCCTCCTTCATCATCCCATGCCCTGCACCCATGTAATCTCCGGTGTCCCGTCCGCGCCTATGCGGCAGGCGCGCAACGGGCGAAGCGGTTTCGGCGTGTCGAGATCGTTCATCAAAAAATTCTCCGGGTCGGCCAGGATGTAAAAGATATTTTCCCCCGGTTTGCCCGGTTCGGCTGCCCGCATAGCGGCGTGACGCGTCATCGTCCGTTCCGTGGGAACGCGCACGGGCGAATCGCCGTTCAGATCGTAGATATACGTCTCATACTCCCTGTCGTCGGACAGGATGTCCGCGTAGATATAGCGCCGTCCGTCTTCGAGACTAACCAATGTGGCCTTGACGTCACGGGCGAAACCCGGCTCGATATACTTCGCGCCGCCGCAGATGACGGTCAGCTTTTCGGCGGTGGCGGAAGTCTGCTGTACCTGCACCGCTCTGGCGCTGCCGTCAGCGAAGGTCGTACGTACCGGCAGCCACGGGCGAAGCTCCATGCAGTAGAATTTCGGGGCGCGACGGTATTCGTCTTTGAAAAGCTCCGGCCTCTCGTCAAACAGGACCGTCGCCGTAAAAACGCCCTCCTTGAAGGTGCCG
>CACYUQ010000065.1 GCA_902777615.1 uncultured Selenomonadaceae bacterium
GTCAAGCTGCACGCGGCGTACAATTACGCGCGGGCAGCGGCGCAGGCCTTCGGCATCAATTTCCTCGGCATGGTCACGGGCGCGGTGCGGCCCGACGTGGTGGGCGTCATCGCCGATTATTCCGTCGCGAAGAACGTGATCCTGCCCGCCGAGTACGAGGCAGACGAGGGCGGCTTTTATCTCGCGGCCAGCGCCGGCTTCAATCCCGGCGGCCCGGCGGCGGCGATGGCACGCATGGACTACATGACGAAGCACCCGGATACCTTCGACCGAAGCTACGGCGCCGACCCTTACGACCATCCGGACACCGACAAGCGCGAGGCGAAGCTGGCGGCGATGCTTTCCGCCTACAGCGCGGGCCATGTGACGGTAAAGGACCGGAAAGAGATTTTGATCGACGGGCAGCCGCTGCTCACGGCGATGTATTCCACCGAGGTTTACGACGACACCCCCGAACAGGCGTATCTGATCGCGGGCGGACTGGCGCACGCGTTCCACGATTACGCGACAGCCGAGGAATGGGCGTTCCGCGCCGGGGAAAACGGACGCGTCGCGTATCTGACGGATGACCGCGTCTATTCCTATTTGAAAAACGCCGTCGAGAAGAACCACGCCGAGGCGGAATTGGAACGGCTCGTGCGCGCCGCTTACGCGGGCGAGAGCGCGACGGGGGCGCGGGAAAAGATGCGCGCCGAAGAGGCGGAGCGCCTCGCCTTTTGGCAGGAGCGCATGGCGAAGAACGCCGCCGCGAACGAGAAGCTCGTCGAGCGGCTTTATAAGAACGCCGACGCGTACAACGACATCAACGAGCCGGAACTTTCCATCACCGAGGGTGCGCGGACCTTCGGCTGTGAAAACCGGAACGTAAAGTTGGCCGGCATCTATGCGGTGCGCGGGCGGGCAAAGGCGCTTCAGGGCGATTTCGCGGGTGCGATGGAGGACTGCGACTACGCGGTCAGTCTCGACCCGAAAGACGCCTATGTTTTCCTGAACCGCGCCGAAGTCAAGCGCGCGCAGGGACTTCCCGAGGCGGCGCTGGAGGACATTACGCAAGCCATTGCGCTGGACCCGAAATCGATTGCCGCGCAAAAGATGGCCGCCGACGTCGAGGACGAGCTTGACCGCACGGAAGCGGCGCGAGAACATTACGCCGCGTACCACAAGCTGGTACCGGAGGCGACGGACATTCCCGACGAGTATTTGAAGCAGATTGACCCGAAGGCATGGGAGCGCCTCGAAAAGGAGCGCGAGAAAGAAAGGAAGCGCATAATCGAGGAACGGAAGAATCGCGAGGAGAAAAAAGGGGAAACGAAAGCCGCCGAAACGAAAACGGAGGACGCAAAAAGCGCAGAACAGAAAAAATAGAGCGGACGCAAGAATCGCCGAACATCCTTTCATTTCAGGATGTTCGGCGATTCTGTCTTTTGCCGGGAAAATTCCGGAGTAAAAAAATCAGATTTCTTGATTTGTTGATTTTCTGATTTTCTTACTCCGGAAATTTTTTGAAGATGGAAACGCCGTTCTGAAAAGCGCCAAAAAATTCTATATTTTGTTGCAGGAAAATCGGAATTTGCGGAGAATTATAACAATAAATATACCTGATGCAAATGTTAAATTGTATAGGAGGGGAAGGAACGTGAAAACGAGGTGCTTGGCCATGATCTTGGCCGGAGGCCAGGGCAGCCGTCTCGGGGTGTTGACGGCGAAGGTAGCGAAACCAGCGGTGCCGTTTGGGGGAAAGTACCGCATCATCGATTTCCCGCTGTCGAACTGCGCACATTCGGGGATTGAGCGCGTGGGCGTCTTGACGCAGTATCGCCCGTTTGAGCTGAACAATTATCTCGGCAACGGCAACGCTTGGGACCTTGACGGCCGGGGCGGCGGCGTGTTCATCCTGCCGCCGTATGCGCGAGCCAAGGGCGCCGACTGGTACAGCGGAACGGCGGACGCGATTTACCAAAACCTGAACTTCATCGAAATGTCGGACCCGGAGTACGTGCTGATCTTGTCCGGCGACCACATTTATGCGATGGATTACTCGAAGATGCTGGACGCGCATATCGCGAAAGGCGCCGAGGCCACCATCGGCGTCATTCGCGTACCGATGGAGGAGGCGTCGAGGTTCGGCATCCTCGACGCGGAGCCGGACGGACGCATCACGCGCTTCACGGAGAAGCCGGCCCAGCCCACCAGCGATCTTGCCTCGATGGGCATCTACATTTTCACGAAAGACTTCCTGCACGACTATCTCGTCGAGGACGCGAAGCGCGAGAATTCGAGCCACGACTTCGGCAAGGACATCATCCCGAAAATGCTCGCCGACGGCGCGAAGCTCTATTCTTACTCTTTCGAAGGGTATTGGAAGGACGTCGGGACCATCGAAAGTCTCTGGCAGGCGAATATGGATTTCCTCGCCGACGAGCCGCCGCTGAACACCGGCGGGACATGGCGCATCCATTCGGCGAACCCGTCACTGCCTCCGCACTATATCGGGCCGGAGGCGGATGTTTCCCACGCGCTTTTGAATGAAGGCGCGGTGGTGCTCGGCGCCGTATCCCATTCGGTGATCTCGTCGGGCGTCCGCATCGGGAAGGGCGCGAAGGTCACGGATTCCGTCGTAATGCCCTTTGCGGTCATCGAAGATGGCGCGGTGGTCGACCACGCGATTCTCGGTCCGCACACGAAGGTCGCGGCGGGCGCGAAGGTCAAGGGAACGCCTGACGCCATCGCGGTAACGGGCGAAAACGAAGTCGTGGAAGCGGCGGGTTGAGGAGGTGGCGCGTATGAAAAGAGTCATGAGCCTCGTGGATTTGCAGCGCGAGGAAGTATATATCAAGGAACTGACGCAGGACAGGCCGATTGCGTCCCTGCCCTTTGCCGGACGCTACCGCCTCGTGGACTTTGCCCTTTCCAGCATCGTGACGTCGGGCATCCGCAACGTCGGCGTACTGCTGCCGGAAAACAAATCGCGCTCGATCCTCGATCACCTGCGTTCCGGCAAGGACTGGAATCTGGCGCGGCATCATAAGGGACTGTTTTATTTGCCGCCGGTCCGGCCGGAAAACGGCGAGAAGACCAGCGACCTCAGGAATATTTATTACAACCTGAATTTTGTCGAGAACAGCAACGAGGAATACGTGCTGCTGACGCGAGCCACATCGGTTTACAACATCGACTTCACGAAGGTGCTGCAGTTCCATCTGGAGCGGGACGCGGATGTCACAGTGATCACCAGCAAGGCGTGGCACAGCGACCCGTGCTCCGGTCTGATCGTGGAGCCGGGGGAAAACGGGCGCATCCGCGACGCCGCCATAAAGCCGGAGCTGCAGGAAGGGGAATACCGTTCCCTCGGCATTTTCCTGATGAGCAAGGAATTGTTCTGCAACGTGGTCCGCTACGCGTTTGAGCATGGCGGCACGGATTTCCGCCGCGACGCGATCTTGAAGCAGGCAACGGGGCTGAAATTCTATACCTATATCCATGATGGATTCTCGGCGCGCATTTGCTCGACGCCGGCCTTTTACCTGTCGAATCTCAAAATGCTCGAGCAGTCGGTCTGGGAAGAGCTATTTATGAAGGAAAACGCTCCGATCATCACGAGAGTCAAGGATATGTCCCCGACCGAATACAAAGAGGGCGCGAGGGTCAGGAACTCGCTGATTGCCAACGGCTGCGAGATCCACGGCACGGTAGAGAACAGCGTGCTGTTCCGCAACGTGAAGGTCGAACCGGGGACGATCATCCGAAACTCCGTCGTGATGGAAGACTGCGTCTTGGAATCGCAGGCGGAAATCGAATATGTAATCACCGACAAGGAAGTGACCATCACGCAGGGCAAGCGCCTGCGCGGCGCCATCAACTTCCCGGTCATGATCGGAAAGCATATCACGATATAAAGGCGAGAAACAAAGATAAACATCGCGCAGAACAAATTTCTACAGGCTGGGCGGAAGACGCGAAGTCGTAGCCATAGGCTACGTCGAGTGCCGACAACGACGCCTATGGGAATTTGGGCAAGCGAGAAAGGGGCAGATAACAATGCCGATGGCCAAAGCCAAAGAAAGCGCGTCGCAGGTAGAATCGCTGAAGCAGCGTTTCGTCCTGACCGCGCACGTCATGTTCGGGCGTGACATCGATGAGCTGACGCCGCATGAGATTTACCGGACCATCGCGGCGACGACACGCGAGCTGCTGTCCGAGAATTGGATCAAGACGAACAAGACATATCAGGAAAAGAAGGCGAAGCAGGTCTATTATTTCTCGATCGAGTTCCTGCTGGGCCGTCTTTTGAACACGAATCTGATCAACCTGGGCGTCAAGGACCTGATGGAGGAAGCACTGGGCGCACTGAACCTGAGCCTTGCGCGCTACATCACCGAGGAGCCGGACGCCGGGCTGGGCAACGGCGGTCTCGGTCGTCTTGCCGCGTGCTTCATCGACTCGATGGCGGCGTTGGGCCTGCCGGGCCACGGGTGCAGCATCCGTTACCAGTACGGCCTTTTCGAGCAGAAGATTGTCGACGGCAACCAGGTCGAGTTGCCGGACAAATGGCTTCGTGACGGCTTCGCGTGGGAATACCGCAAACCGGACAAGGCGGTCAACGTGCGCTTCGGCGGCAACGCCTATATGAAGGAGCAGCCGGACGGCAGCCTGCGCCTCGTTCACGAGGACTACATGACCATCATGGCGGTGCCCTACGACGTGCCGGTGGTCGGCGCGAAGAACAACACGGTCAATACGCTGCGCCTCTGGAACGCGGAAGTCGACAAGGATTTCATGACCTTCGGCGGCAAGCTGACCCATGAGCAGATCCAGGAGCGTATGAACTACCGGAGCCAGGTCGAGAACATCACCCATTTCCTCTACCCGGACGACAGCACCGAGGAAGGCCGCCGTCTGCGGCTGATACAGGAGTACTTCTTCGTATCGGCGGGCGTTCAGAGCATCATCCGCCACCAGCTCAAGGAAGGCGTGATGCTCCACGAGCTGCCGGACAAGATCGCGATCCATATCAACGACACCCACCCGGCCCTTGCCGTGGCGGAAATGATGCGCATCCTCGTCGACGAGGAAGGCATGGTATGGGATGAAGCATGGGAGGTCACGACGAACGTCATGGCCTACACGAATCATACGATCATGCCTGAAGCTTTGGAGCGCTGGCCCGTCGGGATGTTCCGTTATATACTGCCGCGCATCTACATGATCATCGACGAGATCAACAAGCGTTTCCTGAAGCATGTGCGCCGTCGCTATCCGGGCGACGAGGAACGCGTCCAGGCCCTTTCGATCATCCAGGACGATCAGGTCCATATGGCCCGGCTCGCCGTCGTCGGCAGCTACAGCGTCAACGGCGTGGCGGCCATCCATTCCGAGATCCTGAAGCATACGACGCTGCGCCCGTTCTTTGAGTTCTTCCCGTCGAAGTTCAACAACAAGACGAACGGCATCACGCATCGCCGCTGGCTGATCGCGTCGAACCCGGAGCTGTCGGACTTCCTCGACGAGAAGCTGACCTCGGCATGGCAGAAGAAGCCGGAGTTGCTTGAACACCTCGCGGAGCTGAAGGACGATCCCGAAGTGCTGAACCGCTTGGCGGAGATCAAGCTGACGCGCAAGAAGATTCTCGCGCGGTATATCCGCGAAAAAACCGGCCTGCGCATAGACCCGGAAACGATGTTCGACATCCAGGTCAAGCGCATCCATTCCTACAAGCGACAGCTGATGAACATCCTGCACATCATGTACCAATACGATCGCCTGCGCCGGGGCAAGGACTCCGACATGGTGCCGACGACTTATTTCTTCGGAGGCAAGGCGGCGCCGGGCTACTATATCGCGAAAGAGACCATCCGTCTGATTTGCGCGGTGGCCGACGTGGTAAACCACGACCCCGCGACGAACAAGATGCTGAAGGTCGTATTCATCGAGAATTTCGGCGTGTCCATCGGTGAGATGGTCTATCCGGCGGCGGACGTGTCCGAGCAGATCTCCACCGCCAGCAAGGAAGCTTCCGGCACCGGCAACATGAAATTCATGATGAACGGCGCGATCACCCTCGGCACGATGGACGGCGCGAATGTCGAGATCCACGAGGCCGTGGGCGGCGACGAGCATTGCGTCATCTTCGGCCTGACGGCGGAAAAGGTCATGGACTACTACGCAAACGGCAAATACTCGGCATGGGAAGAGTACAACAACAACGAATCGGTGCGCCGCGTGCTCGACCGTCTCGTGGACGGCACTTACGGCGATTTCCGCTCGCTGTTCGATTATCTCCTGCAAAACAACGATGAATTCTTTATCCTGAAAGATTTCGACGCGTACCGGGCCGGTCATGAGGAAATCATGCGGCGTTACCGCGACAAGGAGGGCTGGAACCGCTCGATGCTGATGAACATCGCGGCGTCGGGACGATTCTCTTCCGACCGCACGATCAATGAGTACGCGAACGACATTTGGAACTTGAAACCGGTGGACGTGAAATAAGAAAGGGAAAAGATAATGAAAACTGCGGCGTTGGCGGATTATGACCTTTATCTTTTTCATCAGGGTACAAACTTTCACGCTTACGAAATGCTGGGCGCGCACTACACGGAGCAAGACGGCGAGCGCGGCGTGCGTTTCGCGGTCTGGGCGCCGAACGCGCGGGCAGTGAGCGTCGTCGGCGATTTCAACAATTGGGACACCCGCGAGCATCCGATGGAGCGGCTCGGCGACGGCGAGACTTGGGCGACATTCATCCCGGGACTGCCGTCGGGCACGGTCTACAAATACGCGATCGATCCCCAATGGGGCGGTCCGCGCATCATGAAGGCTGACCCTTACGGCTTCTATGCCGAGAAAAAGCCGTTGACAGCTTCGCGCACTTACGACTTTCCCGAGTACGAATGGCACGACGAGGAATTCCAGGCGGCGAAGAAGAAAGGCTCTTCTTACGAAAAGCCGATGCTGACCTACGAAGTGCATCTCGGCTCGTGGCGCAGGCATCTCGACGGCGGTTATCTGACTTACCGGGAGCTTGCCGACCAGCTCGTTTCCTATGCGGCGGAAATGAACTATACGCACATCGAGCTGATGCCGCTTTGCGAGCATCCCTTTGACGGGTCCTGGGGGTATCAGGCCACCGGCTACTACGCGGTGACGAGCCGCTACGGCGAACCGGCGGATTTCATGTACTTCGTGGATAAAGCACACCAGGCGGGCCTTTCGATTATCATGGACTGGGTGCCCGGTCATTTCTGCAAGGACGATCAGGGACTTCGGATGTTCGACGGAAAGAACCTCTACGAATCGGACAACGAGCAGCGCGCGGAAAACAAAGGCTGGGGCACGACGAATTTCGATTACGGCCGCACCGAAGTCCAGAGCTTCCTGATCTCGAACGCGCTGTTTTGGATGGAGATATACCATATCGACGGCCTCAGGATCGACGCGGTCGCGAATATGCTCTATCTGAATTACGGTCGCGAAGAAGGCGAATGGCTGCCGAACAAGTACGGCGGCAACGGGAACCTCGAAGCGATGGATTTCCTGAAAAAGCTGAACATGGCCGTGTTCGAGTACCTGCCCGACGCGCTGATGATCGCCGAGGAATCGACTTCGTGGCCGATGATCTCGAAGCCGATCTGGATGGGCGGCATGGGCTTCAACTACAAATGGAACATGGGCTGGATGAACGACGTCCTCAAATATATGAGCCTCGATCCGATCTATCGGAAGTGGAACCAGGACAAGCTGACGTTCTCGCTGATGTACGCGTTCTCCGAGAATTTCGTGCTGCCGCTGTCCCACGACGAAGTCGTCCACGGCAAATGCTCGCTGATCGAGAAAATGCCCGGCGACTATTGGCAGAAATTCGCGGGGCTTCGGGCGTTCTTCGGCTATTGGATGGCGCATCCGGGCAAGAAGCTCCTGTTCATGGGCGGCGAATTCGGCCACTTCATCGAGTGGAACTTCGACGACAGCCTCGATTGGCACCTCGTCGAAGGCTACCCGAAGCATCAGGAGATGCAGCGCTATTCCAAAGCGCTGAACCGTTTTTACAACGATCAGCCCGCGTTTTGGCAGGTGGATTTCGATTGGCGGGGCTTCGAGTGGATCGATTGCAGCGACATGGACCACAGCATCCTGGTCTTTGTACGGTGGGCGAAAAACGGCAGGGATTTCGTCGTCGTCGTTTCGAGCTTCACGCCGGAAGTGCACTACAATTACCGCATCGGCGTACCCAAGCCGGGAACGTATCATGAAGTGTTCAACAGCGACGAAACGCAGTACGGCGGCTCCGGCGTATCGACAGGCGGCGAGCTTCTCACGGAAAAGATTCCGTGGCACAACAAGCCGCAATCCATAGCGCTGACCATCCCGCCGCTGGCGACCGTATATCTGAAGATAAGAACGTAAATTAACAGGGGCAGGAAAGCGGGGCCCGCTTCTCCCCCTCTTCAAGGAGGTTTTTTCTATGCTAAAGGTTCTCTATGTCGCGTCGGAGGCCGTGCCGTTTGTAAAGACGGGCGGACTTGCGGACGTGGCAGGCTCGCTGCCGAAGGCTCTGAAGAAGCAGGGCGTCGACGTGCGCGTCGTGATGCCGAAATACGGCAAGATTGCCCAAGAGTATTTGGACAAGATGGAGCACATTTACGACGGCGATTTTACCGTCTCGTGGCGCACGAAATTCCTCGGCATCGACAAGCTGGAGCTGGACGGCGTTACGTTCTACTTCATCGACAACCAGGAATATTTCTACCGCGACGGCTTTTACGGTTACGGCGACGACGCGGAGCGGTTCGCGTTCTTCAGCCGCGCGGCATTGGAAATCCTGCCGCAGGAGGACTTCTGGCCCGACGTGATCCATACGAACGATTGGCACACGGCGCTGGTCAACATCTATCTGCGCCTCGACCATATCGGCGACGCGCGCTATGAAAAAATCCGCACGGTCTTTACGATCCACAACCTCAAATATCAGGGCGTGTTCCCGAAGGACGTCATGGAAGACGTGCTGGGGCTCGATTGGCAGTATTTCACGAACGGCGACCTCGAATACTACGACGCGGTCAATTTCATGAAAGGCGCAATCGTCTATGCGGATAACATCACAACGGTCAGCCGCACCTACGCGCAGGAAATCCAATACGCGTACTTCGGCGAAGGGCTGGACGGACTCCTCAGGAAGCGCGCGGGCGACCTCCACGGCATCGTCAACGGCCTCGACACGGAGCTTTACAATCCGGCGACCGACCCGTACCTGACCGATCCGTACCTGAAATACGACTCGACGAACGTCGCGGAACGGAAAATCGACAACAAGGCCGCGCTCCAGCGCCAGCTCGGTTTGCCGGTGGAACGGCAAACGCCGCTCGTCGCGATGGTGACCCGTCTCGTCGAACCGAAAGGACTCGACCTCGTCGTTCGCATCCTCGATGAGCTCTTGGAACATGAAGATATGCAGTTCGTACTGCTCGGCGTCGGCGACCGCATCTATGAGGATTGGTTCCGGGAGCTGGCATGGCGTCATCCGACGAAAGTCTCGTCGAACATCTACTTCTCCGACGAGATGGCGCAGCGCATCTATGCGGCGGCTTCGATCTTCCTGATGCCGTCCGCTTACGAGCCTTGCGGCCTCGGCCAGCTCATCGCGATGCGCTACGGCACGATCCCCGTCGCCCGCGCCACCGGCGGCCTCGTCGATACGGTCATCCCTTACGACAAGGCGACACAGCAGGGCAACGGTTATCTGTTCGCCGACTATAACGCCCATGATATGATGTACACCATCAAGAAGGCGCTGACCCTGTTCCGCGATTTCAACAGCTGGAAACTCCTGATGCAGAACGCGATGAACACCGATTACAGCTGGGCGCGCTCGGCGAAGGAATACAAAGCTCTCTATGAAAGACTGGTTGGATAAAATAGGTCAAGGAGTGAAGAAGAGTGTCTTCACAGCTCAAAATCGTGCATGATTCGCGAAACGCGGCCTTCCGCTTCCCCTTGGGGGCGGCGGAGGCCGGCGGTCGCGTGCGTCTTGCGCTCCGTGTCGAAGGTGCGGCGTCCATTCGCGGGCAAGTGCGCATTTGGCGCGACGGCGCAGGCGAGACGCTTGTGCCGCTTTCCGTTTTCGCGCAGAAAACAGAACCGATGGAAGAAAAAGAGGCAACGGGTGAACCGTTGCCTTCTTTTGACGGTGAACGCTGGCTCGGCGCCGTCGTCGACCTGCCGGATGAAGGCGGACTTTTATGGTATTATTTCATCCTGATCGTGGATGGCAGTCATGTCTATTTCTATGGCAACACGGGCGGCCTTGGCGGCGAAGGCGGGCTGTCCGACGTCCCGCCCGGCTCGTTCCAGATCACGGTCTACGACAAAGGTGCGACGACGCCCGCATGGCTGCGCCGCGCGGTCATGTACCAGATCTTCCCCGACCGCTTTTACCGCGAGCATATCCGCGACGCGGAAAAGCGCGGCGCGGTGATTCACGCCTCATGGAAAGACGCGCCTTGCTATTACAAAGACCCGGACACGAAAGAAATCATCGCCTACGATTTTTACGGCGGCAATATCGCCGGGATTCGCGCGAAGCTGCCGTATCTCTTGGAGCTGG
>CACYUQ010000066.1 GCA_902777615.1 uncultured Selenomonadaceae bacterium
CGATATTGAGAAAGAAATGGAGCGTATCGTCAAGCAAAATCTGCCGATGGTGCGGAAAGAGATCAGCCGTGCCGACGCTTTGAAGTTGTTCGAGGAGAAGGGGCAGAGCTATAAAGTTGAGCTGATCAACGATTTACCCGAGGACGCGCTGATTTCCCTGTACGAGCAGGGGGATTTTGTCGATCTTTGCGCGGGGCCGCACGTCGTTTCCACCGGCAAGGTCAAAGCCGTGAAACTTCAGAGTGTGGCGGGCGCGTACTGGCGTGGCGACGAGCACAACAAGATGCTTCAGCGCGTTTACGGAACGGCTTTCGAGAAGAAGGAAGATCTTACCGCGTATCTGACGATGCTGGAGGAGGCCGCGAAGCGCGACCATCGCAAGCTCGGCAAAGAGCTTGACCTCTTCAGCCTGCACGAGGAAGGGCCTGGCTTCCCGTTCTTCCACCCGAACGGCATGGTCATTCGCAACGAATTGATCAATTACTGGCGCGAAGTGCACCGTCGTTACGGCTATCAGGAGATTAAGACACCGATGATTCTGAACCGCAAGCTCTGGGAGACTTCCGGCCATTGGGATCATTACAAGGAAAATATGTATTTCACGCAGATCGACGAGCTCGACTACGCAATCAAGCCGATGAACTGCCCGGGCGGCATGCTGGTCTACGCGACGCAGCCGCGCAGCTATCGTGATTTGCCGCTTCGTCTCGGCGAGCTGGGCCTCGTCCATCGTCACGAGCTTTCCGGTGCGCTGCACGGTCTGTTCCGCGTGCGGAATTTCACGCAGGACGATGCGCATCTTTTCATGACGCTCGATCAGGTGGAGGGTGAAATCCAGACGACGATCGACCTGTTCGATGAGGTTTATTCGACTTTCGGGCTGACCTACACGGCGGAGCTTTCCACGCGGCCGGAGAACTCGATGGGCTCCGACGAGGTCTGGGAAAAGGCGACGGCAGCGCTGCAAAACGCGTTGGAGCATCGCGGGCTGAAGTATATCATCAACGAGGGCGACGGCGCGTTCTACGGGCCAAAAATCGACTTCCATATCAAGGATTCCATCGGGCGCACTTGGCAGTGCGGCACGATCCAGCTCGACATGATGCTGCCGGAGAAGTTTGATTTGACCTATGTGGGAGAGGACGGGCAGAAGCATCGCCCGATTATGCTGCATCGCGTCGTTTACGGAAGCATTGAGCGGTTCATCGGTATCCTGATTGAGAACTACGCGGGCGCGTTCCCAGTCTGGCTGGCACCGGTACAGGTGAAAATCCTGCCGATTACGGACAAGCACCATGATTACGCTTACGAGTTGAAGAAAAAACTCTTTGACGCAGGGATTCGCGTCGAAGTGGACGCCCGGAACGAGAAGATGGGCTATAAAATCCGCGAAGCGCAAGTTAAGAAGATTCCTTACGCGTTGGTAGTTGGCGACCAGGAAGTGGCCGACGGCACGGTGAACGTCCGCAAGTATGGTGAGAAGGATTCCGCGACGATGAAAGCGGACGAATTCCTCGCGATGCTGAAGGAGAAGGTCGCGACGCGGGACGAGAAGTATTGAATTAACATTGCGTATAGCTTGAGGGGGAATGAGCGATGGACGGACAATATCCGACGCGGATTTTCAAATGCACGGATGAAAATTTTCCGCCCTCGCTCATTTCTGCGTGGTTGGATAAAATTCAAGAAATCGCTTTGCCGCCGGAGGCGGTTTTGGGAGAAACGGGCATCGAAGGATTACTGTTGGATTTCAACTGTGGCCTTCGTCTTCAAGTGCCTGGTAATGAGTCGGACGTATATCGTGTGGTGATTGGCAATACGGAAAGCGGCGAGGTTTATTTCGACGAGGAAGTATTTCGTACCACGCTCGTTTCTTTTGAAAAATATTTCATTCCGTGGCAAATCGAAGTCTTTCACCGCGGCGAGCATATTTTTTCCCATACGCTTGATTTGGAGGGACAGGAGGTCTTTTTCCCATTTTTGAGCGGGGCATTAGGCGACTCAATCGCATTGCTTCCGTATGTTGCTGAGTTTATACGTCGTTGGCGTTGTCAGCCGAGGGTTTCCATCGCGCCGCACCTGCGCGATATTGCGAAAAGGCATTATCCCGAGTTGCAATTCTTTGACGAGCGCAGCGAGATGACCTATGCGACGTACGCAGTCGGTACATGGATGAATTTTTTGGTAGGGGCCACGGTGGACAGTCGCTTGATGCCGATGGAAGAAATTGGTAAGACGATTTTTGGCATCCCGTATACGATACGAACGGCGAAATTTACACCGACAAAGCCGCGCACAATTCAAGAGTCATACGTGTGCATCGGTGTGCAGGCTTCGGCGGCATGGAAAGGATGGCATTATCCGGGCGGTTGGGATGATGTTGTGGCTTATTTGAAAGAAGCTGGCTATCGGGTGCTTTGCATCGATCGGGAACGGGAAAATACGTGGGAAGAAATGTCCGTAAAAATTCCAGACGGTGCCGAAGATTTTACAGGTGATATACCTTTGAGCGAGCGAATCAATCTTTTGGCGTATGCGGATTTTTTTGTCGGGCTGGGCAGCGGATTGTCGTGGCTTGCGTATGCTGTAGGTTGTCCGGTGGTCATGGTGGTTGGGTTTACACTACCGTGGTTTGAATTTGATACGCCGTACCGGGTGCAGAATTTTACGAAATGTTATGGATGTTATAGTGACGTGCGTGTTGAATTTGACCATGTTCAGTATTGTCCGTATCATCGAGGGACAGACAAGCAATTCGAGTGTTCTCGTTCCATCACTTCGCAACAAGTCATTATGACGATTGAAAGGCTGCGGCGCGATTTATTGCAGAGGAATAACTGAAATGGAGGCGGTATCATGAAAAAGATGATTTGCGGCGCGCTTTTGGGGTGCGCTTTGGCTTTTTCATCCTTCGGCACGGCCAGTGCGGATTTTGGCGGCGAGATTGGCGTCTATGTGCCGGTGGGGGGCGGCGGCGGATATTCGCGGACGAGCGGGGCGGACGAAAGCTTCGCGTCGTTTACCGTGGACAAACTCGTTCATGAGCTGACGGTGCAGAAGAAAAGCGGGCGGCTTTTGATGGAGTTTCGCGTGGCGAACGGTTCAGACGCTCCTTATACCGTCGAGCACAAGAACGGGCAGGTGTATGAGTTTCTCGTGCTGGACAAGCGCGGTCGGGTGCTTTGGCGCTGGTCGGACGGTATGGCGTTTACGCAGGCGTTGACGTCTTCGACGGTGGACGCACAAGGGGAAGTCGTTTACAAAGCGGAAATTGTGCGCTCAGATTTCAAGAAATTCAAGGACGACGCCGTAGTGGTGATGGCGTACCTCGTAGATACGCCCTATACGCTTTCGGCGGCGGTGCCGGAAACCGTGGAGACGAGTTCAAGCGGCGCGGCGGTGTTTGGCGCGATCATCCTTGGAAACGGACCGGTGGGTCGATGGTAAAAAATTAAGGCCACCCGTCTGACAGGTGACCTTGATTGGTAATGCTTGTTCATTGGTCTATCCATTGGTCTTTGGAATAAACGCCTTTTTTCATCTTTTGGAGTTCGGCGTTTTTTCGTACGCGACGAATGCTTGCCGCGATTTCACCGGTGATTTTTTTGCCGCATGCTTTGCAGTATCGTCCATGGCGAATCATTTTCCCACAGGAAGCGCAGGGATACTTGATATCGATATTGACTTCTTCTAGACGACCGGACTGCAACATGGAAATGACCAGCGATTTTTTGACTTCGAGGGCAGTGCAGATTTCGTCGACACTGGAGCGTGGATTGTCGCGAACATAGGAGGCAATCTCGTCCATTTGCCTTTCGTGTTTTTGCATACAGCCGGGGCAATATTTGCCCGATCCTAAGTTCAGGAAGAGCCTACCACATTCCCGGCAATTTGTAGGCTTGGGTATCATGGCGAAAACCTCCTTTAAGGATGTTCTTACCTTTATTATAGCGCTTTCCTGCAAAATGACAAGACATTACTGGCAAAGAAATGTAAATTGTCGGGAAATATAAGCTTAGGGATAATAAGTATTTTTGCGGTATCATAGTCGTGAGAGTTCGATAGGTTTATTGAGAAAGGGGATAGGAGAATGAAGGTTTTATTGGTCAACGGATCGCCGCATCCGAACGGGAACACGGCGACGGCTCTGGCGGAAATGCAGAAGGTTTTCGAGGTGGAGGGCATCGAGACGACGCTTTTGCAGGTGGGCAGCAAGGCGGTGCGCGGCTGCGTGGCTTGCGGTTCATGCCGGGAAAAGGGAAAGTGCGTATTTGACGACATAGTGAACGAAGCCGCGCCGCTTTTTGAGGCGGCGGACGGGCTGGTGGTCGGCTCGCCGGTCTATTACGCTTCGGCGAACGCGACACTGGTTGCGTTCCTCGATCGTCTTTTCTTTAGCGCACCCTTCGATAAGTCGATGAAGGTTGGCGCGTCGGTGGTTGTCGCTCGTCGCGGCGGCTGTTCGGCTACGTTCGATGAGCTGAATAAATATTTCACGATTAGCGGTATGCCTGTCGCGCCAAGCCAATATTGGAACAGCGTTCACGGTCTCGTGCCGGGAGAAGCGGCGCAGGACGCGGAAGGGCTGCAAACGATGCGGACACTGGCGCGGAATATGACATTCCTGATGAAGAGCATCGCTCTCGGTAAGGAAAAATACGGTCTGCCGAAAAACGAGGAAAAGGTTGCGACGAATTTTATTCGATAATCGGCAACGACAAAAAGGCGGACGCCCGAAGTAAAAGGGCGTCCGCCTTTTTGTCGTTGTATCGGAGTTAAAGAAGGAGAAATACGGCGATCAGGAGCAAGACGACGCCTTCCGTGATATGGAGGACGCGACCGATTCCCTTTTTTTGCAGCAGGAGGCGGCGTAGCCGTCCGGCGCAGAGGGCGATGGCGGAGAAAATCAGGAAGGCTTGCGCGCTGAAAAAAAGACCGAGGAGCGCGATTTGTTGGCCGACATTTTCTGCGTCGGTTGGGATAAATTGTGGAAAGAAGGTCAGGAAGAAAAGCAATACTTTAGGATTCAGCACGTTCATCAAGACGCCGCGCCGATATAGGGAAAAGCGGCTTTCGGACGCGCCCGCGTTTCCAAGTCGAATCTCGCTTTTGTCGCGCAGCGCGCCGAAGGCGAGGTAAAGCAGATAGACTGCGCCGACGGTTTTCAATAGGGCGAGGGCGGACGGGGAGCTTTGAATCAACGCCGCCACGCCAAGAATGACAAGCGTCGTGTGGAAGATGACGCCGCTGGCCAGACCGCCTGCCAAAGCGATGCCGCTCCGCGCTCCGTCGGCGAGGCTTTTTGCCAATAGGTACATGACGTCGGGACCGGGCGCCAGTGTCAGAAGGGCTGAAGCAAGCAAAAAATACGAAAGCGTTGCCGTGTCCATTCGTTTTTTATTCTCCTAATCCATATAGAAAAATTTTGAAGTAAGAAAATCGGAAAATCAGGAAATCAAAAAAACAGAATTTCTTACTTCAGAAATGTTTGGGGTTGATATGAAAGGGTTTTTACGGTGTATATAACAGCTTTTCTTTTAACGTGTAATATTTTTTCGTGTAGTATGGGCCGTTTTGCGATTCCCGATGGTCGAAGCCGAAGGCGCGACGGCTGACCGCGAGAATCGGCGGCGCTTGTATGCGTTTCGCGACGGCAAGGCCGGAAAATTGGTTCCACCAGCGTTCAAGGTCGTCAATGAACGATTTTGGCGTTGGAAAATATTTCTCGACAAGTCTCGGTGCGCAACCGATTTCTTTTTCCAGCGTACCGTCTGCGTACCATTCGAGGATGTCCTGCGGCGTCGCCTTTTGCCAACGCTCAACGAAGGCGCGGAACAGATAATCATGGTACGGGTAATACAGCGGGTCGCCCTGTCCTTTATCTACGTTCTGTTTGTCGGAGAGCTCGGCGCTCGGTACGATGTCGATAGTCTCCTGCGGGATGACCTCGCGCTTGTAGACGAATTCGTTCATATAGCGGGCGAGGTCGTAAACCTGATATTTCCAGAGGTCGGCCAGCGCGGAGAGAAAGCCGCTCTGGTCCCCGTAAAGAGTCGAATAGCCGACGGTGGTTTCCGCTTTATTGGCATTGCAGGTGAAGCCGCCGCCAAAGGCCGCTGCCAATCCAGCGAGTACGCGGGAAGAACGGTCGCGTGCCTGGATGTTTTCCGCCATGAAAGAGGAAACGGACAGCCGCTCCGTCGTGCCGTCAAAAAGATTCTCTATCGTCGCGTGCTCCAACTGCTCGATAGTCAGCTCCACGGACGGCTGGATCGGAACGGTCGCATATCGGCAGCCTAAGTTTTCTGCGAGGCGGCGGGCGAGCCCCTTGGTCGTTTCGGAATTGTAGACGCTGGGCATATTGACGAGCAGAAGATTTTCGGGAGGGAGTACGCGCGCGTAAAGCGCTGCGGCCACGGCGGAATCGATGCCGCCGGAGACGCCGACGACGACGCGGCTCATGCCGATGGATTCGAGGAAAAGATGCACGCCGTAGGACAACGCGCGGAAAATCGGCGCGGCTTCCGGCTCGTCGACAATCGTAACGGATCTTCGCTCGGAGAGCGTTTCTAGGTCGAAAATTTGCGTCGTTTCCTCATAAGGCGCTCCGGAGAGACGCAGGATGCCTTTTGAGTCGTAAGCGGCGTTGGTCCCGTCGAAGGTGTAAACGGTTTTGCCGTTATTCTGGATCCCGACGTTGTTCACATAGAGAAGCGGCGCGCCCGTTTCGGCGGCGCGACGGGAAAAAACACGGTGGCGCTTGTCATTTTTGCCGAGCGTGTATGGCGACGAGGAGATATTGACGAAGAAATCCGGACGTTCCTTTTCGCGGAGAATCTTCATCGGCGAAAGCCCGTAATCGTCGCTCCAGCCGTCCTCGCAGAGCAGACAGCCGACGGTATAGATCGTATCCCGGACGGAAAGGCGTATAGGCGCAAGCAAATTTTCCGTCGCGACTCCAAGCTCCTGCGCCAATTTTTGCAGGCTGAAAAAGTGCCGCGTATCGTCGAATTCCCGATAGTTTGGCAGTAAAGTTTTGATCGTGAACGGATACGGCGTTTTTTCCGGTGCGACGAGTTGCCCGTCCTGTGCGGTGAAAAACGCGTTGTATTTTCGCACGCGTCCGTCGTTGTTCTTTTTCGCCCAATCGACGGCGACGTTGCCGAACATCACCGCAATTCCTTGCGACGCCGCGATAATCTCTTGGCCGTATGCCTCGCAGTCTTCTAAAAAAGCTGTTTGTTCCCAAGCGTCGCCCAGAAGGTAGCCGGGAATTGCCATTTCCGGGAACACGATGAGGTTGACGTCTTGCGTTTTTGCCTCGTGGATCATTTTGAGCATCGTCTGGACATTGCGGTCGGGGCGACCGGGGACGACGCGCATCTGGGCAAGAGCAATCCGAAGCATGAAAAAGCCTTCTTTCATAAGAATGTGGTTTTGTGGTATAATAAAACACTGTGAAATGACGAAAGAAAAGAGTGCATGGCATGGCGAAAAAGAAAAGCGGTGCGAAAACCAATGCGGCGCGTATTCTCGACGGGCTGGGAATTTCCTATGAGCTGAAGGAATATCCCGTCGACCCGAATGACCTCGGCGCTGTACATGTCGCGGAACTGGTCGGCATGCCAGTGGAGCGCGTCTTCAAGACGCTGGTCGCGCGAGGCGATAAAAACGGTGTGTTGATGGCGTGCATACCCGGCGACGGCGAGCTCGACCTGAAAGAGCTGGCGACGGTGTCCGGCAACAAGCGCGTCGAAATGGTGCACCTGAACGAAGTGCTGGGATTGACTGGCTATGTGCGCGGCGGCTGCTCGCCGCTGGGCGCGAAAAAAGCCTATCCGGTCTATCTTGACGCCAGCGCGGAAAAGCAATCGACAATCTCAATCAGCGCGGGAAAACGCGGCGAACAAATCGTACTTGCGCCCGCCGATCTGATTCGCGCGGCGAACGCGACCGTGGCGAAATTGAATCGCCATGCGTAGCTATTGTAACATATTCTTGACGGAACGAAAAACATTCATTTGATAGAGGAGAAAGGAAGATGGAAATGAAGTATGTGAGCACTCGGGGAAAAGCGGAGGCGGTCGATTCGGCGCAGGCAGTCCTGCAAGGTATCGCCGGGGACGGAGGCCTTTTTGTCCCAACGGAGATTCCGAAAGCGGACGCGGCGTTTTTGGAAGAATTGGTCGGGCTTTCTTATGCGGAGCGGGCAAAAAAAATTCTCGGACTGTTCCTGACCGACTATACGGATGAGGAAATTGCCCGCTCTATCGAGGGGGCTTATGGCGGCGGAAAATTTGACGACGAAGCAGTGGCTCCGGTTAAATGCGTTGGGGACGTTTCGGTGCTGGAGCTTTGGCACGGACCGACCAGCGCTTTCAAGGATATGGCGCTTCAGCTTTTGCCGCGCCTTTTGTCCGAGGCGCTGCAAAAGACCGGCGAGACGAAGGAAACGCTGATCCTCGTCGCGACTTCCGGCGATACGGGCAAGGCGGCGCTGGCGGGTTTCGCCGATGTGCCGCAGACGAAAATCATGGTCTTTTACCCCGACGGCGGCGTTAGCGATATGCAGCGCTTGCAGATGGTCACGCAGCAGGGCGGCAACGTTTGCGTCGAGGCGGTCAAGGGGAATTTTGATGACGCGCAGACGGGCGTCAAGGAAATTTTCGGCGACGCCGGTTTTGCAGCGAAGCTCGATGAAAAAGGCGTTCGGCTTTCCTCGGCGAACTCCATCAACTGGGGTCGCCTCGTGCCGCAGATCGTCTACTATTTCAGCGCCTATGCCGATCTCGTGAAGGCCGGGACGATCAAGAACGGAGACCAAATCAACTTCACGGTGCCGACGGGAAATTTCGGCAACATTCTTGCAGGTTTTTATGCGCGCCAGATGGGACTGCCCGTTGGGAAGCTCGTCTGCGCGTCAAACCAGAACAACGTGTTGACGGATTTCCTGCAAACTGGCTATTACGACAAGAACCGCGACTTCTTCAAGACGATTTCGCCGTCGATGGACATCCTCGTTTCCAGCAACGTCGAGCGGATGCTCTACCACATGACCGGCGATCCGAGCGGCGTCAGGGGCTGGATGGAGGCGCTGGCGACCGAGGGCCGCTACGACGCCGGCGTTGGTATGATTCAACGGTTCCAGAATTATTTCTGGGCGGGCTGGGCCGATGACGCCAAGACGAAAGAGACGATTCGCGAGGTCTACGAGAACGAGCATTACGTCCTTGACACGCATACGGCAGTGGCGTGGAAGGTTGCCCATGAATATCGGCAGCGCACTCATGACGAGCGCCCGATGGTGGTCGTTTCCACCGCGAGCCCGTACAAGTTCAGCGGCAGCGTTCTCGAAGCGCTGGGCGAGGAAGCGACGGGAGATCCGTTTACGTTGCTTGATCGGCTGGAGAAAAAGAGCGGAACGACCGCGCCGAAAGGCTTGGCTTCACTGAAGGACGCGAAGACGCTTCACGAGGGAAGCTGTGAAAAAGACAAGATGCGGGACGCGGTGTTGGCGTTTGCGGAAAAATAAATGTCAGACTTTCTGATTTTTTCAGCAGGATTTTTTCTTTCGGCATAGAATTTTTATAATGTTAAGGAGTATCCCTTCGGGGCGTTGATTTTATTATAAAAAAGGAGAGGTAAAAAGCATGGCAGACATTGATTTGACCAAGTACGGCATCACCGGGGCGACGGAGATCGTTCACAATCCTTCCTATGAATATCTGTTCGAAGAGGAGATGAAGCCGGAGCTTACGGGCTACGACAAAGGGCAGCTCACGGAGCTTGACGCGGTCAACGTCATGACGGGTGAATTTACGGGCCGTTCGCCGAAGGACAAGTTTATCGTCGAGGACGAGAACTCCAAGGATACGGTCTGGTGGACTTCCGAGGGCTATCCGAACGACAATCATCGCGCGTCAAAGGCAACTTGGGACGCGGTCAAGAAGCTGGCGCAAGAGGAGCTTTCCAATAAGAAGCTCTATGTCGTCGATGCGTTCTGCGGTGCGAACAAGGACACGCGCATGGCGGTCCGCTTCATCATGGAGGTCGCTTGGCAGGCGCATTTCATCCGTAATATGTTCATCAAGCCGACCGACGAGGAACTGAAGAATTTCAAACCGGATTTCGTCGTTTACAACGCGTCGAAAGCGAAGGTCAAGAATTTCAAGGAACTGGGGCTGAATTCCGAGACGGCGGTGGTCTTCAACATCACGAGCCGCGAGCAGGTCATAATCAACACCTGGTACGGCGGCGAGATGAAGAAGGGCATGTTCTCGATGATGAACTACTATCTGCCGCTTAAGGGTATCGCCGCGATGCACTGCTCGGCGAACACCGACATGAACGGCGAGAACACGGCAATTTTCTTCGGCCTCTCCGGTACGGGCAAGACCACGCTGTCCACCGACCCGAAGCGTCTCCTGATCGGCGACGACGAGCACGGCTGGGACGACAAGGGCGTGTTCAACTTCGAGGGTGGCTGCTATGCGAAGGTTATCAACCTCGACAA
>CACYUQ010000067.1 GCA_902777615.1 uncultured Selenomonadaceae bacterium
CTGAGCGCTGCACGGCTGGTCGGCAAACGGTTCTTCGACGACCTCTATGGGATCTGGATTGCCGAGCCCCGTTCCCCCGAAGCGCTGCTCGTCGCTGTTGAGGACTTCCTTCAGCGTTCCCTCGGCAGGCAGGCCCACCGTGAAACCCTCCACGGGGTTCGGCATGAAGTTGAAGCAGCATAGGATATCCGGGCTTCCGTCGTTCGCGTAGCGCACGAAAGCGATGCTGCACTCGTCCCGGTTATCGACGTTCGCCCAGCCGAAACCGGCCCAGCTGTCGTCGATTTTCCAGAGCGCCGGGTGGCTCCGGTAAAACTCGTTGAGCTCGGCGCTGTAAGCGCGCATGCTGTCGTGGATGGGGTACTCCAGAAGGAACCAGTCGAGCTGCTTTTGATAATCCCACTCGATGAACTGGCCGAATTCGGAACCCATGAACGTCAGCTTCTTGCCGGGACGCCCGAACTGGAAGCCGACGAGAGCGCGCAGGTTCGCGAACTTCTGCTCGTAGTCCCCGAACATCTTGTCGACCATCGACTTCTTGCCGCCCAACGCAATCAGGCCGTAACCGGAAAGCGACATAATCTCCAGATAAACGTACATATTGAATACGTCGCCTGTCACCGTCATGCCGCAAAGGCCGACCGTCAGCAGGCCGTACAGCGTGTAATAGCCGCCGTAATGCAGCCAATCCTCGTTTTGCAGAAACGGGCGGCTGTAAAAGCTGACCACCAACGCGATGAAGGTAATCATGCAAAGCACCGACGTATTGAGCGGGTCAATGGCAAACTCGATGCCGATGGGCGGCGCCCAATTGCCCATCCAATAATGAATCGTCTTTCCGCCTTCCGCCAGCACCTCCCGCAGTGACGCCACTGAGCTGGCAAACGCGCCCAACAGGGAAAGCTGCACCACCCACGCGCCGAGGTGCTTATGCAGACGCGAGAACGCCAAACACAAAAGCGACGCTGAAAGCGGAAGCAACACGATGAATACAGGGCTGTGCGCTCCTAAATTCATTTGCTCGCCCTCCTCAGCACTTCAGGCTCCTCCAATGAGCCGTAAAATTCCTTGATCCGCATCAGGAGGGCAATCGCGACACCCGTCGTACCCATGCTGACCACGATAGCCGTCAGCATCAACGCGTGAGGCAGCGGATTGATATAACTGGCTGGATCCACGTTTCCCGGAACGAGGATTGGAATCATACCGCCTTCCTTTTGGGCAAAGCAAAGATAGAAGAAAATGACCGCAACCTGCATGACGTTCATCGCCATCAGCTTCTTCAGATAATGCTTGGCGAGCACCATACCATACACACCCAAGAAGAAAAGAATCATGACCAAGGTGTAAATGCCCCGCTGTGCGAGAAATTCATTCAGAGCGTCCATCAGTCATCGCTCCTTTCCACTACGGCGTCCATAATATTCAAAATCGTCATCATGACGCAGATCGTGACGCCAATCTCGATCATCAGAATGCCCAGCGCGTGCATCTCATGCGCCGGCTCCAGATGCACCGGCAAAAAACTGTAATCGAGGAATTTTCCGCCGCCGAACAGCGTCAGCCAACCCGCCAGCGTATAGATGAACGTACCGCAGCCTGCCAATACCAGTGAATTTTTCATCTGGATATTGAAAATTGTCTCTTCCTTCCCCAAGATCAATCGTGCCAGCACGATGCCAAATCCCATCACGACGCCCGCTTGGAAGCCGCCGCCCGGAGACGTCTCGCCCAGTACGAGAACGTACACCGCATAGACCAACGTAAACGGGACGAGCATCCGAAACGCGATATTCAACAAAATACCGCCGAATGGATCCTTCATCATTCGTAATCATCCTCTTTCTCCGGTCTGCGCCCCATCGTCGATTTCGACAAGATCAGCGCCGCCGTCAATCCCGACAGGTACATGACCGTCGTCTCCCACATCGTATCGAAACCTCGGTAATCAGCCAGCGTACCCGTTACGATGTTCGGCGAGCCGGTGTCGAGCTCGCTCTGTGAAATATAGACCGGCGTAATATGCTGGTTCGGCGCGCTCTTCGGGTCGCCGATGTCCGGCAGGAAAATCACGCTGCTGCAAAAGAGCCCGGTCAAAAGCGCAAGGACCGTAATAACAAAACCGCGCATTTACTTGCACCACCTATCCAATTTTTTCAACGCGATCACATAAAAGATCGTCGAGACCGTGCCGACGACAACCTCTGTAAACGCCACGTCCGGGGAGCCCATCATCAGATACAACAGCACCGCGCAGAAGCTGAACGCGCTGTATGTCATGATCGCGCTCAAAAGATCGCGCTCATAAATGATGCAGATCGTGATTAGGATCAGGAACACCAACAGGAGCGCCTCAACGGTGTAAATTTGCATCCGCCTCGCCTCCTCCCATATCCGCGTCCGGCAAAATATCATCGGGCAAATGTTTTTGGGTCCAAACGGGATGTCCCGTCTTGTACGCCGTTTTCGTCAAAATATGCGACCCGATTGGATTGCCGACGAAAATAAACGCCAAAATAATCAGGAGCTTCGCCGAGGTAATCGAGACGCCGTTATAGACGGCAAGCCCCAAGAACACGAGCATCGTCCCCAGCGTCTCGCTGTTGCCCGATGCATGGACCCTGCTGTAGAAATCCGGCAGACGCAGCATCCCAACCATCGATCCGATCAGAAAAATCAACCCGAGCCCCATCAGCAGCACCGCGACCAACTCCTGAAAGAAAGCGCAAGCAATCATAACTTCTTCCCTCCCAAATACTTCGCGAGCACCACCGAGCCGAGACAGCCCATCATCGCATAGGCCATCGCGAGATCGACATACATGCCGGGCTGGTTGTCAAGGAAGCCAAACAGAACAATCAGCAGGATCGTGTCCGCCGTAATCACGCCGAGCCCATTCATGCGGTCGAAAATCGTCGGCCCTTGGAACACCCGCTGCAGCATCAAGCCAATCGTCGCCAAAAGGACGCCCATCAATACAAGGAAAAAAATCCGCACGTCAAACCTCCCCTTCCAAAAGTTTGAAATCGTAGGATTCGCCAAAAAGCCAAGCTACTTTTTTTTGCATATCGCCGCCACGAAGCCCCTCCGCAGCACCAGTCGTCAAAGCGTGGACCTCATAGAGCCCATCCTCGGCCATATTCATCGTCACCGTTCCCGGCGTCAGAGTGATTGAATTCGCCAGTACCACTTTCGCCATCGGATTATCCATCTGGTAGTGGAACCGCACGACACTGGGGTCAATCTCGACCTCCGGCCGCACCGTGGCGCGAATCACGTCGATATTCGCAAGCACGAGCTGCCACATCAGCCAAACGATGTATAGGACAAGCTTCACCGGATTGACGCCAAACACAAAATACCTCTTTGTGTCCGACGCATTGGGAATCAAAAGGATCGGATAAGTCACCCACGCCGCGATCACTGCGGTCAGGACACCATAAATCAAAAACTTCGTCTGTGTGTTGCCCGAAAGAAGCATCCAAAAGCCGAACAGCAGAACCGCCATCGACAAAAGATGAACCGCCGGGGAACCGACAATCCGCTTGTCGCGCACACTATCCAACGCCGCCACTTCCTTTGTCTTTTTATTAACACTAATATATTCGCCGCCCCGCGAAAAACTCCTTTTTTTCCGACAATTTTTTACAGGAATTATACAGGAAATCGGCAATAAAAAAGAACGACACGGCGAATTTTGCCATGTCGTTCCTTCATGCCTCCTTATTCTTGCTCGTGCTTCATACGGTTGATGGCGCTGACGAGAGCGAGGATCGACGCCGTGATGATGTCGGTGTCCATGCCCGCCCCCCAATAATTTTTGCCGTCTTCGCCCGTGATACCGATATAGGCCATCGCGCGCGACGCCTGACCGATTTCCAGCGCGTGCTCGCTATAGGTCAGGTCCTTATAACTGACGCCGAGATTTTGCTGGAGCGCGCTCGACACCGCGTCGAGGCGTCCGTTGCCGCGCGCCTTGTAAGTCTGCTCCTTGCCGTTCACAAGCATGATGACCTCGCCAGAGCGTGAGCCGTCCGGCTCTTTTTTCAGCGTGAAGTCGATCAGCTTGTATGGCATTTCCACGTTGACATATTCGTTCTGGAACAGCTGATAAATTTCGTCCGGCAAAAGCTCCTTGTGCTTGTGGTCGGAAACGCTCTTGACAAAATAACCGAAGTCCTCGCGCATCTTTTTCGGCATCGCCACGCCATATTGATGCTCCATGACGAAACCGACGCCGCCCTTGCCCGATTGACTGTTGATGCGGATCACGTCAGCGTCGTATTCACGCCCGACGTCCTGTGGATCGATGGGGAGATATGGCACCGTCCAGCGCGCCGGGTCTGTCTCCTCACGCCATTTCATCCCTTTCGCGATGGCGTCCTGATGCGAGCCGGAGAACGCCGCGAAGACCAGCGCGCCCGCGTAAGGCTGGCGGTCGTGAACGTGCATCCGCGTCACACGCTCATACATTTCCGTAAGCTCCGGCATCCGCGAAAAATCAAGGCCGGGATTGACGCCCAGCGCGAACATATTCATGCCGATGGTCACGATGTCGGCGTTTCCGGTGCGCTCGCCGTTGCCAAACAGCGTTCCCTCGATACGATCCGCACCCGCCAAGAGACCCATTTCCGAGTCCGCCACGCCGCAGCCGCGATCATTGTGCGGATGGAGCGAAAGCACGACATTCTCGCGATATTTGAGGTTCTGGGAAATATACGCGACTTGCATCGCATATATGTGCGGCATCGACATTTCCACGGTCACCGGGATATTGATGATCGGCTTCCGATCCGCCGTCGGCTTCCAAACGTCAAGGACGGCATTGCAAACCTCCAGCGCGTATTCCGGCTCCGTGCCCGTGAAGCTCTCCGGCGAATACTCGAAGCGGTAGTTCTCCCCCGCTTCCTCGGTCAATTCCTTTAGAAGCTTCGCGCCTTCGACGGCGATTTCCTTGATTTCTTCCTTCGTCATGCGGAAGACCTGTTCCCGCTGCGCGACGGAAGTGGAATTGTAAACGTGGACGATGGCGTTCTTGACGCCGCGAAGCGCCTCGAACGTCTTGCGGATGATATGCGGACGCGCCTGCGTCAAGACCTGTACGGTCACGTCGTCGGGAATCAGGTTGTCATCAACAAGGCGGCGTAAAAATTCATATTCGGTATCAGAAGCCGCCGGGAAGCCGACCTCGATTTCTTTGAAGCCGATCTTGACGAGCATCTTGTAAAACTCGATCTTCTCGTCAAGGCTCATCGGAATAATCAACGATTGGTTGCCGTCGCGAAGATCGACGCTGCACCAGACCGGCGCGTGGTCGGGATATTCCTTCTTCGCCCAAGCAAGGTCAAGCACGGGCGGAAGATAATAGCCTTTTCTGTACTTCGTATAGTTCTGCATATCATTTCCTCCTTGTAAATTAAAAAGCCTTCGTCCCATCAAGAGACGAAGGCTCTGCCTGCGTGTTACCACTCTCGTTCGCGCCCGAAGACGCGCACTCGTTAGCCTCTGTAACGGTCGGCTTCCGTCTCCGCCTACGACACACCCGCGTATTCGGCGAAGCTGCTCCAAGGCGAGTTCGCATCTGCTTCCCGACCGCCTTGCACCATCCGGCGGCTCTCTGCACGTTCCGCAAACGCTACTGCTCCTCTTCCGCGCATTTTTCTTGTATTGCGTTATAAAATATCACAAAATTCACTCGTTGGCAAGCGTTTTTTACTCGTTTTCCCGTGTCTCCGTCGCCGCCGACAAAATTCGTACAAGCTCCTCCGCATCCATCGACGCAGGTACGGATACGCCATCGCCAACTAAAAACACTGTCTTATGTTCCATCCAACTCTCCGCTTGTAACAAACGATTCGATTCATTCCATCGACTTTGCAACGCAACCATTACATCCGTGTAGTTATCCCTCTTTACATTCTCATCAAAATCCCCCGCCATAACGTCGTCATATTCAACCATTTCATTTTGGGGAGCAACACAAAGCACATTTCGCACATAATCATAGCCTTCCGCCTGTGTAGAAACTTTATCGGACAGTTCTGCATCCCAATACGCGCCCGACTGCATTGTTCCATCATATTCCAATCTATGGATATTGTCCCTCGTCTTGAGAAACGCCGTAAGCAACGGCATGGACTTTCCCTCGTATATGCGCCACGTTTTGCCTGCGCCGCCCGTTTCCGAAATATCCCATTCAGAAAACGTTCCTGCTTGCATCAGTTCCTCATCGTTTTTCCTTTCTCCGCCACCACTCGCTACTTCAATGTCGAAACCTTCTTTTGTCGTCTTTGTATGAACTGCTTTTGAAATCATTCCGCCCTTACTGTCCCCCACAATTGCACAACTTTTCTCTGAGCCTGTAACGGTTCCCTGCGCGTGATACGCATATGAGATTTTTGCAGATGTGCCGTTTTGCAGCCCTGCAATCCCGCCTGCCCATTTTCCCTTTACCGCTCCAAGATTATAAACGTTTCCAATCTTCCCTGACATATTCTGTCCCACAATTCCTCCGGCATACGTATCGCTTTTTATATATCCCGTATTGTACGCATTCTGAATGATGCTGTTCAATTTTTCCTCTTTATCATTATAGCCCGCAATCCCACCGACATACATGCCGGTAGACTTTGCCGCAGAAATATCGCCCGTATTGCAAACGACCTCAACCGTTCCATTCATATTGTATCCAACAATACCGCCGACATATTGAATCGTATCCGATTCATATTGGGCGGTACAATTGCTGATATTGCCGCTGTGCCGAACATTTCGGATAATTCCTTGCTCATTACGCCCCACAACTCCGCCAATAAACACATATTTATCCGAATTTGCAGTCGGCGCTTCAATTCCGTTCGTCTCGACACTGACGTCTTCCACCACACTACCCGTGCCGATTGCGCCGAACAAGCCGCTCGTGCTTCCGTTAGCTTTAAGATTCGCAAGCGTAATCCCATACCCTAGCCCGTCAAAATGCCCGCGATAGGCTCCGCCGTCATCCCCTACCGCCTGAAAACCGTCTGCCGTAATATCTCCTGCCAGCATATAATTTCTGCTCAGGTTATTCTTCATATTCTGCAAATCCGTTGCGTCTTTGACCAGCTTATACTCTATGACAGACGTCGTCCCGGAAAATTCCCACGACGGAAGCGACGGCGCACTCTCGCCCGCGTAGCCGATATGCGTCTCGCTGGTCGCGGAAATTTTTACGCTTTCCGCTTTTACATACCCGATTTTTTTATCCGCGTCATTTTGCTCCGTGCAATTTTTGAATTTGACGACGTTGCCCTCCACGACAACCGTTGTCGCCTTCAAATTGCCCAAATTCACGACATCGCCTTTAACGTTTCCCTCGGCAAGCGGGATTGCATCCTTTGACGAAAAAGCTCTTAACACACTTTTATCCACATCCCGCGTCGAAAGATACAGCATCCCGACATTCACCTGCGCACCATCGCCAATCAAGATTCCGTTCGGATTGATGATGTAAATATTCCCTTTCCCGTTGATTGCCCCCATGATTTCCGACATCGCGCTTCCGGTGACATAATTCAGATAATTTTTCGAACCAAAATTGACCGTCTCACCCTTTTGGATTGAAAAATCCACCCATTTTATCAAATTGTTCGGCTGCGAACTGTCAATATTCATCGTCGTCCCCGTGACGTTGATGCGCACCGCAGCATCCTTCTCGTCGAGCACCGGCAACGCCTGCGCCGTCGGCGACACGCCCCACGCCCATGCGCAAAACGCCAGCGCCAGCCCCACATTTCTTGCCATATATCACCCTCCCCTCGTAATTTCCTGAATTTTTTCGTTTTCTATTTTTTCACATAATAAAATAAAAATCAAGTCTTTTCTAAAAACTTGAAATTCACAACAAAAAAGCGACGCCTCATTACGAAGCATCGCTTATACATTTCATTTCGTTACGCCATTTTTCCGACCGTCGCACCGTAGACCATGAAATCATTTTCCCCGTCAAGCCCGAGCGCCGCGTTCAGCGCATTGTCGTCGAACGCGCCCACCGCGCAGACGCCAATCTGATGCGTATACGCCGCCAGATAAAGATTCTGGCAAACGTGCCCGGCGTCTAGGAACACATAACGAGCCGAACGCGGGCCAAATCTGTGGTTCATGCGTCGGTAGTCCGCGCACCACATAAACGTCGCGGCACTGTTCTTGACCATGTTTTGCTCCTTGAAGCAGGGCAGCAGCGCCGCGTCCGCCTCTTCCCCGTTCGCGATCGGCAAGAGCGCGTGACCGAGCGCCAGAAAACGATAGAGTCCCGCCGGAATCCCTTCCACGCGATGAACGAGCAAATACGTCTCGAAGGCATGCCGCGCGCCCGCCGACGGCACCGTCCGCATCGTGCCGCCATTTTCCAACGCCATCTTCACGCCTTGCGTACACCAGAGCAAAAACGAAAGCTCTTGGAGGGTCAGCTCCTTTTCACTGTACTCGCGAATCGACGCACGCATCTCGACCATTTCAAGGAAATTGATCTCTTTGTCCGGCAATAGTCCCGGCTCGGGCAGACGCAATACGCGTGCGTCCGGCGGCAAGGGACGCTCCGGCGGCGGCGGTGGAAGCTGCTGTTCCGCTGCTGTCGGGTGTCCTTCTTTCATATCTGTCGCTTTCAGAAAGCGTTTGATTTCTTCTTCCATATTATCACATCTCCGGACGGATTCCCGTCTTTCCTTCAAATTTATGATAGTTTCCGCCGTTCCTGCGGTTCCTCAATTCCTGAAAGACCGTCTCCGGCGAAAGGTTGTGGAACGCCAGCAACACGAGGCAATGATACCAAAGATCGCCCATCTCGTAGGCGATTTCCTTGCGGTCCATATTTTTCGACGCGATAATCGTCTCCGCCGCTTCCTCGCCAACTTTTTTCAAAATCTTGTCCTGTCCGTGCTGGAACAGATAGTTCGTATAGGAACCCTCCACCGGATTCAGCTGCCGGTCGCGAATGACCGCATAGAGATCGTTCAGCACGTTCGCCAGCGACGTCTGCGGTTCCTCAGGCACGACGGCGACGCTTTTCTCGTTTTCGCCAAGCCTGCGGCCGCTGAAGCAGGAATACGTGCCCGTGTGGCAGGCGACGCCCGTCTGATGCACACGCACCAGCAATGTGTCGCCATCGCAGTCGTAGGATATTTCCTTGACCTTTTGCACGTTGCCCGAGGTCTCGCCCTTGTTCCAAAGCTTTTCGCGGCTGCGGCTATAAAACCAAGTATAGCCCGTTTCCAACGTCTTTTTCAGCGACTCCTCGTTCATATAGGCAAGCATCAGCACCTGCCCGTTTTCCTCCTGCACGATGGCGGGCACTAAGCCTTTCTCGTCAAATTTCACCATTGAAATGTCCATCAAAGCCTTACCTCCACTCCTCGCGATTTCAAATATTCCTTGACCGCGCGCACGGTGAACTGTCCATAGTGGAACACCGATGCGGCCAGCACCGCGTCCGCTTTGCCCAGCGTCACGACGTCGTAAAAATGTTCGAGCGTTCCTGCGCCCCCCGACGCAATCACCGGCACGTTCACAGCCTCGGACACCATGCGCGTCAGCGGGATGTCATAGCCGTCCTTCGTGCCGTCAGCATCCATGCTGGTGAGAAGTATCTCTCCTGCCCCCAAATCCACAGCTTTTTTTACCCACTCAAGGCAATCAAGGCCCGTAGGGGTTCTGCCACCATTGATGTAAACTTCCCAACTGTTTTCGCCGTTGTGTCTGGCATCCACAGCCAGTACTATGCACTGGCTACCAAACTTTTCCGCCCCCTCACGAATAAGCTCTGGTCTTTTTATGGCTGCCGTATTGACAGAAATCTTGTCAGCTCCTGCTTTCAGCAAGGCCCTCATATCATCAGTGGTGCGTATGCCTCCCCCTACGGTAAAGGGAATAAAGACCTTGGAGGCGCAATCCCGTGCCACGTTCACAATTGTATCCCGTTTGTCACTAGAGGCAGTGATATCAAGGAAAGTCAACTCGTCAGCACCTTCATCATCATATTTGGCCGCCAACTCTACCGGATCGCCTGCATCCCGCAAGCCCACGAAGTTAGTACCTTTGACTACCCTGCCATCCTTTACGTCCAAACAGGGTATAATTCGTTTGGTATAAGTGGATTTCTGCATCTGTGGTGCCACCTCCTGCTTCAGTATGCTAGCCTTTGCATTCTGCGAAAGCCTCTATGTCTTGCTTACTTGGCCAGTCTGTAGTATTTCTTCTTGCCCTTCTTCACGATGGCAGAACCATCGGTGAAGTCTTCAGACGTTAGTACATACTCAATATCCGTGACCTTGGTATCGTTAAGGCTCAGACCGTTCTGCTGGATCAGGCGCTTGCCTTC
>CACYUQ010000068.1 GCA_902777615.1 uncultured Selenomonadaceae bacterium
GCCTCGATCCTCGTTGTGCGCTCGCGCAGCATCTCCATGCCGACAACGGCGGCTCCGTACTCGGCAAGGATCAGATCGTCGTCGGTAAATTCTTCATTATATTTCGCCAAAACCAACGTGCCGATACGCTCGCCCACGCCATAAATCGGAACGACCGTCGTATTTTTCCCGTTGAACTTGCAAGGCGTGTTGTCCGAGGTGAACGCGCAGATGCCGGTCTTCGAGCGAAGATTCGGCGAGGTCTCGTCCATCTTCAATAGCCATTTCGCGTATTTTTTCGGGAAGCATCCCTTCTCGATAACCTTGTCCACCATCAGGTCGCATTCAAAATCGTCGACAAAGGCATGACCGGCAATCAAGCCATCCTTGTCCGCGATGTAAACGTTCGCGCCGATGACGTTGCAGAGCACTTGGGCGACGCCGCCATACTCGACGTTCTCCATCCGCTGCAGAAGCCGATTGATTTTCCGGGTTTTTTCCAAGAGAGTTGCCATGGTCATCCTTCCTTTCATTAAATCACCATTATCAGAAATTATTTTATATTCTATCATATAAATTTCTATCTGCATAGTAAAAAAAGCGCACGTTTCCGAAAATTTTGGAAACGTGCGCTTTTAAATTGGAAAAATCACAGAACGAACCGGCTGAGGTCGCGGCTCTCGGTAATCTCCGAAAGTTTTTGTTCGACGTAATCGGCGTCAATGGAAATCTTTTTTTCCTCCAGCTCCGGCGCGTCAAAAGAAACCTCTTCCAGAAGCTTTTCCATGATCGTGTGCAGACGACGCGCGCCGATATTTTCCGTCTGCTCGTTGACCTCGCAGGCCATTTTCGCGATGCGGCGGATTGCTTCGTCGGTGAAGGAGAGCTCGACGCCCTCGGTGGCGAGCAAGGCTTGGTACTGCTTCAACAGCGCGTTTTTCGGCTCGACGAGGATGCGGCGGAAGTCTTCTTCCTTCAGCGAGTCCAGTTCGACGCGGATCGGGAAGCGACCCTGCAGCTCGGGAATCAGGTCCGAGGGCTTTGCCATGTGGAACGCACCCGCCGCGATGAACAGTACATGGTCGGTCTTGACCGGGCCGTACTTCGTCATGACCGTGGAGCCTTCGACGATTGGCAGAATGTCGCGCTGCACGCCCTCCCGTGAGACATCATGGCCGCTGTTCTGCCCGTCCTTGACCGCGACCTTGTCAATCTCGTCGAGGAACACGATGCCGCTGCGCTCGGCGGCCTGGATCGCCTCGGTGGAAACTTCGTCCATATCGACGAGCTTCGACGCCTCCTCCTGGGCGAAAATCTTCCGCGCTTCCTTGACCGCCACTTTGCGGCGTTTGCGCTTCTTCGGCATCAGCCCCGAAAGCATATCCTGCAAATCGCCGCCCATGCTCTCAAGGCTCGACCCGGCGAACATGCCGACCATCGGCCGTCCCTGTTCCTCGACCTCGACCTCGATCAATTCGTCCTCAAGCTCTCCGGCGTCGAGGCGCTTCTTGCACCATGCGCGGCCCGCTTTGAATTTCGGTTCTTTGTCGTCCTCGGCGACCTGCGCCGCAGTGCTGTCCGCCGCGCCGAACAGTCGTCCCAGCGGATTCGTCGACGGCTTCGTCTCCGGCACGAAGGTGTCGAGGATGCGTTCCTCGGCGAGCTTTTCCGCTTGCTCGCGCACCGCTTCCATACGCTCCTTGCGAACCATGCGGACTGCCGTCTCCGCGAGATCGCGGATGATTGCCTCGACGTCGCGGCCCACATAGCCGACTTCGGTGAACTTCGTCGCCTCGACCTTGACGAAAGGAGCGCGAACCAGCTTCGCGAGGCGGCGGGCGATTTCCGTCTTGCCGACGCCGGTGGAGCCGATCATCAAAATATTCTTCGGAATGACGTCGTCGCGCATCGACTCGTCGAGCTGGCGGCTGCGCCAGCGATTCCTGAGCGCGAGGGCGACGGCACGCTTCGCCTCGTCCTGGCCGACTACGTATTTATCCAACTCCTCGACGATCTGCCGAGGCGTCTGCTCATTGATCTGCACGTAAAAAACTCCTTTTAGTCCAATTCTTCCACTTTAATATTGTGGTTCGTGTACACGCAGATGTCGGCTGCGATGGACAGCGCCTCTTCGGCAATTTCCGCCGCGCTCATGGTGCCCGCGTGCTTTTTCAGCGCGCGCGCCGCCGCCAGCGCGTAAAACCCTCCGGAGCCAATCGCGGCCACTTCCCCGTCCGGCTCGATGACCTCGCCGTTGCCGGAAATCATCAAAAGCGTCTCGTTGTCGGCGACCAGCAGCAGTGCTTCCAGACGGCGCAGCACCTTGTCCGTGCGCCATTCCTTCGCCAGCTCCACTGCAGAGCGCAAGAGGTTGCCGTTGAATTCCTCCAGCTTCGCCTCGAATTTCTCAAACAGCGTGAAAGCGTCCGCCACCGACCCGGCGAACCCGGCGAGTACGCTGCCGTGGTAGAGGCGACGCACTTTGCGCGCGTTGGCCTTCATCACCGTATTCTGCCCGAAGGTGACCTGCCCGTCCCCGGCAATAGCCGTCCTGCCTTCGTGCCGGACGGCGACGATGGTGGTCGCATGAAATTCGCTGTGTTGTTGCTCCATGATGCTCCCCTCCAGCTTTTAAGGAACCACTGAATAAGCCCCTCGACAGATGCATGAATTGACTTACTCAGTGTTCCCTTTATATTTTCTGATTTTCTTACTTCAGAATTTTACACACGGCTCAATCGCAGTCAAGGCGCGCTCGGCGATTTTCTGTTTTTTCAATTTCTTATCCCGCACCCGCTCCGAAAGCGGCGGCATCAAGCCGAAATTTACGTTCATCGGCTGGAAATGCGCGGGATCCGCCGTCGTGATGTAATGCGCGAGGGCGCCGTGAGCCGTTTCCTCCGGGAACGCGACAGCCGGAAGCCCGGCAAATAGCCGTGCGGCGTTTACGCCCGCCATCAGCCCCGCCGCCGCCGACTCGACATAGCCTTCGACGCCGGTCATCTGCCCCGCGAAGAAAATTCTCGGGTCGTCAGCAAGCTGCAGGGTCGGGCGCAGGACCAGCGGCGAATTGATGAACGTGTTGCGGTGCATGACGCCATAACGCATGAACTCCGCGTTCTCCAACCCCGGAATCATCGAGAACACGCGCCGCTGCTCCGGCCATGTCAGATGGGTCTGGAATCCGACGATATTGTACAGCGTGCCAGCCGCGTCGTCTTGCCGAAGCTGCACGACGGCGTAAGGCCGCGCCCCGGTCTCGGGATGTTCAAGTCCCACCGGCTTCAGCGGACCGAAAAGCAACGTATCTTTTCCCCGCGCCGCCATGACCTCGACGGGCATACAGCCCTCGAAGAAAATTTCCCTTTCAAATTCATGGGTCGGCGCTTTTTCCGCGTTGACTAGCGCGTCCCAAAACGCCTCGTATTCGTCTTTCGTCATCGGACAGTTGATATAGGCCGCTTCGCCCTTGCCGTAACGCGAGGCGCGATAGGCCCGGGTCATGTCCAACGATTCCAGCGTCACAATCGGCGCGGCGGCGTCGTAAAAATAGAGCCCCTTGCCGCCGGTCAGCCGCGCCACGTCCTCCGCCAGCGCGCCGTCCGTCAGCGGGCCGCTGGCGACGATCGTGACAGCGTCATCAAAGACCGGCACCGCGTCGATGCGTTCGCGGCGCACCTCAATCAACGGATGGTTTTCCACACGCTCGGTGATATAGCGGCTAAACCCATGCCGGTCCACCGCCAGCGCACCACCCGCCGGAACGCGGGTCGCGTCGGCCGCCTCCATTACGATCGAGCCGAGGCGGCGCATTTCTTCCTTCAATACGCCAACGGCGTTTTCGAGCCCTGCCGCGCGCAGCGAATTGCTGCAGACTAACTCGGCAAAGCCGCCGGTCTTGTGCGCGGGCGTCGAACTTGCAGGACGCATTTCATACAGCGTCACGGGCACGCCGCGCTTCGCCGCCTGCCATGCCGCCTCGCTGCCGGCCAACCCCGCGCCGACGATGACAACGCGGGCAATTTTACTGATCGCTTCCATTATTTCTTCTTCGCCGCCGTTTTTTTCGCGGCGGTCTTTTTTGCTGTCGTTTTTTTGGCCGGCGTCTTCGTCTTAGCCGTCGCCTTTTCGGCAGACGCATTCTTCTCCGCCCGGGCGCGCTGACGTTCCAGCTCCTTGTTGATCGGATGGTCGACGCGGGTCTTGCAGGCGTCGTTGATGCAATAGCGGAGCACGCGGCCGTTCTTGAAATGATGGCGCAGCATCAAAGAGCCGCAGGTCTTGCACGGCTCGGCCTCGGGCGTGTCCCATGTCACGAAATCGCAGTCGGGATAGTTCTTGCATCCGTAGAAAATCCGTCCGCGCCGCGTGCGCCGCTCGACGATGCTGCCGCCGCAGCGCGGGCAAAACGCGCCGGTATCCTTCAGGAACGGCTTCGTATTGCGGCACTCCGGGAAGCCGGGGCAGGCGAGGAATTTTCCGTAACGCCCCTGTTTTACCACCATTTTCCGCCCGCAATGCTCGCAGACGACGTCGGATTCCTCGACCGGAAGCTCCACATGGCCGATGGCCTCGTCCGCCTTTTCCAGCGTCTTTTCAAACGGGCCGTAGAAATCCGCGAGGAACTTGTTCCTGCCGCGCTTGCCGTCGGCAATCTCGTCCAGCTCGTTTTCCAGCGTCGCCGTGAACTGCACGTCAACGATATCCTTGAAATATTCCTCGAGCATCTTGACCACAATCTCGCCCAGCTCCGTCGGGCGGAAAGTCTTCTCAACGCGCACGACATAGCCGCGGGCGATAATCGTCTCGATGATCGGCGCGTAAGTGCTCGGACGGCCGATGCCCTTTTCCTCCAGCGTCTTGACCAGCGACGCCTCGTTGTAGCGCGGCGGCGGCTCCGTGAAATGCTGCTCCGGCAACACCGCGGAAAGGTCGAGCACGTCGCCGACGGAAAGCTCCGGAAGTACCACGTCCTTTTCCTTCTTGCTGCCGCTCTCCGCATAAACGGCGGTAAAGCCAGGGAACTTCATCACGGAACCGGTGGCACGGCACGCATAATGCTTGCCGCCCGCGACGCCGACGCTCAGCGTATCGTAAACGGCAGGCGTCATCTGGCAGGCGACAAAACGCTGCCAAATCAGCGTATAAAGCTTCAACTGATCGTTCGTCAGAAACGGCTCCACTTCTTCCGGCGTCCGAAGGACGCTGGTCGGACGGATTGCCTCATGGGCATCCTGCACATTCTTGCCCGTGGCGTAAACATTCGGTTTCGCCGGGACATATGAAGTGCCGAAACGCTCCGTCACAAATGCGCGTGCTTCGTCCATCGCGAGCTGCGAGATGCGCGTCGAGTCCGTTCTCATATACGTGATCAAGCCGACCGGGCCTTTCCGCCCGAGGCCGATACCTTCATAGAGCTGCTGCGCCAACATCATCGTCTTGCGCGAGGTGAAGCCAAGCCTGCGCGCCGCGTCCTGCTGCAAGCTGCTGGTGTTGAACGGCGGCGCGGCTTTGCGCTGCCGCTCCCGGCGCTTGACCTCGGTAACGGTGAATTTCTCCTTTTCCAGCGCGTCCCTGACCGCAAACGCCGCCTTCTTGTCCGAAAGCGACGGCTTCTTGCCGTCAATCGCGGTCAGCTCCGCCGTGAACAAGCGCGAACGCTTCTTGCGGAGCTTCAGGTCCACCGTCCAATATTCCTCGGAGACGAAGCTCTGCACCTCTTTCTCCCGGTCCGAAATCAGCTTCACCGTGACGGACTGCACGCGTCCCGCCGAAAGCCCCTTGCGCACCTTGCGCCAAAGCAACGGCGACAGCTTGTAACCGACGATGCGGTCCAGCATCCGGCGAGCCTGTTGCGCATCCACCCGATCGATGTCGATACGGCGCGGCTCGCGTATCGCCTCCTGGATAGCCGGTTTCGTAATCTCGTTGAACACGATGCGGCAATCCGCGTCCGGCGCAATATCGAGAAGATGCGCCAAATGCCATGCAATCGCCTCGCCCTCGCGGTCCGGGTCGGACGCGAGATAGATGCGGGATGCGTCCTTCGCATCCTTCTTCAGCGCGCGGATCAGGTCGCCCTTGCCGCGGATATTGATATATTTCGGCTCAAACTCGTGCTCCACGTCAATGCCGAACTGACTCTTCGGCAAATCGCGCAGATGTCCCATCGAGGCGCGCACGACGAAATTCTTGCCGAGATATTTCTCAATCGTTTTCGCCTTCGCCGGGGACTCCACGACGACCAGCGTCGTCCCTTCCGAGTCCTTCGCCTTGCGCGTCGTCTTCTTTGCCGCGGGCTTTTTCACCGCCGCCTTCTTCGGTTTTGCCTTTACTGCTGTAGCCAACGATTTTCCTCCTTCACCGCAAGCGATACGCGCGGTTTTCATCTTCCTCAATATAGCCCTTGAGCTGCAACTGGAGCAGCAGGAACGCGACATTCGACGCGTCGCCTCTGCCGTGCAGCCGGTAAATCATATCGTCCACGGTCAGCGCCGCGTCTTTCGACAGCAGCGCATAAACCGCTTTCTCCTCCTCGGAAAGCCCTTCCGGCACCTCGTTTTCCTTTTGGCCCAGCGACGCCCCCGTCGAAGTTTTTTTCGTCTGCGCCGCCCATGCGTATTCGTCCAGGATGTCCTCCGCCGAAACGGTCAGCTTCGCACCCTGCCGGATCAGATTGTGGCAGCCCCGGCTCGTGTCCGAGTAAATACTGCCCGGCACCGCGAACACGTCCCGCCCCTCGCTCAAGGCCAGCTCCGCGGTAATCAAGGAGCCGCTGCGCTCCGCCGCCTCGACGACGAGGACGCCGCGAGAAAGGCCGCTGATGATGCGGTTCCGCTGCGGGAAGAACGCCGAAAAGGGCTGCGTCCCCGGCGGGTACTCGGACAATACGACGCCCGACTCCGCGATCTCGGCCAGCAGACGATCATTTTCCTTCGGATAGACGACGTCCACGCCACAGCCGAGCACCGCCACCGTGCGCCCCGTTTGTCCCGTGCTCAGCGCGCCCCTATGCGCCGCCGAGTCGATGCCGCGCGCCGCGCCGCTGACCACCGTCACGCCTCGGGCCGAAAGCTCCCGCGCAATGTCCTCTGCCACGCGCGCGCCATATTTACTCGCGCGTCGGGAGCCGACCACTGCGATGCGCTCGGCATCGGGTATCGAATTGCCCCGAACGAACAATGCCAACGGTGGACGCGCAATCTCCCGCAGGATGGCCGGGTATTCTTCATCATCCCGGGACAAGATACGAATATTTCGCTTTTCCGAGACCTCGGCAATCTCCTCCGGTAAGCTCGGCTTTGCCTTGCGAAGCTTGACCAGCGCGGACGCCGCCGCCTCGCCCAGATATTTTTGAAGCGTCCCCGCGTCCGCCAGCCACGCTTCCCGTGCACCGCCCGCCGCTTCCGCCAGACGCTCCGCGCCGGGGATGCCAACGCCGGACGCCGAAAGCACCGCCGCAAAAAAAGCCCCGTCCAGCCCCACCGCCGCACCGCCCTTTCTTGAATATACGAATGCCTATATAATAGGAAAGAAAGTTTTTCCTGTCAAGCATGAATCTCGAAACAGACACAAAAAAAGCCATGCGGACAATCTTGCCGCATAGCTTTTCTTCTTTTTACTCTGCCTTCGCGAAATCCTCGCTCTTCGACGTGACCTCGACCTCCACGCAGTCCAGCGGGCCCGCGATCGGCACCGAAGGCTTACGGATCAGCGTCGTCACCGAGCCGCACTGCGGGAACACTTTCAGCAGCTGGCGGTTGACCTCCGTCGCCAGCGACTGCAAAAGGGTATAGCGCTTGTTCTCGACGACGTCGCGCACGAAATTATAGACATGGGCGCTGTCCACGCCGTCGTCGGCGCTGTCCGTCTCCGCCGCACGATTGTCCCGCGTCTCCAACGAAACGTCCACGAAAAATTTCTGTCCCTGCTCGCGTTCATACTCATAAATCCCGTGGAACCCATAAAACATCATATTGCGAATCCGAATCGTAGCCATACGGCTGTCACCTGACCTTTCTGTGAATTATATTGTATTCATTCGCGATTCTACAAAAAAATCCTGCCTGTCTCACGAATTTTCCCATAAAAATTTTTCTAATGCCTCGGATAGCGCCCGAAGCCCAAACGGTTGCTCGCGCATTTTCGCCAAAATCGCGCGGTACTGCGCCAACGTTCCCATCAAAACCATATCCGTCGTCTCCGCGGTCAGCGCCGCCGTCTCCCGCGATACTGCCGCCTCCGCGCCGTGGGCTAGAAACGTCTGCTTGACGAGATTCGCCGCACGCAGCGGCACACCGCCCAGCCTCACCACGCGGAACACCGCCTTCTCCTTCATGATGGCGACACCCCTGGGATCGGCGCCGACGGAGAGCAGCGCCTGCTGCGCCGCCGCGAGGTCCGGGATTTCCATCCGCGTCATTTCCATCCGCATCCCCCCTTGCAATTCTTTACGAATGATTATATCATAATATCAACTTTACGTCTTGCCAAAGGAGGCTCCCAAAATGGGTGATGCCGCTCTCTTCATCCTGATCTGCGCGATGTGCGCGTACACATTCTACGACGATTTATTCACATAAAACCGACACCAAAGCCGCAAGCCCAAAATTTTCTTGGGCTTGCGGTTTTCCTTTTCACAACGGAAAATTCCGGAGTAAGAAAATCAGATGTCTTGATTTTCTTACTCCAGTATTTTGCAGAACTGCAAAACGCCTGAAAAATAAGAAAAAATCAAACAAAACATAAGACAATTTTCTGTTTGTGTGCTATGATACGGATAGATTTTCGATTACGATAACGGAGGCGATCATCATGGGAAAACCGCTGGCGGTCCTGCGGCTGTTTCTCGTGCTGATCGCCTGTTTCGCGTTTTGCGCGCCTGTCGAAGCGGTTGAGTTCCACGACTGGCGCTACCGCGAGGGCGATTCGCCGCGCACGGCCTCCGGCGATTTTACATGGCTCCGGTCATCGGAAGACGACGAGCGGAATTGGATTTCCTACGACGGGGAAATGGAGGCGCCGCCGATCTCGGGGAATCTGAACCACGTCTGGCTCCGCATGAACCTCGACGCCACCTCCCCCGACGTCAATACGCTCTTTTTCGTCACGATGAACCAGTCGTTCCGCGTCTGGCAGGACGACAAGCTGGTCTACCAATACGGCACGCTCGCGCATCAGCCCATCGGCTACGGCTGGCGCTGGCATCTCGTGACGCTGCCGTCAGACCAGCGGGACCGCACGCACACCGTCACTTTTCAGATGTATTCCGATTCGCCGGTCAGTCTCGGACGGCTCATCGGCGTCTCCATCGATACGAACGCCAAGCAGGTTCAGAAGCTGTTCCTGTTCGATTTGCCGTATTTTATCAATTTGCCGATTGTCCTGATGCTGATGATCATCATCGGCGTCTATTATATGAACCAATTCGAGCTGCGACGCCTGTACCGCGCTTCGTTCCTGTTCCTCGTCATTTTCGCGGTCTGGATGTTCAGTGCGAGCAACGGCACGGTGTTTCTCTGGGACAAGCCGGGCTTTTGGTGGCGGATCGTACTGTTCATGTTCTATCTGATGCCAATCGGCGGCTCATATATCGTGCTGGAACTGGTGGACAGCCGTTTCCGCCCCGCCGTCCGCAAGACGCTTCACGCTTACGCCGCGATTACCGCACTCGCGGTTGGACTGGAAATCGTCGACGTCCTCGAGTTAGAGCTTTCGCTTTCGCTGCCGCCCTCCGTCGCGAATCAAAACGGCTTCATGGCGATGATACCCGTGCTTTTCCTCGGGTTGGCGGTCCTGCAAGTGGTACAGGTTTTCTGCCTGTACCGTTCCGAGGGGGATAACCGCCGCCACTGCCGTGCTTTTCTTGTGCCGGGCATCCTGCTTCCGCTCGTCGCACTGTTGAACGGTGCGGTACGGTTCCTGCGCATTTCGCCGCTGATCCCGTATCTGATGGCGCTGGCGCCTTTCACGATTTTCGCGTTCGCGTATTTCATCCTGTCGCTGGTCGGCGAGCAATTCCGCAAGGAGCGCAGCCTGATTTCCCTCGCCCGCTCGTTGGAAATCGAGGTAGCGAGCGCCGTCGAGCGCTCGGAGATCGACCCGCTGACGAAATGTCTCAACCGCCGGAAATTTGACCAAAATGTGCAGGAAACGATCACACTGGCGCAGGTCGCGAAGCTGCCCACGTCCGTCCTGATGCTCGATATCGACTTTTTCAAGCGCGTCAACGACAATTACGGCCACGATATGGGCGATAAGCTCCTTAGCGGCTTTTCAGAGGTACTTATTAACAGTTTTACCGATGCTCTTCTAATAGGCAGAATGGGCGGTGACGAATTTATTGTCATCCTTCCTTTTGTTGACGACATCCAACGCGTTACCTGCAGCGTCGGCGTCGCGTCCTGGCATGACGACGAGCCCAACGAGGCCGTATTCAAACGCATGGACGAGGCTCTGTATGCGGCGAAGCAGGGCGGGCGCAACCGCGTCGTAACCGAGGACGAACTGCTATAAAATTTTTCAGAAAAACGCGCAAAAAACATTTACCGCGCTATGCTGAAATGATATAATAACTATAAGTGCAACGTCATACACCATTTTATAAAAAGGAGAGGGTAACGTATGTGGAAAAGACTGATGAGCGCCATCCTGATCGCGGCTCTCGCCGTGATGACCGCGGCCTGCGGAGGAGGCGGCGGAAACTCTAGCGGCGGTTCCGGCGCGCCGAAGAAGGAGACGAAAGTCGATCGCAGCAAGGAATTCGTCACGGTGCTGACGGGTCCGACCAGCGGCATTTATTTCCCGATCGGCGGCGCGTTCTCTAAGGTCATCGGCGAGATGGGCTATAAGACCTCGGCAACTGCCACGGGCGCGACGGGCGAGAATATCAATGCAATCCTGACCGGAAAAGGCGAGCTCGCCATTGCGATGTCCGATTCTGTGATTCAAGCCGTGGAAGGCTTCGGCGCGTATGAGGGCAAGCCGAAAGCGACGGATCTCCGCGCGATGATGGGCCTCTGGCCGAACGTGGTACAGATCGTCACGACGGAAGATTCCGGCATCAAGACCTTTGCCGACATCAAGGGCAAGCGCGTTGGCGTCGGTGCCCCGAATTCCGGCGTCGAGCTGAACGCCCGCATGATTTTCGAGGCGAACGGCATGACCTATGACGACGCGAAAGTCGACTACCTCTCCTACGGCGAGGCCATCGACCAGATGAAGAACGGCCAGTGCGACGTCGCATTTGTAACGTCCGGTCTCGGCAACGCAACGATCAAGGAATTGGGCACGACGAAGAAGATCGTGTTCGTTCCGGTGGACGGCGAGGCGCTGAAGAAGCTGACCGCGAAGTATCCGTTCTACGTCGAGTGGAAGATCCCGAAAGATACCTACGGGACGGACGCCGACACGACAACGGCGGCGGTCATGAACATCATGCTCGTCTCGAAGAACCTGTCCGACGACGTGGTTTACGATCTCCTCGGCGGCATTTACTCCGAGAAGGGGCTTGAGACCATCGGCGCGTCTCACGCGACAGCGAAACGCGAAATCAAGCTGGACACGGCCCTTCGCGGCATCACCGGCACCAGCGTGAAGCTGCATCCGGGCGCGGAGAAGTTCTACAAGGAAAAAGGCATCCTGAAATAAGCCGCACATGAAAAAAAAGGCGGCTGTCGCGCTTTGCGCGGCCGTCGTCCTCTTCGCGGGACTGTGGGCGCTGAACGAGCTTTCGGCGGAAACCGTGCTTCGGATTTACGACTACGAAACGAAAGAAATCTATGTTGAAGTTCCGGCCAAAGAAGGCGATCAGCTTTTCTTTGGCTGGATTCATTCTTGGGAGAAAATCCCTTGGCACGAGTATTACCACATCGACGCGAACCACGACCTGATCCTCGATATGATCGCGTTCCCCGCATTCGGCGCGGGCATTCCGGAGAACAAGGGAACCGAGGTCTGGGTGGACGACGACGGCATGATTTATATGAGCAATATCGGGCAAGTTTTTCACGAATTCACATGGATTAACTCGCACTTTGCCACACGGGACATTGTGCTGAACGACGTCCTGATCGCAAAAGGCGAAACGCTTCCCGAGCATACCCGCGTCAATTTAATCGTGACGAAGAGGAGATTCTTTGATGGCAAAGGAAACGGAAAACACGCTGCTCCGTAACGAGGAGACGGAACGGCTGGAAGAAAAATCACAGGAAATCATACGAAAACTGGACAAGGAATCGGCGACGCGCAAGTTCACGAACCCGCTGCTGAAGAAAATCTTTTTCGGCGCGTGCCTCCTGGTCTCGTGCTATCATCTTTACACGGCGGCCTTCGGCCCTCCGGTGACGCTGGTGCATCGCTCGCTGCACGTGGCGATGATTCTCGCGCTGGGCTTCTTGATGTATCCGGCGGGAAAATCCTCGGACATGACGAAACCGTCGATCCTCGACTGGATTTTCGCGGCGCTTTCTTTTGCTGCGCCGATTTACATTTATACGGACTATCTCGGCGTCGTCGAGCGCGCGGGCAACCCGAACAACGCGGACATCGCGATGGCGACGCTTCTGGTCGCGCTGGTGCTCGAATGTTCGCGCCGCGTCACGGGCAACGCGCTGGCGGTCCTCTCCATCGTCTTCATCATTTACGGCCTGTACGGACGCGAATTCCCCGGCATGTTCATGCACCGGGGCTATGACTGGGCCTCGCTGTCGAACCACTTCTTCGCGAACACCGAAGGCATCTACGGCACCTCCGTCAGCGTCGCGGCCAGCTATATCTTCCTGTTCATCCTGTTCGGCGCGGTCATGTCGAAATGCGGCATGGGACAGTTTTTCAACGACATCGCCCTGGCGCTGGCCGGTCACACGAAGGGCGGCCCCGCGAAAGTGTCGGTCATCGCGTCGGGCTTCCTCGGCTCGATCAACGGCTCGGCAGTGGCGAACGTGGTCACGACAGGTGCATTCACGATCCCGCTGATGAAGAAGACCGGCTACTCGAAGGAATTTGCGGGCGCGGTCGAAGCGGCGGCCTCGGTGGGCGGGCAGCTCCTGCCGCCGATCATGGGCGCGGCGGCCTTCATCATGGCGGAGATGATCAGCGTCCAGTATTCGACGATCATCACCTGGGCGGCAATCCCCGCGCTGCTTTACTATTTGAGTATCGTATTGCAGGTGCACCTGCGCGCGTCGAAGGATGGCCTCGTCGGTCTGCCGAAAGATCAGCTGCCGAAGACCAGCGACGTGATGAAGCGGCGCAGTCATTTGCTGCTTCCGGTTCTTTTCCTTCTCTATATGCTGTTCTTCTCCGGCACCACGGTCATCTTCTCGGCGGTCATGACGATTCTCGTCACGATTGTCGTCTCGATGTTCCGCAAAGAGACGCGCATGACTTTTTCCAGTTTCCTTGACGCACTGGCGGACGGCGCAAAACAGACCGTCTCCGTGGCGGTGGCCTGCGCCTGCGTCGGCATCATCATCGGCGTCTGCTCGAAGACGGGATTCGGCCTGACGATGGCGAACACGATCATCGCGCTCGGCTCGACGAGCCTGCTCTTCACGCTGTTCTTCACGATGATCACCTGCATGATTCTCGGCATGGGCCTGCCGTCGATTCCGGCGTATATCATCACGGCGACCATCGCGGCTCCGGCGCTGGCGAAGCTGGGCATCCCGGCGGGCGCGGCGCACATGTTCTCGTTCTACTACGCGATGTTCGCGAACCTGACGCCGCCTGTGGCGCTGGCGTCGTTTGCGGCGGCGGGCCTCTCGGGCGGCAATCCGATGAAGACCGGCGTCGCGTCGGTCAAACTGGCCATCGCGGGCTTCATCGTGCCGTTCATGTTCGTCTACGCGCCGCAGCTGATGCTGATCAACACGACCATTGCCGAAGGCGCGTGGGTAGCGGCCAGCGCCTGCGTCGGCGTGTTCCTGATCGCCGTCGCCGTCGAAGGGTACCTCTTCACGCCAATGGCGGCATGGCTCCGCGTCATCGCGGGAGCAGGCTCCCTGCTCCTCATCAAGCCGGGCATGGAAACCGACGTCATCGGTCTCGCGGTACTCATACTGACCGTACTTGTGCAAAAGAAAAAATCAAAAAGCGCTGTTGCATAAAATCTGTATTAATAATCAAGGCTTCGGGCAGACAAGATGTCAATGACATCTTGTCTCCTCGAAGCCTAAGCGACCCTTTCCTACGAGGAAGCCATGAAGCTCCGAACGATTGTCATGGGCGGAGGAGAAACAGGCATTGAAAAAGATGGGCTGATTGCCTATATGGACAGCATACTGCACGATAGTTAAGACGAAAACGAGAAAAACCACCTTCCGGAAATTCGGAAGGTGGTTTTCCCATATTCCCATAGTTCAGTTGTCCAAGCCACCGAGGCCCTTGAGCAAGTCGTCGACGTCCAGCCCCAACGAGTCGATACTTTCTTCCTGCCAATTTTCCCAGACGACCTTGGAGACGCGGCTGACAAGTTCCTCCGGCACAAAAGGCTTGCGGATGTAGTCGGCGATTCCGTATTGGCTTGCTTTGATTACGGATTCGCGCTCGGCGGAAGCGGTCAGCATGATGATCGGGATTTTTTTCAGCACCACGTGCTCGCGTATGACGGAGAGGGTCTTGAAGCCGTCCCAGCCCGGCATCGTCACGTCGAGCAAAATCAAATGCACTTTGTTTTTTATCAATACATCGACACCGTCCATGCCCGAGGGCGCCTCTAAGACTTCATATTGCAGCTGCTCTTTCAAAATCGTTTTCGCCATTTCGCGAACGAAATCATCATCGTCAATAATCAAGACGGTAATCGCATTTTTGTCAGACGCCATGTTCAGGTTCATCCACCTTTCTTCTCCAGCGTTTTTCGTCGCTGGATTTCATATTACAAGTATACTTCGTTCCCCGCATAATGTCGAGACCTATAGTATCGTTCCCATCCCATTTATTTAAGATGGAAAAATAGGACAGGAAGACGGCAGGAAATTCACCCCCACCGTCGAAAAATATTTACAAGTTTTTGGACAAATACTGTAGTTCCGAAGGGATTTGAACAACCAAAAGGAGGATTTCTCATGCGGGCAATGAAAAAAATCGGCTTGGCGCTGACGCTTGCGGCAAGCTTGGCTTTCGGCAACGCGGTGGAAGCGGCGGAAGCTTATGAAGCGAACGCGCAGCTCGATTTTCTCTCCACGCAGAAAGATATTTGGGAAAAAAACATGTGCCTTGAAGAAGCCCTCGTCCAAAACGGCGAGTTTGCCGTGACCGACCTCGACAACAACGGGCAGCTGGAGCTGTTCTTCACGACGACGGTAGGCGACGAGGAATTCATCGAGAATTGGGGCTACGAGGTCAACGAGACGGGCGACGGCGTTTCCCTGCTGCATTTTTTCAACGGGGCCAGCGAGACGGACATTCACAAGCCCCACGTCCGTATGTACTTTGCCTGCCAAATCGGCGAGCGCCATTACGTTTTCGAAAGCGTCCGCTGGATTCCTTCGATGGAAGGCGGCTGGGCACGCGACGGAAGACTATATGGACTGCAGCTCTCGCAGGGACAGATTCATCAGGAATTCCTGGGACACTTTTCTGAGCCTCACAAGGGGCTCAAATTGCCGCCTTCCGGGGAAACGACATATTCCGACAAAAATGCAAATATCATTGATAAAGAAGCTTACGCAAAACTTGCCAAGAACCACTACAACGGCTGCCACATTTACGAGGTGACGCTGGGCTGGGTAAGCCTCTCGGAACTTTGGAAAGCGAAGGGAAGCCGAGAAAAAGTACGGGAGGTTTTCGCAAAGTCGTGGGCGGGCTTCCACGCTGAAGAACTGGACGAAGGCCCTGTCCATTGAGCATCAAAAAAAATTCCGTTCCGTCGTGCAATGTGCACAACGCGAACGGAATTTTTTGATTTCTTCTCATTCTTCCTCCGCGACGCAGACCCGGTTTTTTCCGTCCAGCTTCGCGCGGTAAAGCGCATCGTCGAGAAGCTTGTAAAATTTCATATAATTACCGCTGGGGGGGAACATCGCGACGCCGAAACTCCCGGTGACCGAGCGTCCGTCCGGCAGTGTATGTCCCGCCTCGAACGCCGCGCGAATTCGCTCCGCGACGCCGGCAGCTGCTTCCATGGGCGTATTAGGCAAGATGATGAAAAATTCTTCGCCGCCCCAGCGTCCCGCCGCGTCGTATCGGCGTATTGTTTCATGAATGGCCTTCGCGCTCCACCGCAGGACGTCGTCCCCGACCGCATGGCCGAAAGTGTCGTTGACACCCTTGAAATTGTCGAGGTCAATCATGATCGCAGAAAGAATGCCGTCGTTCCTTCGGTTCTGCATCAAATTTTTCCGCAAAATGGACTCGATTTCGCCGCGATTGTAAAGCCCGGTGAGCCGGTCGATGCTGGCCAGCCGCACCAGTTGCTGGTTCGCGACTTCCGATTCCGCGGAAGTGATTGCCACGAAATTCGCGAGGCACTGGACGAGCTTCATCATATCGGTGAGCTTTCTCGTGCGGTGCATCAACGACATGGATGAAATCGGAGACTCGCCCTGCGCCCCTTCGCGGAAACTCGCGGATACCAGCGACATATTCAAAAGAGCAATATTGCCGTCTTCATCCCGATTGACTTCCCCGTGAACGTAAAAGCCCGCGTTCGGCGCAATGGTCTGGAATGGCTGGAGCTCCTGATCCGTATCCGCGCGCAGGAAAAAGCGCCGCGAAACACAGTTGAACAGCAACATTGCCTCCGGCTCAAAGGACAGAAGGTCGATACGGGAATTATAGGACGCGTCCAAAATTTTTCCGGGATCGCCGTAAGCCAACCGCACGTGTTCCCCCATGCGGCAATCGCCGCTAATGACCAACGCCCCGTCTTCCGTGCAGTCGGCGGGCAGCCGCATGACCAAGTTCCCGTTCCGCTCCGTGCAAAGCGGAAACAGTAAATTCCCCTCGTTGATATCTTCGCGGGAAAGGCCCAAATATTTTTGGTAAATGTTCTGGGCGGGGCTGCCGTCCAATTCGCGGATCACGTTGTCCCCGTCCATCTTCGTGATGCGGAACGACGGCCCGAGAGGCCGCCAGCCGACGCAGGTGCTCACATGGATGCGAAGCTCTTCGCCTATAAAACAGGCCGCAACCACGCCATTACGCAGTACGCGTTCCCCTCCCATCACATATTGTCCGGACTTCCCGGTGCTTCCCGCGACGCCGCCGAAGACCTTCACATGCGGCGGCAATGAATGCAACTGCGCGAGGAACCGGTGTGTCGGTTCGTCGTTCTGCGCCAAGAACAACCCGACGCCCGCAACCTCCTTCTCCATCAAACCGTCCACCAACGAAGCGGCGGCTTCCTCCGGCGACGTATCGGAAAAATCTAAGGAAAATAAGTTCACATCAGATTTCTCAAAAAACATGAAATTCAAGATCGCCGTCTGTTCCGACAAATGGCCGGACATAATCTCGCCATCCGCGGTACATCCGACGATGACGGCTTCCGGCAACATCTCGGTCAGGTGCCGAACCAACTCGTGCAATCCGTCCTCACGGGGCCAACCGGAAAACACGGAAACGAACACTGTCCGCGCCTCCTGCGGACAAGTCTCGCGAAACGACTGCGCCCAAGCGTCGAACTCCGATATATCCTTCAGGCAAAAAGAAAACTGTTTCATTGCGTCACTGCTCCCCCTGCGTGTCCTATCATACGCACATCGGCATTTTAGAACCTGTTGTGAAATTCGACGTTGTTTCCAAAATTCCTTCTATTTCAAGTTACTTCTGCAACAATAAATACTTTTGGCTACATGGTATGCCAGGCAACAAGGGTAGGGGAAGATACAACTCTTTCTGAAATTATTCGCATGGTAAGTGATTCTGCGGCAACCAAAGCTCCTATTGCAAAGATTGCAGATAAAGTTTCTGGCGTGTTTGTGCCTGCTGTAATTGCAATTGCGGGTGTTACTCTTGTTGCCTGGCTTGTTGCG
>CACYUQ010000069.1 GCA_902777615.1 uncultured Selenomonadaceae bacterium
ATGAGGAAAATATTTTTTTTTTTTTTTTTACGCGGTGACGATTTTTTCCCTGCCTTCCAAAACGTCTTGCGCGTATTCGTAAAGGCAAATGCCGAGATAGGAGCCGGCGATGTTTACCACGTTGTCGAAGCCGTGCTGCTGCAGTGCCATAATCGCGTTGTAGCTTCGTTGGCTGGAGCGGCAATGGAGATAGACCGGGCGGTCTTTCGGGATTTCGCCCATGCGTCCGCGCAGCTCGCTCAGCGGGATATTGACTGCGTTTTTCAGGTGGCTCGCCGCGTATTCGCCCTTTTCGCGCACATCTACGATATATGCGCCGCTTTCCACGAGGCCGCGTACTGATGAGACCGGGACTTGGCGGAAGTGTCCGTCCAAGAGGTTCAGCCCGACCAGCGCCGCCATGTGGACCGCGTCCTTCGCCGTGCCGATGACCGGCGCGTAGCAAAGCTCCGTTTCCTTCAAATCGTCCAGTGTGCCGCACATCGAGATCAGAGCGGCGATGACGTCGATTCGCCGATCTGCCGCGTCCTTTCCAACGGCCTGGGCACCGAGCAGGCGTCCAGTGGGAGTTTCGAAGACGAGCTTCAGATGAATCGGCGCGCTGCCTGGCATCAGCCCCACCTTGTCGGCGGGAATGACGTAGGCCGATTCACACGGAATCCCCGCATCCTTTGCCGCGCGTTCCGAGAGGCCGGTGCAGGCGGCGTACAGTCCGAAAACGCGGAGCACCGATGAACCGATGACGCCCTTTGAACGATGGGAAAGGCCCGCAATATGGTCGGCGACGGCTCGGCCTTGCATCTGCGCGGGCCAGGCCAACGCGAGACGCGTCCACTTCCGTGTCAGCCGATGGAACACCTCGATAGCATCGCCCACCGCATAGATGGACGGGTCGCTCGTTTGATAATTGTGATTGACGCGAATACCGCCCGTTTCGCCGAGTTCAAGGCCCGCGGCTTTTGCGAGTTCCGTTTCCGGACGGACGCCAATTGCGAGCACTACCGCGCTCGCTCTGACAGTTCGCCCGCTGGCAAGTTCGACCTCGCCTTCTCCAACGCGCTTTACCCCGTCTTTCAAAACGAGCGTAACGTTGTGATCGAGCATTTCTTTGTGTAAAATTTGCGCCATGTCGAAATCGAACGGAGTCATGATTTGAGGCATGGCCTCAATCAGCGCGACGTTTCTTCCGCTTTCACGAAGATTTTCCGCGACCTCGCAGCCGATAAAGCCGCCGCCGACCACCGCTACGTCTCTGACGTCGTGGACGGTGAGCCACGCGTCAAGCTTCTCGATATCGGCGACGCTTCGCACCGTGAACACGTTTTCACGGTTGATGCCTTCAATGCTTTTCGGGCGGATTGGCTCTGCGCCCGGGGAAAGGATCAGTACGTCGTAGCGTTCTTCATACTCTGCACCGTCGGTATGCCGCTTGACGCGAATCGTCTTTGCAGCGCGGTCGATGGAGATGACTTCATTTTCCGTGCGCACCTCGATATTGTACTGCTTTTTGAAACGTTCCGGTGTCACCATCAGCAGGCTGCCGCTGTCCGGCACTACGCGGCTCAAAAAATAGGGCAGGCTGCAATTGGAATACGAGACGTGCGGCCCGCGTTCAAAAATCATAATCTCCGCGCGCTCGTCGAGCCTGCGGAGACGCGCCGCGGCGGACGCGCCGCCAGTCACGCCGCCGACGATCAAAACTCTTTTTCCCATGGCGTCACCTTATTCCGACAGCGCGGCTTTCGTCGCTTCCTTCGCGCACCAGCCGATGATCTTCTTGCAGTTGCGCGCGCGGTTCTTTTTGCCCTCCGGCGTCGACTCGTCGAAGGGGAAGCAGAGGTCGCGGCACTCAATCGTGCCGAACTCTTCGATGCACTTTCGAATATATTCGCCGTGGCGTGGGTAAATGCCCGTGCCCTCATGGTGCAATTCGTCCACGCGTTCCTCGAAGGATTCCTTCGCAAACGGATTTTTCCGTCCGTGACGGCTGCCGATTACGCATATACCGGCGTTCACCGCGCCGCAGGTGTGCTTCGTGAAGCCCATTCCGCCGCCCATGCCAGAGACCAGTGCCACGACTTCCGGCGGGAAGTCCGTCGTCTTCTGCTCCAGATAGCCTTGAAATACGCACTCGCCGCAGTTCAGTCCGTGCTTGAAATGCTCCATCGCCGCCTGGGACGCCTTTTCCGAAATCTCCTCGATTTCCGCCTCGGTGTAAACTTTTTTCTCCGTCATGTTTTCTCCTCCTTTTCACAAAACAACTCTCTGCTTGTAATATTCTTTTTTCCCTGCAAAAATCCTGCCCTGTCTGCTGTATCGAGGAGAAAAATATTACGTCGCGTTGAAACACATTTAAAAGGAAATTTTGTCATTGGCAATATTTGAATAATGGCGTTATGACAAGGCGTATCCACGCCTTGTCGAAACGCATGAAAAAGAAATTTTGCCGTTGGCAAAATTTGGATAATGGCGTTATAATACTTTTGTTTTGGAAGGAGACGATTTTCATGAACAAGAAAATTTTATCGGCGCTGCTCGTTTGTGTTTCGCTTTTCGCGCCGATGACAACTTGTGCCGCGGCGGAGGCGACGCCGCCGATTCTGTCCGTCAGCGGCAGCGGCAGGGTGCAGAGCGCGCCCGACCAAGCGGCGATTACGCTGGGCGTGGTGACACGCGCCGAGACCGCGGGGGAGGCGCAGCAGGAGAACACGGCGAAGGCGACGGCCATCCGCAGCGCGTTGACCGCCCTCGGCATCGAGGAAAGGGATATCAAGACCGAGGACTACAGCTTCCGGCCCGAATACAGCCGCGAACGGAACGAGCGCAATACCATCGTCGGCTATACCGCGTCGAATACTATTCGCGTTCGTGTGCGGGATGTGGCGCTGGTCGGCGATGTGGTGGACGCGGTGCTGGCGAACGGCGCGAATACCATTCACTCGTTGGACTTCTCGATTCGCGATACCGACGCGCTGCGTAAAAAAGCGCTGGAAAGTGCGGTGAAGGACGCGCGGAGCAAGGCGGACACTATCGCAAGCGCCCTCGGCAAATCTATCGTCGGCGTGCATCATGTGACGGAAAACACGGGGATGTTCCAGCCGCGCCAGAGCAACATGATGATGAAGAGCATGGACGCTTCGGCGGAGTCTACGCCGATCGACGCGGGCACGCTGTCGCTGACCGCGGACGTGCATATCGAGTTCATTCTCTCACGCTGACATCATGGAAAAGAAAACATCTCGCATCCCTGCGATTGAGTATATGCGCGGCGTATCGATGCTCGGCGTCGTCGGCATCCACGTAGGCTCGCAGTATCTCGCGAACCCGTCGCCGAATTTAGCGCTTGTCGCGCTGTTCGAGGTTGTCACGCGCTTTGCCGTGCCGATTTTCTTCTTCATCTCGGCCTTCGGACTCTTTTACCACCTCGACTTGGAAAAGCCCTTCGACTACGCGGCGTTTTTGCGCCGGCGGGCGAAGACGGTGCTCGTACCTTATCTTGCCTGGTCGGTCTTTTACATCCTGCATTATACGGTGGTATTCCGCAACACGATGCTGCTGCATGGGAAGGTTTTCGTGAAATACCTGTTTTTTGGCTTCGGCAGCTATCAGCTTTATTTCATGGTCATTCTGCTCTGGTTTTATTTGTTGATGCCGCTTTGGATCTGGCTCGTGCGGCGTATGACGCCTGCGCGGCTCGCCGTGCTGTTCGTGTTGCAAGTCGCTTTCGACTATTGGTCGAGTTTCCTGTTCAACGCCTACGCGATCGAGAATTTCTATCTGCGCGAGCTCGCCGTCAATCGGCTCAACTATTGGGTCATGCACTATGTGTTCATCTTCGTGTTGGGCGGTTGGTTTGCTGTGCGCTTCGAAGCGTTCCGTGCCTTCATGGCTTGTCGGCGCGGTGCGTTGAGTGCGTTTTTCACCGCGTCGCTGGTTTCGATGCTCGGTTATTATTACTATCTGATTTTTGTGCGGGGCTATGACACCATCGGCGCCATCAACACCGCCCATCAGCTTTGTCCGCTGGGCGTTATCTACACGGTGGCGGCGTCGCTGTTCCTGTTCGCAATTTTCACGCCGGATGCTCCCGCTGCGTTTCGGCCGGTACTTTCGTTGTTGGGACGCCATTCATACTTCGTGTATCTCGCGCACCCACTGGCGATTACCTATCTGGGTTTTTTGCTGGAGCGTTCGGGACGCGTGATGACCGCGCCGCTGGCGTTGGCCTTTTACGTCGCCGTAGTGATATTGGCGCTGGGCGCGGCGATGGTCGTGCGGAAAATCGGGGAGCGGTTCCCGGTGGTGAATGGTTTGAGTATTGGGATATGGCGGTAAAAACGTAAATTTATTTTATGCGTTTTGATGGATTTTTCCTTCGCTTATTATAAGAATAATTCCCCGCTGAAAATTTTGTCGTAATTCGTGCAGAATTTTCAGCGGGGAATTTTGTTAAACTCATATAGGAGATTGTTGCAAAATTCTTCCGCCTGTGTTAAAATACGCTACATATTTATAGAGACTGTCGGCGATGAGGAAGAGGAGTACGCGGCGGGCGGCGGTATAGAGAGAGGTTTCATTGGCTGGGAAAACCTTGCGTCGTGCCGGGGAAGGTCGCTTTTGAGCTGGATCGCGGAAACGGCGTTATGTTTTGAGCCGCGCTCGTTTAGGGGGCGCGGGAAGTTAGGTGGTACCACGGAAGATTGCTCTTTCGTCCTTCGGGATGAAAGAGCTTTATTTTTTGAGGGGGTTATTCTGATGCCGGAGACGGAAAATATGATTCCGAAGGTGTACGATCCGAAGTTGTTTGAAAAGAAATGGTATGAATTTTGGGAGACGAACGGTCTGTTCCATGCGGAGGTAGAAAAGGACAAGAAACCGTTTTCCATCGTCATCCCGCCGCCGAATGTGACGGGCCAGCTTCACATGGGCCACGCGATGGACAACGCACTTCAGGACATCTTGATTCGCTGGCGCCGGATGCAGGGATACAATACGCTCTGGATGCCGGGCTGCGATCACGCGGGAATCGCGACGCAGGCGAAAGTCGAGGAATCGCTGCGTGAGGAGGGACTGTCCCGTTATGACCTTGGGCGCGAGAAATTCTTAGATCGCGTCTGGGCGTGGAAGGAAAAATTCGGCAGCCGCATTATGTCGCAGCTCCGTTCCCTCGGCTCGTCCTGCGACTGGGAGCGGGAACGCTTTACGATGGATGAGGGCTGTTCGCGGGCGGTGCGCGAAGTTTTCGTGAGCCTTTATGAGGAAGGGCTCATCTATCAGGGCATGCGGATTACGAATTGGTGCCCGCGCTGCAATACGGCGCTGTCCGACCTTGAGGTCGAGCACGAGACTGAGCAAGGACATCTTTGGCATTTGCGCTACCCGGTGGAAGGTTCGGATGAATTCGTCGAGATTGCGACGACGCGTCCGGAGACGATGTTCGGCGATACGGGCGTCGCGGTGCACCCTGACGATGAACGCTATAAAGATTTGATCGGCAAGACGCTGATCCTGCCCGTGGTCGGTCGGCGCATCCCGCTGTTTGCCGATGAGTATGTCGATCCGAAGTTCGGCACCGGTGCGGTGAAGGTGACGCCTGCCCACGATCCGAACGACTTTGAGATGGGCAACCGTCACAATCTGGAACAGGTCAAAGTTATCGAGAACGACGGCACGATGGGCGAAGGTGCGGGGAAATATGCGGGGCTTGACCGCTATGAGTGCCGCAAGCGTCTCGTAAAAGAACTGGAAGAGACGGGCGTCTTGGTCAAGACGGAAAATCACGAGCATGCGGTCGGACATTGCTCGCGCTGCCATACGACAGTGGAGCCCTTGGTGTCGAAGCAGTGGTTCGTGAAAATGGATCGTTTTGCCGATCACTGCCGCCATGCGTTAGAGAGCGGCGAGCTGCAGTTCGTTCCCGAAAACTACTCCAAGACCTATATGAACTGGGTGGACAACATCCGTGACTGGTGCATTTCCCGCCAGCTTTGGTGGGGGCATCGGATTCCGGTCTGGTACTGCGACGACTGCGGCGAGGCGTCGGCGTCCCGCGAGGATATTACGACTTGTCCGAAGTGCGGAAGCGCGCATATCCATCAAGACGAGGATGTGCTCGACACTTGGTTCAGCTCCGGCCTCTGGCCCTTCGAGACGATGGGCTGGCCGGAAGACACCGAGGAACTTCGTCATTTTTATCCGACCAGTGTGCTCGTGACAGGCTACGACATCATTTTCTTCTGGGTTGCCCGCATGGTGATGCAGGGACTGAAATTCGGCAAGGATATTCCGTTCCGCCATGTGTTCATCCACGGCCTTGTGCGTGACAGCCAGGGGCGCAAAATGTCGAAGTCGTTGGGCAACGGTATCGACCCTGTGGAGGTCATCGACAAGTACGGCGCGGACACGCTGCGCTTCATGCTGGTGACGGGCAACACGCCGGGCAACGATATGCGCTTCTATTGGGAGCGCGTGGAGTCGGCGCGGAATTTTGCCAACAAGCTTTGGAATGCGTCCCGCTTCATGTTGATGAATCTCGAAGGCTTCGACAAGAGCTTCGTGCCGACGCAGGACGATTTCGAGCTTTCCGACCGCTGGATTTTGTCGCGCTACGCGAAGACGGCGGCGGGCGTCACCGAGAATCTCGAAAAGTTCGAGTTGGGCGAGGCGGCTCGCGCGATTTACGAATTCATTTGGAGCGAGCTTTGCGACTGGTATATCGAACTGGCGAAGCCGCGTCTTTACGACAAGGAGAACGAGCGCCCGCGCCGGACGGCGCAGTATGTGCTCGGCTATGTGCTGGAGCATACGCTTCGGCTGTTGCATCCGTTCATGCCGTTCATTACCGAGGAGATTTGGCAGCGGGTGCCGCATGAGGGCCAGAGCGTGATGGTCGCGGAGTGGCCGACAGGCGAGGATGGAAAAATCGATGAGGCGGCGGAAACGTCCATGACGGCGATTATGGAGACGATCAAGGCAATCCGTAATATGCGTGCTGAGGCGGGTGCGCAGCCGGGCAAGAAGAGCGAGGCGATTCTCCATATCGCGGACGAAAAACTGCGTGAGGTATTCGCGGCGCATCAGGGATATCTGACAGGGCTTGCGGACACGGAGCCGGTGAAGCTCTGCGGCGCAGACGCGGCGAAGCCGGAGAACGCGATGACGGCGGCCGTGGGCGGCGTCGGCGTCTATCTGCCGCTAAAGGGACTCATCGACGTGGAAAAGGAGACACAGCGCCTGACAAAGGAACTGGAAAACCTCGACAAAGAGATCGAGCGCGCGAAGAAGAAACTCTCGAATGAGAACTTCACCGCGAAGGCGCCTGCCGAGGTCGTGGAAAAGGAACGGGCGAAACAGAAAGATTACGAGGATAAGCGGGCGGTCATGGCCGAGCGCCTGCGTCACTTGGCGTCGCTGTGAGGCTTTTCCATGACATATCAACAGGCATTGGATTATCTGGCGTCGCTGAACACGTTCGGGATGCGGTTGGGGCTGTCGCGAATTCAGCGATTGGCCGAGATCTTGGGGAATCCGCAGGATAAATATCGAACGGTTCATATCACGGGGACGAACGGCAAAGGCTCCGTCTCCGCGCTGACGGCGGCAGCACTGACGGCGTCAGGGCTTCGGACGGGACTGTTCACGTCGCCGCATCTTGTAACTTATAATGAAAGGATGCGGGTGGACGGCGCGGATATTTCCAACGAAGATTTCGCGCGAGTGTTGACCAGGACACGGGAAGCGGCGGAGCGGATGCTTGCCGAGGGCGAGGAGAGCCCAACACAATTTGAAGTATTGACGGCGTCGGCGTTCCTGTATTTCGCCGAGCAGAAGGTGGACTACGCGGTCGTCGAGGTGGGACTGGGCGGTCTTCTCGATTCGACGAATATTATCATGCCGGTGGCAACGGCAATTACGAATGTGACGTTGGAGCATGCCGACATGTGCGGTGGTACGCTGGAGGGCGTCGCCGAACATAAAGCGGGGATTATCAAGGAAAATATTCCGGTCGTGACGGCGGCACAGGGAATGCCGCTGGACGTCATTCGCCGTACGGCACGAGAAAAGCAAGCGCCATTCTATGGGATGGGCGAGGATTTTTCCATCGCGCGGTGTTCGCAGAAGTTGGACGGGCAAACGCTTTCACTTAACGCGTTTTCGCTTTCGCTCTCTGATTGGCGCTATGGGATTTCGTTGGCCGCGCCGTACCAAGCGGAAAACAGTGCAGTGGCGGCGGTACTGCTCGCGGTTCTGGCGAAGCAGGACGCGCGGATCTCGATGGAGACAGCGCGGGCAGCGTTTTTGCGGACGGTATGGCCGGGACGATTCGAGCGTATGGACGTCGGAAAACAGGAAATCGTTGTGGACGGCGCGCACAACCCGGCGGGTGTCAAAGCGCTCCGTGGGGCATTGGATGCGTGTTATCCTGACGGGACGCGCGTGTTTTTGCTCGGAATTTTGCACGACAAGGCGATTGATGAAATGCTCGATATTTTGCTTCGTCCCGAGGACATGGTCGTCGTCACGCAGCCGGACTCGGAACGGGCGGAAGCAGCGGCACAGCTGGCGGGCGCGGTGAAAAAACGAGCGCTGGATGTGATGGTGGAGCCGGATCGGGGACGCGCTCTGGACCTTGCGCTGTCAAAGGCGAAGGGGTCTCTCCTCTGTTGCACGGGGTCGCTTTACCTGATTGGTGATCTGCGCGCGCGGATCGTGGCGGGAAAGGAGGCACGGGAACATGGCGGAGACGGACACGCTGAGCAGTATTGAGCAAAAAAAGCTGCAAAACCGTCAAAAGCGTATGGAAAAGCAATGCTATTATGCGCTCTGCACCGAAGCGTTCCTGATTGCGATCTCGCCGAATCTCGCGATTGTCGCGCTGATCTTCGGCGCCGTCTTTTGGCTGCGCCGCTGGATTTCCGACCCGGATTTTCATTTTCGCAGGCTGCCTTATGATGTGCCAGTTTTCCTGTTCATCCTGTTTGGGGCGGCGTCCATCGCGGTGTCACCAAATCCGGCCTTCAGCGTTTACAATTATCGAGTGCTCGTCGGTTCCTATGCGTTTACGTATTTTTTGGCGGGACAGACGCTCCGGTCGGAGGAGCAGCTCAAGGGCGTCCTGAAGGCGTTGGCGTGGTCGGCGGCGATTTCCGTGATGTACGGTTTTTACCAATTCACCTTTGGCATCGATATCGCCGATATGAAATGGGTGGACGGAGACGCTTTCCCGGAACTAAAAAAACGTGTGTTTTCGACTTGGGAGAATCCGAACATTTTCGCCGGTTATCTCGGCGAGGCGATTGCGATGGTCTTTGCGTTTCTCGTGAGCGCGGAGGACAGCAAAAAACGATGGCGCATCGGTACCGCCTTGTTCGCTCTGATCGCGTGTCTCGTGACGACATACGCGCGGGGTGCGTGTTTTGCGGTCATGCTGACTTTGGCGGGCTATGGCATGGTGAAGGATCGACGCATCCTTTTGGGGTGCGTGGCGCTGGGCGGCGCGTTGCTGATTGCCGACCCCATGCTGGCGGAACGTCTTTCCTCAGTGTTCACGAAAATAGACACGTCCTCGGAGATGCGGCTCGCGATTTGGGAGAGCAGTGCCGCGATGATTCTCGACCATCCACTTCTCGGAGTTGGATGGGGCGCGTATCGTTTTGTTTACCCGGAGTATGACTTTTACATCAACGATCCTTCGGTTATCATCTATCACGCGCATAACATGTATCTGAACTACGCGGCGGAAATAGGGGTCATTGGCGCCGCCACATACTTCTGGTTTTTCTTTGGTACGATGTTCACCGCATTCTTCGCGTCGGGAAAAGAGGAAAGTCAGCTCGTGCGGCGGTTTGAACTTGGCGTCGCGCTGGCGCTGGTTTCGGTTGCTTTGGGCGGGCTGACCGACGACGTGGTGTTTAACATTCCGACTTCAATGCTTCTTTGGATGGGATGTGCGCTTTCGATGGCGGCGCGCGGAATGGAGGCTAATAATTCAAAAACGTGGGAGTAAAGAACTATACCCTGCTTTCCTAAATCGTGTGAAAATGAATGGAGAAACTGAGTTTTTTATCAGTTTCTCCATTTTCTCTAATAACGATATATTGTGATTTTTTGTTTATTGATTTCTTAAAAGTGTCCATATATGGCGGATGGTCTTTTTGTATACTACAGGTGTCCGTTTTGCGGGAATTGTCAAAAAACACGAAGGAAAGTAGGCCGAATTGCTTGACTATGAGCGCCTAAAGTGGTACACTAATAGCCGGAAGAAATTGGCGTCCGGAAGTGCTGGGAACGCTTTGCTCACTAGGAGTTCGACAGTTGCGAGTAATCTTCTTGATCGCGTTCGGAACAAAGCTCTGCAGGATAAGATCGTTACGGCTGAGGAAGCCGCCGAGTTTATCAAGCCGGGAATGAGCATCGGTACGAGCGGCTTCACGCCGTCCGGTTACCCGAAGGCTGTCCCGCACGCTTTGGCTGAGCGCATGAAGAAGACACCGTTCAAAATCAATCTTTGGACCGGCGCTTCTGTAGGCCCTGAGCTTGACGGCGAATTGGCAGCGGTTAAAGGTATCGATTTCCGTATGCCTTACCAGACGAACAAGGACATACAGAAGGCAATCAACACGGGCGAGATTTCGTACTGCGATCTCGATTTGAGCGCTTCGGCGCAGATGGCCCGTTACGGCTTCATGAAGGGCAACAAGATCGATGTTGCCATCGTCGAGGCCGCCGCGATCACGGAAGAGGGCAACATCATTCCGACGACTTCCGTCGGCAATGCTCCGTCCTATGTCCAGACTGCGGATGTTGTCATCGTTGAGGTCAATACCTCCCAGCCGTTGGCTCTCGAGGGAATGCACGATATCTACGTTCCTCTGGATCCTCCGTATCGTCTCCCGATCCCGGTGGTTCGGCCCGACACTCGCATCGGCACGCCGTTCATCCCGTGCGATCCGGCAAAAATCAAATACATCGTTCCTTCGGATGTCACCGACAAGGTTCGTCCGCTGGCAGCGGTGGACGACGTCGCGAAGAAGATGGCGGGCAACCTCATCGACTTCCTGGATGGCGAGGTCAAGGCAGGCCGTATGCCTCAGAACCTGCTGCCGCTCCAGTCCGGCGTCGGCAATGTCGCGAACGCGGCTCTCTCTGGTTTCGTCAATTCGAAGTATGAGCACCTGACGGTTTACACCGAGGTTATCCAGGACGGCATCTTCGACATGATCGACGCCGGCAAGCTCGACTTCGCGTCCGGCACCTCGCTTACCCCGTCTCCGGATGGACAGAAGCGCTTCTACGAGAATATCGAGAAGTACAAGAAGAAGATCATGCTTCGTCCGGAGGAAATCTCGAACAACCCGGAAGTCGTTCGTCGCCTTGGCGTCATCGCGATGAACACGGCGATCGAGGCCGACATTTACGGCAACATCAACTCGACTCTTGTCAACGGTACCCGTATGATGAACGGTATCGGCGGCTCGGGCGACTTTGCCCGCAACGGCTATCTGACGATTTTCCTGACCCAGTCCACGGCGAAGAACGGCGACATCTCCTCGATTGTCCCGATGGTCTCGCATGTCGACCATGGTCAGCAGGTTGTGGATGCCATCGTTACCGAGCAGGGCGTTGCGGATCTCCGCGGCGTTTGCCCGCGTGAGCGCGCGAAACTTATCATCAACAACTGCGCGAACCCCGAGTATCGTCCGCTTCTGCAGGACTACTACGATCGCGCACTCAAGGCGACCATGGAGAAGGGCGTGGCGCATACGCCGCACATTCTCAAGGAAGCCCTGTCGTTCCACGTAAGGCTCGCCGAGACCGGCTCGATGAAGGTTAAATAAGAGGCGCGGCCTCGTAGATAATTCATCAGACGAAATTGGCGAACAAATAAAAATAGGAGGGTAAACCCATTATGAGCAATGAAAAGATCAAAGCTGAACTCGAAAAGTACGAAGCTGCCGTAGCGAAAGCTATCGAGAAGACTCCGGAGCGCAAGCATCTGCCGGAGCAGCGCCTCTACACGCCGCTGGATGTCAAGGGCGTTGAGGCCTACACCGATGAGATCGGCTTCCCCGGTCAGTATCCGTTCACCCGCGGCGTTCAGCCGACCATGTATCGCGGCCGTTTCTGGACGATGCGTATGTATGCCGGCTTCTCGACGGCGAAAGCTTCCAACGAGCGTTATCGCTATCTGATCGCCAACGGCGGCACGGGCCTTTCCTGCGCTTTCGATCTTCCGACGCAGATTGGTTATGACTCCGATGATCCGATTTCCGAAGGCGAAGTCGGCAAGGTCGGCGTTGCTATCGACTCCTTGGCCGATATGGAAGTTCTGTTTGACCAGATCGACCTTGGCAAGGTTTCCACGTCGATGACGATCAACGCTCCGGCGTCCGTCCTGCTTGCCATGTACATCGCTGTCGCCGAGGAGCAGGGCGTTCCGGCTGACCAGCTGCGCGGCACGATCCAGAACGATATCCTGAAAGAGTATGCTGCCCGCGGCACGTACATCTTCCCGCCGAAGCCGTCCATGCGTATCATCACGAACATCTTTGAGTATTGCTCGAAGAACGTTCCGAAGTGGAATACGATTTCGATTTCCGGTTACCATATCCGTGAGGCCGGTTCCACCGCTTCGCAGGAAATCGCGTTCACGATCGCCGATGGTATCGCTTACGTTGATGCCGCCATCAAGGCCGGCATGGACGTCGACGATTTCGCGGGCCGTCTGTCCTTCTTCTGGAACGCTCACAACAACGTTCTCGAAGAGGTTGCGAAGTTCCGTGCTTCCCGCCGCGTCTGGGCGAAGGTCATGAAGGAGCGCTTCGGTGCGAAGAAGCCGAAGTCCATGATGCTCCGCGTTCATACCCAGACTGCCGGCTCGATGCTGACGGCGCAGCAGCCGAACAACAATATCATCCGCGTTGCTCTCCAGACGGCAGCGGCTGTCATGGGCGGCACGCAGTCCCTCCACACGAATTCCCGTGACGAGGCGCTGGCTCTGCCGACGCAGGAATCCGTCACGATTGCTCTTCGTACGCAGCAGATTGTCGCGAACGAGAGCGGCCTGGCCGACGTTATCGATCCGCTGGCTGGCTCCTACTATGTAGAGGCTATGACCGACCGCATCGAGAAGGAAGCTTGGGATTACATCAAGAAGATCGACGAGCTCGGCGGTGCCGTTGCCGCTATCGAGAAGGGCTACATCCAGAAGGAAATCCAGGATTCGGCCTACAAGTGGCAGATGGATGTCGAGAACAAGCGCCGCATCATCGTCGGCGTCAACGAGTACACGATGGAAGAAGAGCCGCCGAAGGGCCTCTTGAAAGTCGATGCTTCCGTCGGCATTGAGCAGTGCAAGAAGCTGGCTGACCTGAAGGCCGGCAAGCCGATCAACAAGATGACCAAGGGCCGCGACAACGAGGCTGTCAAGGCTGCGCTTGCAGAGCTGAAGGAAGCTTGCAAGAAGGACGAGAGCGAGAACCTCATGCCGCATATCCTGAAGGCTGTCAAGACGTATGCTACGCTCGGCGAGATCTGCAACGTCATGCGCGAAGTCTTCGGTCTCTATGAGGCTCATGTCAGCCTGTAATTCACAGGCCGGTTTCCTAAACTCGCAAACGGGTTATTTAATCAAAGTTGGAGGGAATTGAATAATGGATAAAATCAGAGTTTTAGTTGCGAAGCCTGGCCTGGATGGTCATGATCGTGGTGCTAAGGTCGTTGCTCGCGCGCTGCGCGATGCTGGTTTCGAGGTTATCTACACGGGTCTCCGTCAGACGCCGGAGCAGATCGCTCAGGCGGCTGCCGATGAGGACGTCAATGTTGTTGCAATGAGCATCCTTTCCGGTGCTCATCCGCACCTCTTCCCGAAGGTTGTCAACCTCGTCCGTGAGAAGGGCATGAAGGATACCCTGATCATCGGCGGTGGCGTTATCCCCGAAGGCGATATCCCGGCTCTGAAAGAGGCTGGCATCGCTGAGGTCTTCACGCCGGGTACCCCGACGACGGCTATCGTTGACTTCATCAAGGCACATGTAAAATAAGTTGAGTTAATAAGGATTGCCCTCTTTGAAAGTATTTTCATGGAGGGCAAACCTTTATCTCAAATAAAGGTGGTGCAGGATTTGGAGAACATAGCTGATGAAGTCCTAAAGGGTAACCGGCTCGCGCTTGCGAAGGCTATCACGGCTATTGAGAACGAGCGTGAGAACGCGACTGAAATCATGCAGCAGCTTTACCCGCATACGGGCAACGCGTATGTCCTCGGCATCACGGGTCCCCCGGGCGCGGGAAAAAGCACGCTTACCGACAAGCTCGCGAAAGAATTCCGCTCGCGCGGAAAAACAGTTGGCATCATAGCAATTGACCCGACCAGTCCGTTCTCCGGCGGCGCAATTCTCGGTGACCGTATCCGCATGAACGACCTTGCGATGGATGAGGGCGTTTTCATTCGGAGCATGGGTACCCGCGGCAGCTTGGGAGGGCTTTCCCATAAGACGGCAGACGCCGTCAAAGTCATGGACGCTTTCGGCGTGGATGTCATTTTCGTTGAAACGGTCGGCGTTGGCCAGTCCGAGGTCGACATCGTGAAAGCAGCGGACACGACGATGGTTGTCTTGATTCCCGGTATGGGTGACGACATTCAGGCCATCAAGGCCGGTATTTTGGAGATTGGTGATATTTTCACAATCAACAAAGCTGACCATGACGGCGCCGATAAGCTCCAGACCGAGCTCAACATGATGCTTGATCTGGACGGCGTAATGAAGGATTGGCGTCCGCCTATCCTCAAGGCCGTTGCAAATCAGAACATCGGAATCACTGAGGTCGTCGACACGTTCCATAAACATCGGGATCATATTGAAGCGAACGGGCAGTTGACTGTAAGGCGTACTGAGCGGGCGAAAAACGAAATGCTGGATCTCCTCGACGCGAAAATTGGGCAGTATGTGCGCCATAAATTGGTGGACAGCGGTAAGATTGACGGCTACGTTGAGGACATCAAAGCGCGTAAGACCGATCCGTATACGGTAGTCAATGGTGTTATGGAGAGTATGCTGAAATGAGAAAACACCGTGGATGGAAAATGGCCATACAGCCTTGCGCTTGTGGCTGTTCCAAAAATAAAAACAAAATGGGAGGTTTTCACATGAGTAAGTTTCACGTTCTTGGCGTAGACCATCTTGGTGTGGCCTGTGCCGATCTGGATGAGGGCAGCAAGTTCTGGGCTGATTGCATGGGCGTTCCCTGCAGCGGCAAAGAGACGGTTGCTGAGCAGAAGGTCACGACGGTATTCCATCCGATGTGGAATGGCAGCCAGGTTGAGCTTTTGGTCGCGACGGCTCCGGACAGCCCGATTGCGAAGTGGATGGAAGGCAACGGCGGCAAGGGCGGCATCCAGCATGTCGCGCTGCGCGTTGACAACATCGACGCTGCTATCGAAGAACTCCAGGAGAAGGGCGTAAAGATGATCGACAAGAAGGCGCGCCGTGGCGCGGGCGGAGCGGACATCGCGTTCATCCATCCGAAATCTACTGGCGGCATCCTGCTTGAGATCTGCGAACTTCGCGATAAGCGCGAGGCTTACTAAGCCGTAACACAAAAATATTGCCCATGCCCCATGCCGTTATTCGGCAACGGCATGGGCGATTTTTTGAAATATGTAAGTGGGAATGTTCATCTTTTGAAAAATTATTCTAATTTTTTTCAAAAAATTTTCAGAAAACCCTTGCAAAAATTTGGATTATCGTGCAAAATAGAGCTTGGGTAATCTTTACCAAAATATAATACCCTTTAGGAGGTAGAATATGGCTACTGTTCAGGAAAGAATCAAACAGGCGAAGGAGAAAATCGAGCACGTCCGTATGGGCGGCGGAGAAAAGGCCATCGAGAAGCAGCACAGCAAAGGCAAGCTGACTGCTCACGAGCGTCTGGATCTCCTGTTTGACGAAGGCACTTTCGTCGAGCTTGATGCTCTCGTTCACCACCGTTGCGTGAACTTCGGCCAGGACAAGAAAGAACTCCCGGGCGAAGGCGTTGTCTGCGGCTACGGCACGGTCGACGGCCGTCTCGTTTACGCGTTCGCGCAGGACTTCACGGTTGAGGGTGGTTCTCTCGGTGAGAAGCACGCGCACAAGATCTGGAAGGTTCAGGATCTTGCGATGAAGATGGGCGCTCCGTGCGTCGGTCTGAACGACTCCGGCGGAGCTCGTATCCAGGAAGCGGTTGACGCTCTCTCTGGTTACGGCGGAATCTTCTTCCGCAACACGGCTGCTTCGGGCGTTGTTCCGCAGATTTCTGCGATTATGGGTCCGTCCGCTGGTGGCGCGGTTTATTCCCCGGCTATCACCGACTTCATCTACATGGTTAAGAACACGAGCCAGATGTTCATCACCGGCCCGGCCGTTATCAAGACGGTTACCGGCGAGGAGATCACGGCTGAGCAGCTCGGCGGCGCTATGACGATTGCATCAAGCAGATTCGCTATCTGCTGAGCTTCCTGCCGAGCAACAACATGGAAGAGACTCCGCTTGTGGAGACCGGCGACAGCCCGCTCCGCATGGACGAGGCTCTGAACACGATCATCCCGGACAACCCGAATGCTCCGTACAACATGAAGGATGTCATCAAGATGATCGCCGACAATGGCGAGTTCTACGAAGTGCATGAGCACTTTGCGAAGAACATCATCACCTGCTTCGCTCGCTTCGATGGCCGCACGGTCGGTATCATTGCGAACCAGCCGAACGTCATGGCGGGCTGCCTCGACGTTGACGCTTCCGATAAGAGCTCGCGCTTCATCCGCTTCTGCGATGCGTTCAACATTCCTCTGCTGAACCTCGTCGATGTCCCGGGCTTCCTGCCGGGCACGGATCAGGAGTACAAAGGCATTATCCGCCACGGTGCGAAGATGCTCTATGCGTATTCCGAGGCGACGGTTCCCAAGATTACGGTTATCCTTCGCAAGTCTTACGGCGGATCGTACATCGCTATGTGCTCTCGCGAAGTCGGTGCGGATCAGGTTATCGCTTGGCCGTCCTCCGAGATCGCGGTTATGGGCCCGGCGGGCGCTGCGAACATCATCTTCCGCAAGGATCCGGACAAGGATCAGAAGACTGCGGACTATGTCGCCGAGTTCGCTACTCCGTACAAAGCTGCGGAGCGCGGCTATGTCGACTATGTCATCGAGCCGAAAGAGACTCGTCCGCGCATCATTCAGTCCCTGAATATGCTCGCTACGAAGCGCGAAGTTGGCCCGGCGAAGAAGCACGGCAACATTCCGCTTTAATCGGCGAACTTTTTCCGCGATATGCGGAAGAGCAGTGTACCATTGTGGACGACGTAGCCTGACCGTGTCGCAAGGCCTGGTTAGGCCGACGTTCAAATAAAAAATAACAATTTTGGAGGGAATCCAAGTGGCAAAAAAATTTAACATTACCGTAAATGGAAGTTCCTATGCTGTTGAGGTTGAAGAAGTCGGCGGTTCCGCTGCTCCGGTTGCTGCCGCTCCGCGCGCTGCTGCTCCGGCTGCTGCTCCGGCTCCGGCTCCCGCTCCGGCTCCGGCCGCTCCGGCTGCTCCGGCTGCGAAGGCCGCTGGCGCTGGCGAGCATGCCATCAACGCTCCGATGCCTGGTAAGATCCTGAAGGTCCTCGTCAAAGAGGGTCAGCAGGTTAAGGCTGGCGAGAACATGATGATGCTCGAGGCTATGAAGATGCAGAACGAGATCCTTGCTGACGCTGATGCGACGGTCAAGGCTGTCAACGTTGCTGAGGGTCAGACGGTTAAGGCCGGCGACGCTCTCATCATCCTCGGCTAATTTACGCCAAACAAAAAGCGCTCTCCTTTTGGAGGGCGCTTTTTCTATGACTTTTTCCGACTTTCCTATTGTCTGACTTTGGGTAATCCCATTTGCTCATGGGAACTGCGTCAAGAACGAAGGAGGTGTGTGACCTCAGCGATACTTTTATGTTTTATCTCCCTTGGCTCGAAGCGTATCCAGTGATAGACAATCTGCATGACGACACCCGCACCTACCGTGCCGATGAGTGTCCCTATACCTACCGGGCCGCCGAGAATCCATCCAAATAGGAGTACAACGCCCCATAGGATGATTTGGACGGCGCCGATGGGGACTGCGGGCATTCGTTTGCCTAGGCCGACTAGGAGGGCGTCGCGCGGACCGCAACATTGGCCAGCTTTCATATAGATACACATACCCAGTGCCATGAAGACGAAGCCTATCAGCATCGCGACAATGCCGAGCAAGAGACTTTCATTTTCGGGCAAGGGGGTTAAAGTGTTGAACATTTGCACGAAGTTTCCCGTCAGTAGAGCGTCAATGACGGTACCATACCCAATCCGTTCTTTCAGCAGCAAGTCGACGATCAGGATAAGAACGGCAATCATCGTCATGGCAAGACCATAGTTCAGCGGCGTTTGTCGGGCGATGCCCATGCCGAGACAATCCCAAGGCGCAAGGCCGATATTCGCGTATATGGTCAGATGCACACCGAAGGCAAAGACAAGCAAACCCCAAGCAATTTGCAGCCACTGCCGAAATATTTCCCTACGCCCTGCACGCTTTGTTATTCTGTGAGGAATGGGGGGCATCATATCTTGTATTTTTTGTATCATCTTAACTCCTATTGATGTTTGGTGTCCTGTTTCCTGAGGGACAAGAATATATTCATCATACCATAAAAGACTGAGTTTTCCACTCCCTTTTCATCCAATCTCGTACTATAATATAAACGAATGGGGGATTGACCCGTTACGGAAAGGGGAATCTGCGCGTGAGCGATATACATAAAGTTTCAGCCGGTTATTTATTTATCATCAACACCATTACGTTTGTTGTTTACGGTTGGGATAAGTTCTGTGCCAAGCGAGGCTTGTGGCGCATACCGGAAAAAATATTGCTGCTTCTCGCATTGCTTGGCGGCAGCATTGGTGGGATGGCGGCTATGGCGCTATTTCGGCACAAGACGTTACATCTGAAATTTCGGTATGGCGTTCCGCTGATACTGATATTGCAGCTTGCCGGATTGATTTATATGCACTTATGAAATTGAGCGGGAGGGATCATCATGCCATTGGAAATCGTAAGGAGTGACATTACGACGATGCAGGTCGACGCGATTGTGAACAGCGCGCACCCGACGCCCGAGGTGGGCGGCGGCGTGGACTACGCCATTCATCGAGCCGCAGGGCCGGAACTCATCGTGGAACGGAAGAAAATTGGGGACATTGCTACGGGAACGGCGTTCATCACGCCCGCTTTTCAGCTTCCGGCAAAGTATGTCGTCCATACGGTGGGACCGATTTGGCAGGACGGGAAACCTGGGCAGCGTAAGCAGCTGGCGGATTGCTACACGAAATCCATGGAACTCGCTTTAGAGAATAAATGTACTTCTATCGCGTTCCCGCTGATTTCGGCGGGCGTTTTCGCCTGCCCGGCAGAGATTGCCATTGCTACGGCGGTGCAGGCCGTCAAGGAGTTTTTGGCAGAGCATGAAATGCAAGTGTATCTTGTGGTCTTTGACCGCAAGGCCTTCAAAATATCCAGCACCCTCTTCGATGACGTGCAGGATTATTTGGATAAGAATTATTTAGAAGAGCTTTTCGACGAGGAATTCCGCGTCGAAGAGCAGCGGCGGCGCAGGAGAGCGATGGCGCTTCCTCCCTTGGGCGACGAGGAGGAATGTGACGCCTCAGGGATGATGGAGGCGCTTCCTGTCGAGGCGGCGCCTGCGCCCAAGCGGGCCGCCAAACGCCGGCCCGCGGCAAAAGGGAAAAGCGCTCCTGAACTGTTGCAAGCCAAATCCGTTGCGTCGAAAAAGCCGCGTGCCCTTTCCGATTTGGTGGAGGAAACGGACGATACCTTTTCCGAAGCGCTTTTGCGGCTTATTGACGCCAAAGGAAAGAAAGATCCGGAGATATACAAGCGAGCCAACGTTGACCGAAAGCATTTCGCAAAGATACGGAAAAATCCAAATTACCAGCCGAGCAAAGCCACCGCTTTGGCCTTGGCGATCGCGCTGGAGCTGAACCTCGATGAAACGAAGGATTTTATCGGCCGCGCGGGCTACGCCATTTCCCACAGCAACAAGACGGACATCATCGTTGAATATTTCATCGAACGCAAGGATTACGACATCTTCACCATCAATGAAACGCTGTTTGCCTTTGGGCAGGCCTGTCTCGGATAAAAGGACGATGCAAATGGAACGGAGGTGAAAAAATGACAGCGGAGTATAGACCGGGCGACAATGTGCCGTCCATCTACGACAAGATTCACGCGGCGATACAGCCGAACGGCGAATTGCCGTCGTCATTTTCCCTGCGAAGCCCAAATCCCGCAGGAATTGAATGGGCCGACGGCGCGTGGGACGGCGTCTGTATCTACCATAACCGACTGGAAACGCCCGATCTGGCGCCGCTGATATTGGTATTGCGGCGGGGCGCCTCCCACGTCTTCGCCCATGCGAAAATGGCGCTCTCCGAGGTCTTTCCCGACGCGGACCATTCCATGCTCGCTTATATCGACGCCGCGCAGAATTGGATTCTCGACCACAGCGAGGAGCTGGACGCCACAAATCTCTATCTGTTTGCCCGTCACCTGCTGTTTTACGCCCGCGAGACGGAAGAAGTGAAACTCGCCCTGTCGCTTTTGGAAATTATATGGAATGAGAAGGACGAAGAGGTCAGACAGGCCGTCCGCGAATTGGCGGCGTCGGACGAATTCACGCTGTTTGCGACCTTCGCCGTCAGAAATTGGGAGAACAAAAACGAAGAAATATTCCATATGGCGCGAAAGGTTCACGGCTGGGGACGAATCCACGCCGTGGCGGATTTGGAGCCTGCTACCGATGAAATCAGGCGTTGGCTCTTGCGCGAGGGCGTCGACAACGACGTGATGCCCGAATATTCCGCGCTGCCCGTTGCGGAAAAAATAGACTTGCTGGAAGTCGTTCGGGCCGCCGACAGGAACAGCGAGGATTTTGTCGCGGCGGGCAGGATATTGGATGCGCTCATCGAATCCGACGGAGGCCCCGTGCTTGGGATTGGGGCTTATAAGCAAGAGGAAGCGCTTGTGCGGGCCTATATCGACAAGGCGCGCCTTGCCATGCCGAACGAGGAAATTTACCGCGTACTCCGCGCCATACAGCTCCATTATGCGGAAGAAGAGGACGAGGCGTTTCAGACGCTCGCCAGAGAAGCCGACGCCGTCCTGTCCTCGGATTCCTGTCTTAACTATATGCGCCACAAAGCGGAGCAGGGAGAAAATCTCCGGCTCGCGTCGCAGCTCGGCGTCGATTGCGCAAAGGAAATCAAGGCCGCGTTCCGAAAGGATTGGCGAAAGCACTACGCGATGCTCCAATTCCTGGAAAATCCCGACGACCTCATGGAAATGGCGGACTTTTTTCTCGCCAACGTTAAAAACGAGGACATGCTCGCGCCCCAAAACGTCCTCGTTGGCGGGACGGGAAACCATGCCTATGAAATCATGCTGGAAAAGCTGACCGGTTATTCTCAACAGGAGGTTCGCCTTTTGCGCCTCGGCCTTCGCACCCCGGTCATCCGAAGCCGTATGATGACGCTGAAACGCCTGCGGGTATGGAAAGAAAACGGGAAAATCACCGAGGCCCTGCAACGCGCTGTCGACGAGTGGAAAAAGAACGAAACCGATCAAAAGATGAGGTTTGAATATCTTGATTTGTAAATGTCGCCCGTCAGGCGACCGCCTCACATTTCTATTGGGTAGAATAGAATCATCAAAACTATAAGGGGGATTGCCATTATGTTAGGGGCGATTGTTGGCGACATTGTAGGTTCTGTTTATGAATGGAACAATATCAAGACGAAAGATTTTCCGCTGTTCCGCGACGACTGCTTTTTCACGGACGATACCGTCATGACTTGCGCCGTTGCCGAGGCTGTCATGAACGGCGGGGAGCGGGACGATTTTATCGACGCCATGAAGAAATACGGCAGGATGTACCTGAATGCCGGTTACGGCGGGCGATTTGGCGCATGGCTCTTTTCGGATAACCGCGAGCCGTACAACAGCTTTGGTAACGGCTCTGCTATGCGGGTTTCTCCGTGCGCATGGACGATGGATTGCGGTTTTTGCGCCAGAACGGGCTTTTGGCCTTCCAACGCCAGAGACCGGGCAAGGCTTTCCGCGGAGGTGACGCACAATCACCCGGAGGGCATAAAAGGAGCTATGGCCGTAGCGGACGCGATTTTCATGAACCGGTTTAACTTTGGCGGTTATTGCTTGGATTACGGAACGCCTATCAATAATAATCCGAATGAATGTAAGAGACAGCTCAAAGAGCATATCGAAAAGGAATACGGTTACGATTTATCCCGCACCTTGAATGAGATTCGTCCTTCTTATACCTTCAACGAAACTTGCCAGGAGACTGTTCCGCAGGCCATTATTGCTTTCTTAGAAAGTACGGATTTCGAGGACGCTATACGCAATGCGATTTCCCTCGGCGGCGACAGCGACACTTTGGCGGCTATCACCGGCAGCATCGCCGAAGCCGCCTACGGCATCCCCGATTGGATCAAAGACAAGGCGCTTTCTTATTTGGACGGGCCATTAAAGAACGTGCTTCAGCGGTGGAGAAAAACTTATTTTTCAAGAAATGAACGATCCAAAGCATTTCATTCTATGATTACCAGTGTGAACGATTATTTACGAAGTTAACCGTAAAGTGAGGAAAGTAAAACTGATGATGCCTGGTTGACGATATTTTTATAAAGTATTATGCAATTATTGAATTTCTCGTTCTAGCCTTCCCCAAGGGGAAGGCTAGATTTCGCGAATCATAATAGCTGAAATAATACTATGGTTTAAGAAAATATGGAGGGGATTATATGCAGGATAGATATGCAGGAGATATAGGCGATTATGGAAAAATAGGATTATTGAAATGCTTGCAAGCACATGGATTTACCATAGGGGTTAATTGGTATCGTGTTCATACGCCGGATATTGAGAAGAAGAAAGACGGTACATTTAAGCAGAATGATGGTAAACATCTTATACCAGATAATATCAAGGAGTGCGATTACTCTCTTGCGGATACGCTTACAGAGATTGCCAAAAGTAAAAACAGATCTGTGACGGCAATACAGAAGGCAGATTTGATTCCGAATGCCGTTTATTACGATGAATATCTCACGACTGAAGGGCGTCGCGAATGGCACCAGAAGGCTATGAAGAAGTTTGAAAACGTGGAGCTTGTATTTTTGGACCCAGATAATGGTCTATTTGTAAAATCGGGAAATCGACCTGTTAAAAAAAGTATCAAATATGTTTTCTTTGAGGAAGTGAGGGATTATATCAAATCCGGGAAAAGTGTGTTGGTGTATAACCATAGAGGCAGAGTGCAGGAAAAAGAATACTTTGACGATAAAAAAGATAAACTGCAAGAGTTTGTAGAAGTGACTAAAGAAAGAATACGGGTAATCACTTTCCCAAAGAGAACAGTTAGGGATTATTTCGCCATCCCTGCCTGCACGAAACATCACACAACCTTCCAGGTCTATGGCGCTCTGGAAGAAGGCTATCTGACCGGACCGGAGCATTTAATCAGAACCTATCAGCCAGGAGATATCCGGGCAAGACTGCCATGGAATACAGAGCCATATCAGAAGAACCTGCAGAACCTGTATGACGAAGTCTGGACTCCATTAACCAGAAAGTACAATTGTTCTTATGCCAATCTCTTTGAGGCATGGACACTCAATCAGTACGACAATCTCAGTCTTCTGATCGGATGCCGTCATCCGGAAACCATTCTGGATACTGTATCCTGCCTGAATCTGTCTCTCAAACAAGAAGACTTGCAGTTACTCAGTGAAACCGCTAAACCTGTCCAGGTAAAAGAACTAGATAAATGAAGCAGTAAATCTTTCAGATCTGAACCTTTCCGCTCAGCAGAATCCGGATCGTGAAATAACCTTCTTCATCAGACATTGATAGATATCCATGATGCCGATTAACCACATTGCGGACAGTCATCATTCCATATCCATGACCAGGCCGTTTCGAAGCAGGCATCTGCACGGAAGAATCCAGAATTTTACCATCGATGGAATTACGGACAGAAATTGCAAATTCTTCTTCATCAGAAGAAATCGAAACCAGGATCTCTTTTCCTGATCCGATATGGTCGATTGCATTGTCCAGAAGATTTGTGAGAAGCATGTATATTTCATCTTCTGAAAGAAGCGGCTCACGGATGATGCTGAGATGGTAAACGACATGAATTCCCTTTGTCATCGCTTTCTGCCGTTCAATATTCAGGATCTGATTCACCGGAGCACTGATGGTTTCTACCGGAATAAACACTTTCTGATTCAGCTCATTCTGAAGATTCTCTGCCTCCACTTTTACTGCAGCAGTACTTCCAGTCCTTACTAAGTTCAGAAGATGCTGAACATCGTGTCTCATCCGAGAAAGTTCCTGCTGAGAAGCGATGTTTTCTTTCATCAGGTCCATCCGATAGCTCATCGCCTGTTTTTCGGAATCTGCATGCATGATTTCTTTTGTTTTGTCGGAAACGTCTTTCCCGGTAAACCCGAGAACCACAATAAATCCAACGACGCAGAGAATCGCAATACCGAGGTGAAATGAATCATAGTGATCCAGATACAGCAGAAACTCCAGCGAATCGATAGCAGCCTTGCAAAGCAGGATCGAGGCAATGATCAGGATTTCATCAAATACCGGAATTTCCAGTTCATTTCCGAGAATGATCCTTGCGGTTAGATACAGCAGCAGAATCTGGAAAACCTTTGTCAGAATGATCATCAGAACATACTGATTTTCAAAGAGCGAAGCATAATCAATTGCCCCGTAAAACAGAAAGGAAACCGCACCCGTCAAAAAGGAATTGACTGCAGCAGTAATCAATTCCGGCATCAGGGAACATGAAATCTTCTGCAGTGAATTTCTTAATTCTCCGATCGAGAGCGTGATAAACCCGATCAGGTAGTTCACCGCAGAATAATAACCTGCTGTCACGCTAAAAGCGTTGATCACTTCAATAAATACAGAGCTTGCCACAAAGCAGAATAAGAATGCCAGCAATTTATTCTTCCTGCACAGGACGGTATAAAAGCATGCATATTCAACTGATTCAATCAAATTTACGATCATAGAATACAGTTCAGTCGATATTCCGAATAACGAGATTTCAATGTTCCGAGTTTCCTGCGGCTAGATTCAAAATGAGAACCATCTTTCATATAGATTGTGCTTCCTGAAATTTTCTCGATCTGAGAAACATTAACGATCACAGAGCTTGAGGCAAACGAAAACAATTCCGCAGGAAGAGTAGATTCCACATTTTTCAATGTATTACGGATCATATATTCTGCACGATCTCTGCAGCGGATCACAACCTGGTTTCCATATGCGACCAGGCAGGTAATTCTGCTGTAAGGATC
>CACYUQ010000070.1 GCA_902777615.1 uncultured Selenomonadaceae bacterium
GAGGGAGATCCCTCGCGGCTCCCCAAAGGGCCTGCGGGCCCGGTATGCCGCGGTTCTGTTAGATACTGATTACTTAAACGCGTTCTAAGCCCGCGCTCTACATACTGGTTTATTGTACATCTAGCCCTTTTTGCGTGTTTTGGGATATTGGCTTGTCGGTGCATTTTTCTTAACCCGCAAAAATCTAGCCAGTATCGCAGTACGCGGATGGGCAAACGATAGCTGAAGTTATCATAATCGTCCGACCGTGGCCAGAAGCGCATAGGCTTCGCCGCGTTCAGCTTTGCTGAACGTCGGCAAGCCATTGCGCTCGCGGAAGCTCTGCTTCCGCTTTAGGGGTCAAGGGGGCGGAGCCCCTTGTAGGAGAGGATACAAAGGAGAGGGCGACGCCCTCTCCTTTGATTGGTAACGTAACAATATAAATATTGTATTAGGGAAAGACCAAAATGTTTCACGTGAAACAAACGAACATATATTTCTTTGTTTCACGTGAAACATTTTTATTGTAAAATTTCTTTTCCGCCTTTCCCTTTCCCCTCAAATTTCGTATAATAAGGTTACGTATTTTATTTTGGAAGATTTTTAGGCGGTGAACAGTTTGGCGAAAGTGCTGGCAATTACGAATCAGAAGGGCGGCGTCGGGAAGACCACCACGGCGGTAAATCTGGCCGCCTGTCTTGGCGCTTTGGGACGGCGCGTACTGCTCGTAGATTTCGACCCGCAGGGAAACGCGACCAGCGGCGTCGGGCTTGACAAGACGGCGCAGGAGCGGACCGTATATCATTTGATTGTGAACGCGGACAACGTGCGGGAGGTCATCAAGCACACCGATTACGACCTCGACGTGATCCCGTCGAACGTGGACCTGGCGGGCGCGGAGGTCGAGCTGGCGACGGCGGGCGACGGTCGCGAGACGCGGCTCAAAGCGGCCATCGACCAGGTGCGGGACGATTACGACTTCATCCTGATCGACAGTCCCCCATCCCTCGGGCTCTTGAGCCTGAACGCACTGGCGGCGGCGGACGGCGTCGTCATCCCGATCCAGTGCGAGTTTTACGCGCTGGAAGGCGTCTCCGAGCTGATGCGGACCCTCGACCTCGTGCGGGACGGGTTGAACCCCGCACTGGAAGTCGCCGGCGTGCTCCTGACGATGTTCGATTCCCGCACGAATCTCAGCGGGCAGGTCGCAAACGAAGTGCGGGAATTCTTCAAGGAAAAAGTCTACGAAACTGTCATCCCGCGCACGGTGCGGCTCAGCGAGGCGCCGTCCTACGGGATGCCGATCATCGCTTACGACATTCATGCGAAAGGCGCGGAAGTATACGCGGAGCTGGCGAAGGAGGTGGACGCGCGTGGCTAAGAAGGGAGGACTCGGCGGTCAGGGACTTGGCGCGCTGATCAAGAAGAGCACGGCGGACACGAAGCCCGTGGAAAAGGAACAAAAGACCGTCCCCGTCCCGGCGGCGGACGACGAGTCGTCGGTCCGGGAAATCCAGGTGGACAAAATCCAGCCAAACCGCGCCCAGCCGCGCAAGACCTTCGACGAGGCGGCGCTGGAGGAGCTGGCGGAATCCATTCGCTATTACGGCATCTTGCAGCCGCTCCTGGTGCGCCCACTGCCGGACGGGAACTACGAACTGGTCGCCGGCGAGCGTCGGCTCCGGGCGGCGAAGCTGGCGGGGCTCCATACCGTACCGGTGCTGATCCGCAAATACACGCTGGAGCAGATGACCGAGATCGCGCTGATCGAGAACGTCCAGCGCGAGAACCTGAACGCCGTCGAAGAAGCCCGCGCCTATCACCTCTTGATGGAAAAATTCGGGCTGACACAGGAACAGCTTTCCGAGCGCATCGGCCGCAGCCGCTCCCATATCGCGAACTTCCTGCGCCTGATGCGCCTGCCGGAGCGCATACAGCAAAGCATGATCGAAGAAGCGCTCACCATGGGACAGGCAAAGCCGATCCTCGCGCTCAAGACCGAGGAACTGATGCAGCAGGCGGCGGACGCCATCATTGACCACAATATGTCCACCCGCGAAGCGGAAATCCTCGTCGCGAAACTGCAAAAAGACCCCAATCTCTTCAAGCAGAAACATTTGAAGGACCCCGTTACGACGGAGCGCATTTTCGTCACCGACGTGGAAGACCGACTGAAGTTGATCTTCGGTTCGCCCGTCCGCATCGCTCTCGGGCAGAAAAAGAGCAAGATCGAGATCACCTTCAAGACTCAGGAAGACCTGGACCGCATCGTCCAAGCGGTCGAAACCCTGACCAAGCAGCGCGAGGACGAGGTGGAGTTCAAAAAGAAACAGCTCCGCGAAGTCTCGAAAACTTTCAGCGTGTAAGATAGACAGCAACCCGCCGCAAACGGTATTTTCTGCCGCTTGCGGCGGTTTTTTATAATTCGGTATAAAAAAATATAAAAAACTGCTTGACAGATATAGAATTTTGGTTATAATAAGCACATATCATATAGAAAACCTATGGAATGACTGATCACAAAAACGTGAAGGTCGGGAATAGGGGAAAGCCACGTATGCGGCGCACAGCCTCGCACGTCTTTTCCCCAGATCCCGACCTTTTTGTTTTACAAGGGAGTGAGAACATGACAGGGCGAATGTGTAGCGGGAACGATTGGGATTGAAACTTGCGAAACGAAAAAGAGAAAGGAAGAATAACATCATGAAAGCGAGAAATATTTTATTAGGATTGTTTTTGATCAGTACCCTGCTCCTGGGGGGCTGCGGCGGCGTCAACAAATCGGCTGGCAAGGACGGCGCCGGGGAGCCGCTGGAGGTCCAGATCAATACGAACCGGGTCAGCAGCGCGCTGACCGTCTTGGCGGAAAACGGCGGCTTCAATAAGGAAGAAAACATCAAGGTCAACCTGCACGTGATGAACGTCGCTTACGCGGACATCCTGAGCGCGCTGACCTCCAACAAGGTCCATGTGACCACCGGCGGCGTCGGCTCCACGGCCCCGCTCCGCATGATGGAAAACGGCGCCGACTTCGTGGTCATCGGCGGCCAGATGGGCGAGGGCGCGGACATCGTGACCCTGCCGGAGCGCGCCTCCGAATGGGAGAACATCACCGCCGAAACGATGAAGGGCAAAAAGCTCGGCGTCGTCCGCACGGCCTCCGGCGACATCGCGCTTCGCGGCGCGCTGTCCCGCATGGGCATCGACCTCTCCACGATCGAATTCGTCGAGCTGGGCAACGAACCGGCCATCATCGAAGCCATCAAGAAGGGCGAGCTGGACGCCGGAAACGTACAGGCCAACCTTCGCGACACCGCTCATCAGGCCGGACTCGTCTCCGCGCTCCACGTCGACAAGATCTCCCCGAACTTCATCTGCTGCCGCGTCCTGACGCGCCCGGCCACGCTGAAATCGCGCCGCGCTGACCTCGTGAAATTCCTGCGCGCCCAGCTCAAGGCGTACCGCTTCCTGCACACCCATCCGGAAGAAGCGCTGCCCCTCGTCAACAAGTCCATCGAGGTCGATGAAAAAGTCCTGCGCAGCCAGCTCCTGGAAGACGAGCATCTGAAGCTGGAGCCGGACCCGGCGGGCCTGCGCGTCGCGGAATTCTACGACAGCATGAAGCGCGTCGGCTACATCGAAGGCAAGATCGACATCCAGAAACACCTCGACATCTCGCTGTACCGCGAAGCGCTGGAATCGCTGCTGAAGGAAGAGCCGAACGACCCGACCTGGCTGAAATTCAAAGCGGACTACGAGAAGAACGACGGCAAGTGGTAAACTGCTAACCAACGAAGGAGGCGGCAGGGAAATGCACAAAATCGAAATTTCCGATGTGTCGCTGACATACGACGACGACGGCGTCATCTACAACGCGCTGGACCGCATGAATTTCTCGGTGGAGCCCGGCGAATTCGTCAGCATCATCGGCTCCTCCGGCTGCGGCAAAAGCTCGACGCTGAGCATCCTCGCCGGGCTGCGGGAACCGACGTCAGGGCGCTACCTGATCGACGGCGAGGTCAGCCACGGCACAGGGCGAAATCGCGGCGTCGTCTTCCAGCACTATTCGCTGTTCCCGTGGATGACGGCAGAGGAAAATATCGCGTTCGGGATTCGTCAGGCGTTTCCCGACACGACGCAAAAGGAAGCCGCGGAAATCGCCCGCGAATATCTGGAAAAAGTCGGCCTCGCGGAATTCGAGGACAAATACCCGTATCAAATGTCAGGCGGCATGCAGCAGCGAACGGCAATCGCGCGGACGCTGGCCATGCAGCCGGAAATCCTGCTCCTGGACGAGCCCTTCGGCGCCATCGACGCGCGGAACCGCATCCTCCTGCAGGACCTGCTGCTGGAAGTCCTCGGGAAAGAAAAACAGCAGAAGACCATCGTCTTCGTCACCCACGACATCGACGAAGCCATCCTGCTGTCGGATCGCATCCTGTTCATGGACAAAAAGCAGATCTCGGAAGAATTTATCGTCCCGTTTGACCGCCCGCGGAACCGGGAGAAGATCTTCCAGTCTCAGGAATACATCCAGATGCGGCAGGCGCTCTTGAGCTGCTTTTTCCGCGGTATTCGGGAAAAAATCGGAGGAGAGGAGGTCGTCCTATGACGACGGCGGCCTTACAGGAAAAGAAAGGGATCGCGTTATCGTGGTCAGCGGCGGAGGTGATGAAAGCGATGCGGACGATACAATGGTTTATCCCCCATATACTTTTCGCTGCGCTCCTGGCGCTGGTTTTCACGCCGGGCGCCGACGAGGCGACGCCGGTGGGACCGTTCCTGGCGATACTGGCCATCAGCGAGGCGGCTCTCTTGCTGAACCGCCATTCCCGCCCGCTCAGCGACGTCATGACCATCCTGTACCTCTTGTTTATCGTCTGGGAAATCGGCACGACGAAAGCAGAAGACGTCAACCTCCTGCTCTACCCGTCCCCGGCGAAAGTCTTCGCGATCTTCGCGTCGGACTGGCAGAAAATTCTTGAGGGCATCCGTTCCTCCATGTACCTTCTGGGCGTCGGCTTCACCGCGGCGCTGGTCCTCGGCGTCCTGCTGGGCATCGTGACCGGCAGCGTGCCGCGGCTTCGGGACTCGCTCTTGCCGTTGGCGAAAGTCGTCAGCCCGATCCCCCCGATCATCTACACGCCCTATGCAGTGGCCGTGCTGCCTACCTTTGAGATTGCCTCGATCTTCGTGATCTTCAGCAGCATCTTCTGGCAGATTTACATCCAGGTCGCGCTGAGCGTCGCGAATATCGACCAAAAGCTCCTCGACTCGGCGAAGACGATGAACCTCTCCGCCGCCGCGATGTTCTTTCATGTGCTGTGGCCCTACTGCCTGCCGAACATCATGAAGACCCTGCCGCTCTCCGTGGCGAACGCGTTCATGGTCCTGACCGCCGCCGAAATGATCGGCGCAACCTCGGGCCTCGGTTACTTCGTGCGGTACTACGCGGACTTCGCGGACTACACGCGCGTCATCGCAGGCATCTTCCTGATCGGCATCGTCGTCTCGGCGCTGAACTACGGCATCGCCGAGCTGGAACGAAAAGTCGTCCGCTGGCATTAAGGAATTGTCAAAAAACCGCCGTGAGCTTCATTCTCGATGCTCGCGGCGGTTTTGTCTTGCCCTCCCGCAACATGAAAATCCCCGTCGGCAGGTACATACCGACGGGGATAAGTTATGGAAAGGAGAATGGATATTACTGAAGCGAAGCGGTGCCGTCGTTGTTCAGCGTAACCTGATACGTGGAGAGCAGGTCAATGCCGTACCAAGCGATGGAGCTGCCATCCTCGAAGATCGCCTGAATATCCCAGTACTGCTGGTTGCCAACGCCGAAAGAAACATGGACGGACGAGCCGTTCGGCAGGATGTCGGAACCGAGGATATCCTCTTCCCAGCTGTTGGTGCTGGCGGCGCTGACGTTAACCTTGTAAATCGGGAAACCGGTGTTGTTCACCAGCGTGAAATCCTGTGCGCCCGCGAAAGCGACGCTGGACAGCGCCATGACGAAGAGAGCGGCGAGGAAAAACACCTTCAGGGATTTGAGTTTCTGCATTGTAAATACGCCTCCTAAATTAAATGACACTTCTCAATCGGTGATGACGTGTACCCGTCTTCCAATTCGCTTCTAGTGTACCACGAATTTTGGCAAAAGCAAGGGTTATGCCGTAAACAATAGATTTATGCCGTGAATCATCGGTTCGCGGCATAAATCTATTGTTTACGATATAATTATTGACAATCTATGAATATGGTATAATGTGATAGATGTAGGAAAAGGAGGTTTCCCCATGAAACGAAAACTCGCCAAGAAACTCGCGTCTCTCGCCGCAGCCGCGCTGCTCCTTCTGACAGGCTGCGGCTCGGATACCGGCGGCTCGTCCCATGCCGCGTCCCATATCAATTCCGGCGCGGACTTTTCCAATCCCTACAGCGCGTCCGACACCTGGGTCATCTACTGGTACCTCTGCGGCACCGACCTCGAAACGGAACTTGGCGCGGCCTCGATGGACCTGGAGGAACTGCAGAAAGTCAAGCTGCCGCCCAACGTCAAGGTCGTCATCCAGACCGGCGGCGCGAACCAATGGCACACCAGCGGCATCCCGACCCGAGGCACGGGCCGCTTCCTCTATGACTCGGAGGGCCTGCATGACCTCGGACAGGCTCCCGATGTAAACATGGGCTCGGGCAGCGGCCTCACGGAATTTCTACAGTTCGGCAAAGACAATTTCTCCGCTGACCATCGCGTGTTCGTCTTTTGGGACCACGGCGGCGGCAGTGTCGGCGGCATCTGCCTCGACGAGCGCTACGACACCATGATGAGCCTCGACGACGTGCGCAACGCCTTTTCCTCTGTCTACGGTGCGAATCCCGATGATCCTCCTTTCGAACTGATCGGCTTCGACGCCTGCCTGATGGCCACCGTCGATACGCTCGGCTCGGTGCACGGCTTCTCCCGTTACATGGTCGCCTCGCAGGAAATCGAGCCGGGCTGCGGCTGGAACTACACGGGCTGGGTCGGCGCGCTGGCAAACGACCCGGCGATGGGCGGCGCGGCGCTTGGCAAAGCGATTTGCGACTCTTACATGCAGGGCTGCAAAGAATACGACGTGGAAGAGATCGCGACGCTCTCCCTTTCCGACGTGTCGAAAGCGCCGACGCTGCTCTCCGCATACGGCGCGTACGGCGTCGAGGCTCTCCAGGCCGCTGCCGAGAACCCGCGCCAGCTTTTCTCGCAGCTCTCCCGCGGCGCGGAAGCCTCGGAAAATTACGGCGGCAACACCCGCGAGCAAGGCTACTACGATATGGTGGACATGGGCGAGCTGGCGAGGAACACGCGAAACGCGATGCCTGCCACGTCCGGGCCGCTCCTCTCCGCATTGGACGACTGCGTGCTGTACCATGTGAACGGCTCTTACCGTCCCAACGGTCTCGGCCTTTCCTGCTATCACGCTTACGACGGCGACGCCGACGTTTGGCGCGCTTATGCGGATCTCAACGTCTCGCCGACGCCGATCAAATGCCTTTATTACTATCTGATCTTCGGGCAACTGCCGGATGCGGCGCAGGAATATTTGTCCGGCGCGCCCGCGTCCGTTTATACGCCGGAGACGCCCGGGACGGGCGCGGGGATTTCTGCGCCCACCACGGCGCCCGCCGCGGGAACGCACCCGATCTACAACGTCGCGGCGCTGGAGGATACGCCCGTCGATATCGACCATGAAGGCGCTGCTTTCGTTCAGCTTCCGGTCTCGGCGCTGGATATGCTTTCCGCCGTCCACTGCCAGCTCGTCTATATGGACGCGAAGCAGGACATCCTGCTCATCCTCGGCTCCGACTCGAATATCAACGCCGATTGGGACACGGGCCGCTTCAAGGACAATTTCTTCGGCACGTGGCCGATGCTCGAAGGGCATCCGGTTTACGTGGAAATCACATACGACGGCGACGGCTTCAATCTTTATTCGATCCCGATCAAGCTGAACGGCGTCCGCTGCAATTTGCAGGTCGTTTACGATTACAAGACCGAGAAATACCGTATCCTCGGCGCGAGAAAGGACGACAAGGAAGGCGTCGCGAGTCTCGTGGCCAGCCGTGAGCTGATCAAGCTGAAGGCGGGCGACACCATCACGACGATCCATTACGGCATGACCCTTTCCGGGGCGAATACGACGCCGACGGAAGTGGAGGTCGACACCTTCACCATCGGTGCGAATCCCACCGTCAAGGATGAGGACGTGGGCGACGGCACGTACGGCTATTTCTTCGAGTTCATCGACCCGCTGAACAATTCCGCGCTGTCGAACATGGTCACATACACGATCCAGAACGGTCAGATCACCACCTCGGTGGACAACGCCATGACCGGCGCGCCGGGCGCCCAGGGCGGCTTCGCTGAGACGGGCTACGGCGCCGATCCGGGCCTCCTGCAGACGAGCGGCGGAGGGAACGCCGGCGGAGGCAGCATCGCCGACCAACTCTCCGGCGGCGCTCCTTCCGGCGACTATGGCGGCGGCGCTGGAAACGGCGGCGGCAGCATCGCCGAGTCACTGACGAGATAAGAAGGACGTACTTGGCCTTCCCCCCATGGACAAGCTGAACCTCCCGGCGGCGGTGGATAAGAAGGACGTACTTGGCCTTCCCCTCTGGGGAAGGTGGCGCGCGAAGCGCGACGGATGAGGTTTTGTAACGCAACGACTGATATAAATGCAACGCTTTGTAACCTCACCCACCGGCTTCGCCGGTCCCCCCTCCCCATAGGGGAGGGCAAATGACGGGCGCCGGTCCCCGTGACAGTCCACTGGACTGTCACGCCCCATAGGGGAGGGCATTTCACTCCAAAAAAATTATGATCAGAAATTCCGAAAATCAGATTTTCGGAATTTCTGATCATAAAAAATTTCACTTGCATGCGGCAGGCATAAGAAACCACAAAGGGACGGTGAACGCATTGGACGAACAAACGACAACGGCAAGCGCCTCTGCGCAGACGGCGCCGAAAAAGAACTACGTCAGCTTCAATCCCGCCCCCGTCTCTCTCGAAACGGAGCTTCCCGGCGTGAAGCTGGACTTCAACTACGGGGCGCGGGTGCTGATCCCCGAGGGCAATTACCATGTGCGGCTCACCGACCTCAGCACCAGCTCCATCCTCTACGACGCGGACGTGTCGAACGCGCTCGTCACCAGTACGAAGAAATATTACATCCCGTTCCGCGTGGAAGTCTGGAAAGACGGGGCGCTCGCGCTGACCCACGACCTCGGCCTGAAAGGCAGGACCGTGCATATCCGTTATCCCGTCGGGACGCTGGGAGACATCCTGGCGTGGTTCCCCTACGCCGAGGAATTCCGGAAGAAGCACGGCTGCCGCGTCTATTGCTCCATGAGCGAGAAGATCGCCGCGCTCCTTCGCCCCGCCTATCCGAAAATCGAATTCATCCAGCCGGGGACGGAGCCGGAGAATTGCTACGCGACCTATTACATGGGCATCTTTTTCCCCGCCGACGACCGTTTCCATCAGCCGACGGACTTCCGCGTCATCGGCCTGCAGCTCAATATCCCGTACATCCTCGGCCTCGAAGTGACGGAGCGGCGGCCCGTGCTGACGCCGTCGAAGAAGCGGCCGATCAGGGAGCCCTACGTCTGCATCGCGGCGCAGGCCACCAGCCAGGCCAAGTATTGGAACAACCCGCAGGGCTGGATCGAGACCGTGGACTTCTTGAAAGCGCTGGGCTACCGGGTGCTCTGCATCGACAAGGAAAAATGCCACGGCGTCGGGCGGCACTGGAACACCATCCCTTACGGCGCGGAGGATTTCACCGGCGACCGCCCCTTGCAGGAGCGCGTCGATTTCCTCGGCCACGCGGATTTCTTCGTCGGCCTGTCCAGCGGCCTGTCGTGGCTCGCGTGGGGCGCGGGCGTGCCCGTCGTGATGATATCCGGCTTCACGCTGCCGCACAACGAATTCCACACCCCCTACCGCGTCATCAACTTCCACGTCTGCAACGGCTGCTGGACGGACAGCAGCGAGGAATTCGTCCACGCGGACTTCGGATGGTGCCCGCGCCACGAGAACACGGAGCGGGAATTCGAATGCACGCGGTTCATCAGCTCCGGACAAGTCTGCCAGACCATCGCCCGCCTGATGCAGGACTACAACCTTGACCCGAAAACCGGCCACAGGAGGCAATAGAATGGAAGAAAACAAG
>CACYUQ010000071.1 GCA_902777615.1 uncultured Selenomonadaceae bacterium
CATGTCCCCGGCCAGCCCATGCAAAAACACACCGAGAATCGACGCCGCCTCCGGCCCCGCCTCATGGACGAGCCCGGCAATCGCGCCTGCCAGCACGTCACCCGCGCCTGCTGTCGCCATCGACGGATTTCCCTTCGAGGTGAAGCAAACGCGCCCGTCGGGAAATGCCACAATCGTGCATTCGCTCTTGACCACGAGAATCGCCTGCCAAGCTGTCGCCGCCTTGCGGGCATAAGCGACGAGATTTTCCCGGAGCTGCGGCACCTTGACGTCCAAAAGCTCTGCCAGCTCGCCGAGATGCGGAGTCATCAACAGCGGCGCGCCCAGCTTCGAGAGTTCCTCCGTATGCCCATGGTACGCGTAAAGCGCGTCGGCATCCAGCACCAACGGAAGCTGCACTCGCGCGGCAAACTGCCGCACCATCGCGCAGGTCTCCGGATCGCGTCCCAGCCCCGGTCCGATCAGCACCACGTCGTACTTCGGCACCAACGCGTGCAGCGCGTCCACCGCCGTCGTTCCCAGCACGCCGGGACGCAGCTCCGGCAGCGGGCTCGTCATGACCTCGGTTGTCTTCTGTGCCAGAATGTCCGCAATACTGTCCGCCGCCGCTACCGTCGCGATGCCTGCACCGGCGCGCAGTACCGCCGTCGACGCCATCGCCGCAGCTCCCGTCATTCCGCGCGACCCCGCAACTACCAGCACGCGCCCGCAGACGCCCTTGTGCACGTCCGCCGCACGCGACGGCAACAAACTCCGCACCGTGGCGTCATCCATATATTCCTGTAAAATATTTTTGTCGTCCAAAAGCGCCTGCGGCAGACTGATCGGATCCACGACAATCTTGCCTGCGCACGCCGCGCCGGGACAGAAAAACAGCCCCGCCTTCGGCAATCCGAAAGTCGCCGTCGTTTCCGCGATGATTGCCGCGCCGTGCGTCGTTCCCGTGTCCGCGTCCACGCCGCTGGGAATGTCAATCGCAACCACATGGCGAGCTTCCTCGTTCACAAGGCGAATCAGCCGTTCCTCGGTCTCCCGGAGCGGACCTTTAAGTCCGGTTCCAAGGATGCCGTCCAGCACTCCGTCCGACAGGCGCAAATAAATCCGAAGCTTTTCCCAATCACGTTCCTCCGCAATCGGCCGAACAAGGATGCCGAGTTTCTTGCAAATCGCGAGATTTTTCCGCGTCGCGTCCGAGGAATGCTCCGCATTCCCCACGGTGTAAATCGCAAGCTTCGCGCCGCGACTGAACAGATGACGTGCCGCCGCATAAGCGTCACCGCCATTGCTTCCGCTGCCCGCCAACACGCAGACCGTCCGCCCCTGTACTTCGCCTAAAAGCCCGGTCAATGCGTCCGCCGCCGCGCGCCCCGCGTTCTCCATCAAAAGCAGTTCGTCGATGCCGTAAGTCTCTGCCGCCATCTTGTCGATGCGCCGCATCTCCTCGGCCAAAGCAATTCGCATATTTCTTCCTCCTGCCTATCTACAAAAAAGGCTGCCGCGCAACACGACAGCCCTTATTTATTATTGCTTTGCGACCAGCGTGCCTTCCGCCATCTTGAAAGAACGCGCAATCATGATCTCGACACGGCGATTGCGCCTGCGCCCTTCCTCGGTGTCGTTCGTCGCCACCGGGCGATATTCACTGTAGCCAATCGCGCTGAACCGCGCCGGATTCAGCGTCGCATTCGAGGCGAACAGTGCCTTCATGAACGTCATCGCGCGCGCCGACGAAAGCTCCCAGTTCGACGGATACTGCGCCGTTGCAATCGGCACGTTATCCGTGTGTCCGGAGATGATTACACGCTCCGGGATGGCCGCCAAGAGCCCTGCCACCACCGGCACGATCAGCTGCGACTCGTTTACGAGCTCAGCCGAACCAGACGGGAAGAGCGCCGTCTCCTTGATTCGAATCATCAGGCCTTCCTCGGTCAGCGTCGTCTTCAGCTCATCCTTCAGATGGTTCGTCACGATGTATTGATCCATCGTTTCTTTCAGATGTTCCAGCGTCTCGTTTTCCGCGAGATACGCGCGATTGCCGCCATCGCCGCCTTCGCCGTCTCCCTCGCCGCCGTTACCCTGCTGCGGGTACGTCATAAGACCGAGTCCCGGCAAAAGTCCACCGCCGCCGGTGCCAATGCCAAAGGCTTTCCCGAAGGCCGCACCCATCGCCTGCGCCTTGCCCGCATCCGTTTTCGACATACAGAACAAGCAAAGGAACAGAGCCAAAAGCAGCGTCATCAAGTCGGAATAAGGAAGCAGCCAAGCCTCGCCCGCTTCTTCTTCGTGAGGCGGGCCGTGTTTTTTCTTCTTCGCCATCGATTATCCCTCCGTCTTCAACCCTTCGCGCGCGGACTGCGGAATGAATACCATCAGCTTCGCCTCGATTGCCGTCGGCGAATCGCCCGCCTGCAAGGAAAGGATTCCCTCAATAATCATACGCTTCTGGCTGATCTCCATCTCCGAGAACACCTTCAACTTATTCTCGAACGGCAGCCAAAGCACGTAACCGGTGTAAATACCGAGAATCGTCGCGACGAACGCCGCCGCAATCGCGTGACCGAGCTTATCAATATCGTTCATGTTACCGAGCGCAGCGATCAGACCAACCACGGCGCCCAAAACGCCCAATGTCGGCGCATAAGTGCCGGCCTGTTTGAACACCGAGCGGCCTTCGGCGTGACGCGCCTGCATGACCGTCAGCTCGGCATCCATAACGTCCGAAACGAACTCCGGATCCATACCGTCGATGACCATGCCGAGACCGGAGCGGAAGAACGGGTCCTCAATCTCCTGGACTTTACTCTCCAACGCCAGAATACCTTCACGGCGCGCAATCTGCGAAAGCTCGACGAACGTCTTCAGGAGTTCGCCCGGCTCTTTCAACTGCGGACGATTGATAACCTTCTTGAAAAGGTTCGGAATGTTTTTCATGTTCTCCATCGGGAAGCCCGTGAAGAGGCATGAAATTGTTCCGCAGATAATGATCAGGAACGCCGCCGGATTGTTCAAAGCCGACAGAGGCGCGCCCTTGATAACCATACCTACGAAAATCGAAATCAAACCCATAATAAGGCCGACAACTGTTGATGTTTCCAAAACAATTCCTCTCCTTTACGCCCGTCGCGCGCGGAAATTCACGGGGCGCGTCTCCTTGCGCCCTGCCGCTTTCAAAAATTATTTCTCCACAGCCTATAGTGTAGCACAACAACGCCCTTTTTGCTAGGGTTAATTGATTTATTTTCGTGGAAACAAAAAATCCTTCGTCAACAAAAAATTTTTTGCGCTTATATTATGGATTTAGAGAAAAGTATATGTTATAATTATCGCCATATAGATAAATGCTTCCTATGAGAAGCATAAATGCAAGACAGAAAGTGTGTGAGCAAAAATGAACAAACTACCAATCGAGCTTCGGCAGCTCGAGTATTTCCGCATGGCCGCAAAGCTGCGAAACCTGACCCGCGCCGCCGCCGAGCTGAAAGTCTCCCAGCCGAACATCACCGTCGCAATCCAAAAACTCGAAACGAGCCTCGATTTGCGCCTCTTTGACCGTAGCCAGAAACAGTTCCTGCTGACAGCCGAGGGTGAAATTTTTCTTCAACGCGTCGAAACCTCCCTTGACATCCTGCATGACGCACTCCGAGAACTCGACGACTACAAGAACCTTTCCAAGGGCAACATCCGCATCGGCATCCCGCCGATGATCGGTGCTTATCTGTTCCCGCGGATTTGCTCGGACTTCCAAAAAGTCTATCCCGGCCTTTCCATTTACCTTTACGAAGAAGGCTCGATGGCCATCCGGGAAAACCTCGAAGCCGGCGAACTGGACTTTGGAATCATCATCCTGTCGGACATTCCCGCTGCACTGAACACTTTCCCAATGTGCAGTTCCGAGTTGGTCACCTGCGTACCGACAGACTCGTCGTTAGCGTCACGTTCAACGCTTCGACTCTCAGACTTCGACAAACAAAACTTGATTGTCATGAAACAAGGCTCGTTTATCCGCCGGATGCTTGCCGACCGTTTCGCCACCCAGGGCATCTCGCCAAATATCATCCTCGAATCGAACCAAATTGAGATCATCAAGCAGCTCGTCGAAAACGGCGTCGGCCTCGCTTGCCTCCTCGACTGTGTAACGCAAAACGCACAAAACTTCCGCGTCCTGCCTTTCAAGAATCCCAAACGCTTCGACATCGGCCTCGCGTGGAAAAAGAGCCGCTATCTGTCGAAAGCCGCCTCCGCCTTTATGGACTTTTGCAAAAATGCGCTGATTGAATGAACGACCAGGACCTAAAAAAGAGAGCCTTTTGTACTGACCCCCATAAGTTAGACCAAAAATCTAACTTATGGGGGTCAGTACACATTTCGGCTCTCTTTTTTAGGTCCTGGTTATTTGTTTTTCTTGTCCTTCTTGTCTTTCTTATCTTTCTTATCCTTGTCCTTCTTGTCCACGTTCTGCCCGTTCTGCATCTTCGACGGCCACTCCTGGAACGTCAGCACGCCGTATTGATAGAGCGCGTTCCCGTTTTGCGTCAGGTCGGGATTCTCCATCAACATGATGCCGAACCGTCCGCCATAAGCGCCGCGGAAAAATGTCTTGATCATCTGGGACTCGGCCCGCATGACCTCGTCCATCTTGCCGTCGCCGTTCGTATCAACTTCAATTTCCTTCGCGGTAACCGCGTAGACGCCCGCGCGCCCGTCCACTTCCGTCAGGCGAACGAACTCATAGGGAGAACTCTTCATATATTTTTCGATGAACGCCTTTTGTTTGTCTTCCGATTGCGTCAAGATATCCGTCGGAATATCCTTTTCGTCAAAAGCGTCGGTCATAACAATCCAAGCATAGCTAATATCGTAACCCGCGCTCTTGAAAATCAGCACGTCGCCCTTCGCGCCCTCATCGTCGAACAGCACGCTGAGCGGAACTACTGTCGGCTTGCCCGGGCAAACAATCGAATAACCATACCGCTGACTCGTGTATTTGTAGCCGCTGTCAGTATACGCCTGCAAGGCTTCCTCCGGCGTCATCTGCGCTTGCTGCTCCGTGCTGGGCGCTTCACTGGTAATTTCCGACTCCTCCTCCGCCGCTGACGCCATCGGCATCGCCAGCGAAAGCGCTGCGAACGCAGCCGCAAAAGTTATTTTCATCGTTTTCTTCCAATCCATTCAAATATCCTCCTTCAGTGCAAGGCCTTCCCCTGATTTATATATCTACGCAGTAGTGCGAGCGCCGCCTGCGATGCACGAAATTTAACCTGGCCGCGTGTACCGGGGAAACGGTGTCTTTCCACAATCGTTCCGTCATTTCCCGACACCGCGATAAAAACAGTGCCGACCGGCGTTTCTTCGGTGCCACCGCCCGGACCGGCAAGACCCGTAGTGCTGACCGCGACCTCTGCACCGAGCTTATGTCGAACGCCTTCCGCCATTGCCCGCGCCACTGGCTCGGAAACCGCGCCGTAGGATTCGAGCAAATCTTTCGATACGCCAAGAATCTCCGCTTTGACCTCGTCCGTATACGAGACGACGCCGCCTTTGACATATTCGCTGCTTCCGGCGACGTCGGTCAGTCGGCTCGCCACAAGGCCGCCGGTGCAAGACTCTGCCGTCGCCACGGCGAGCTTGCGCTCCAAAAGCATCCGTCCAACGATTTCCTCCAGCTTCTCGTCATCCACACCGTAAACGAAATCGCCGATCCGCGCGCGGATCTCTTTTTCCATCGGTGCAATCAGTTTCTCTGCCGCCGCAGCGCTCTCCGCCTTCGCGGTGATACGGATAATCACGCCCGTCGGACGAACCAAGAACGCCAACGTCGGATTCTTCTGGGCGAGAACAAGATCGTCGAGCTTCGTTTCCAGCATCGACTCCCCGATCCCGAAGGTGTGCAGCACCCGGGAAAAAATAACCGCAGAAACGCCGTATTTCACTGCGAGGTACGGCAACAGGCTCCGATGGAACATGTCCTTCATCTCGGAGGGCGGCCCCGGCAAATTGACCAACAGCTTGCCTTCCTTCTCCATCGCAACGCCCGGCGCAGTCCCAGCATGGTTGACAAAGATATGCGCTCCCTCGGGGATCATCGCCTGCCGGAGATTGTTCTCGGTCATTTCTCTGCCAATCTTGGCGAAATGCGTCTTCAGGCGCGCCGCGCACTCTTCGTTGAGTGCCATTGTCCGCCCCATGACCTCCGCCGAAACTTCCTTCGTAATGTCGCCCCGGGTCGGACCGAGTCCGCCGGAAGTAATCACAAGATCGGCGCGGCTCATCGCAAATGCGAGCACTTCCTTCATGCGCGCGCGGTTATCGCCCACCGTCGTCTGGAAACAGACGTCGACGCCGATTTTGTTCAGTTCCTGCGCCATATACGCGGCGTTCGTGTTGACAATCTGTCCGAGGAGCAACTCACTCCCCGTCGTCACAAGCTCCGCAATCATATTTTTCCTTCTCTCTCTGAAAAAATCGTGAAGCGACCACGTTTTTTCGCGGATTTTAAGCGTATTTTAATACAAAACCCTCATTCTATCGGCTCGCAAACCACATCATAGGTGAAGCCTTGCGCGACGCGCACATGCACGAGGTCGCCGGGCTGTGCATTTGCCAGCCCCTCGACAAAGACCTGTCCGTCTACCTCCGGCGCTTCCCGATACGAGCGTCCGTAAGCAACGTTCTCCTGTTCCTCATCACTTCCTTCGATGAGTACGTCCAACTCCTTCCCTTCCAGCGATTGATTGATTTCCTCCGAAATCTTGCATTGCAGGCTCATCAATTCATGATAACGCCCCTGCATGACTTCCGCGGAAACTCTGCCGGGCAGCTCCGCCGCCGCGGTCCCCTCCTCCGCCGAGTAGGTGAAGACCCCCGCCTTGTCGAAGCGCTGAGCCTCAAGGAACGAATAGAGCGCCGCAAACTGTTCGTCGGTCTCGCCGGGAAAGCCGACAATGAACGTAGAACGGACAGCGACGCCGGGGATGCGCTCGCGGATTTTCTCAAGCAACGTTTCCATCGACGCGCGAGTATCGGCGCGGCGCATTTGCCGAAGCATCGCGTCGTCGGCGTGCTGGAGGGGCAAATCCACGTACTTGACCAGCTTTTCCTCCGACGCGATCAGGTCGATCAATTCATCGGTGAAAAACCGCGGATAGGAGTACAGCGTTCGAATCCAGCGCACGCCGTCAATCTTCACGAGTTCCCGCAAGAGGCGCGCCAGCGACGGCTCGCCATAAAGATCACGCCCATAGGCGGTGGTGTCCTGCGCAATCAAGTTCAGCTCTTTGACGCCGTTCGCCGCAAGCTGTTTTGCTTCGAGCACAATATCCTCCACCGCGCGGCTGCGATAGCGCCCGCGAATCATCGGAATCGCACAGAACGAGCAACGGTTGTCGCAGCCCTCGGCGATTTTCAGATATGCCGTATAGTTCGGCGTCGTCAAGATGCGCGGTGTCTTCGCGTCGTAAATCGTCTCGTTTTCGCCGATGAGCACGACGCGTTTACCGTCCATCGTCTCCCGCACCGCTTCCATGATACGATGCCACGCGCCCGTACCGATGATGGCGTCCGCCTCCGGCAGCTCGTCGAGCAGTGTCTGACCGTACCGTTGACCGAGACAGCCAGCGATAATCAGTGAACGACACTTCCCGGTGTTCTTGTACTCCGCCATATTCAGTATCGTCGTAATCGACTCCTGCTTCGCCGTCTCAATGAACGCGCAAGTGTTGACAATCAAAATATCCGCCTCGCGCGGCTTTTTCGTCAGTTCAACACCATTTTCCCGCAAAAGGCCCAGCATGACCTCGGTATCAACGAGATTTTTCGCGCACCCCAAGCTGATAATACCGGCTTTCACTGCTTTTCCCTCCAAAATGCAATTACAAATAAAACTATATATAGAAGTATAGCAAAAAAAGAACACAAAATAAAGGAAATAAAAACGCAAGCTGACGATTTATCGCCAAGCCTGCGTTTTATTTCCTTCATTCCCGATGTGAAATCATTTGAACCGCACATTTTGCAGCCAGCGGTCAAGCATCGCGTGGTGCTCTTCCGGCGAAAACGCGTCGGTCTTGTCGAACAGCACGAGATTTTTTCCGGCAAACTGCTTATAGGCGAGCGTATCGGAATTTGTCGGTACGAAAAATACGTTTTCGCGCTGGAGCGTCATCTGCGCGCCGTCGGATAACAGCCATTCGATAAAATCCTGTGCCAACGGCCGGTCCTCGCGCAAGAGCCCCGCGCCGGTCAGCATATAGGCCGTGCCGTCCATCGGATAAACAATGCGAAGCGGATAGCCGCTGGTCAGATAGCGAAGCGTCTCGCTCTGCACTGCGACGGCAGCGTCCACTTCTCCCATGCCCGCCATACGGACTGGCGTCGAAAGGAATTTCACATACTGCACGACCTTCGGATGAACAGCGGCGAGTTGCCGTAAAACCTCCTGCTCGCCGTAAACCGAAACCATCGTGAAATACAAATTCGAAGCAGCATCGGCGGCGAGAAAATCCGTCATACCGACCCGCATATCGGGATAGGCAGCGAACTCCGCCCATGTCTCCGGAATGCGCGGCAGTGTGCGGAGATAATCGCTGTTCATGCAGAATACGACAGGATCATACCAGACACCCGTCCATGCGCCTTCGTCGTCCTTGAACACGTCAGGTACCGAGTCTGTCCCTTCTGAAATGTATGGAACAAATGCGCCTTTCAGCGCGCCTGTCCGCATGACACGACTGTCCGCCAACACGAGATCGGCGTCCGGCTGCTTACTCTTTCCGGAAAGGGATGATGTCAGTTCTTCTGGCGTCATCGGAATAAACCGCACGTCCACCTTCGCCGTTTTTTCATATTCAGCCGCCAAGAGGCTCGCCTGCTCCGGTGGCATCGTTGTGCAGACCGTTACCGTCCGCCCATGACGCCCCGGCGTCCGATCTGCGTGCCCCGAAAGCAGGAACGCACCGAACACTGTACCGAGCACCAGCACGAAAGCCAGCGCTAAAAGCGATGTATATCGCCTCATAGAGTCCTCCTCATTCTATCATGGCCCCCAGCAAAAAACGCGGCGGGCATTGCGCCGCCGCGTTCCTATCGTTGCATACGCCCTGCGGCGCCCATGATTTATTCGCTGTGACGGAGCCAGGACGGAATGTCGATGGCGCCAAAATTTCCACCCAGCGGCGAAACCGGCTGTTGCGGTTGCTGCGGCTGCTGCGGAGCAGCTTGTCCGTCCTGCGGAGCCTGCGGATTTTGCCGCATTCCCGTCTGCGACTGCTGATTTGTCGCAGGATGCGACTGAACTCCAATATCGTCTCCGGCATCGAAGCCCGTCGCGATGACCGTGACGCGCACCGTATCACCGAGCGTATCATCGAGTGCCGCACCGAAAATAATATTTGCGTCGGGGTGAACCTTCTCCGCGATTTCCGCCGCCGCTTCGTTGACGTCATATATGCTGAGTTTTTCCGCCGAGCCGGTAAAGTTCAGCAGAACGCCGTGCGCGCCTTCGATAGACATTTCAAGGAGCGGCGACTGTACCGCTTCCTGTGCCGCCTGCGTTGCTGCATTGTCGCCCGAGCTCTCGCCGATTCCCATCAAAGCGGTGCCCGCGTCCTTCATGATGGACTGCACATCGGCAAAGTCGAGGTTAATGAGCCCCGGCACGACCAAAAGGTCAGAAATTCCCTGCACGCCCTGATGGAGCACATCGTCCGCGATACGGAAAGCTTCCATCATCGGGGTGTTACGGCTGACAATCTGCAACAGCTGATTGTTCGGAATCGTGATAATCGTATCGACAGCTTCCTGCAAATTCCGGATGCCCATTTCCGCATTCTGCATCCGCCGCTTGCCTTCAAACTTGAACGGCTTCGTGACAACGCCCACGGTCAGAGCTCCCGCTTCCCGTGCGCACGCCGCGACCACCGGTGCCGCGCCAGTGCCAGTACCGCCGCCCATACCGGCAGTGATGAACGCTCCCGCGCCAAGACCGCGCGTCAATTTCTCGCCAATCTGGAGCCGCTTCGGCGCCAGGGATTTCATCAAAGCCTGCGCGTCCGTATTGATGGCAATAAACTCGACGCCCTTCAGCCCGGACGAAATCATCCGGTCAATTGCGTTCGAACCGCCGCCGCCGACGCCAATAACCTTGATTTTGGCCATATCAGTCATTACAGCCTCGTCCAATTCAATCACAAATACCCCTCCATGCCGGGCAATACCGCCCTATAACTGCCGTGCGCAACCGCGCATGGAAAATTTTCGTCTCGTACTCCCATATTCTACTATGAAAGAGGATTTCATGCAAGTTTCTTCTTTTGCTTTTATCTTTTCCCTATTTTCAACGTTTTCGTAAATAATACCTGCGGATAATGGCAAGATTCTGAAAGATACGAAGGCCAAAAGCGAGCAGAGCGACATAATAGAGGTCGATGCCGAGACGGTCTCCGGCGTAAACAAGAAATGCCGCCAAAAGTCCGTTAACGAAAAAACCGGACATAAACACCGTATTGTCGAAACGATCGTCGATTGCGGAACGGAAACCGCCGAAAACGGCATCGAGGCCGGCAAGAAGCGCAACAGAGAACAATTTTGAATACGTAACGGGAATGATCAACGGACAGAAACTCCCCAACACAATCCCGATGCCCAAACCGAGCAACGCAAGAATCATGGCGTTTCCTCCCCCGCTTCCTTCGCGTAGCTGAATGGCGCCGCCCCTTTGTACGCCGGTACCGTGACGTTTTGCGACGCCTTGACCTCGAGCTGAATTCCCCAGACCTGCAATGTTTCCATCACACCGCCGCGCATCCGAAGCGCGCTTTCCAACGTCGCACTGTCACCAATGGCGCGGATTTCATAGGGCGGAGCGGAACGCACGTTGTTGACGGAAAGCGTCGGACCCGCACAACGGATTTCCGAAGTTGCGACGAGCCGCTGGCCATTGACGGAAATCGCTTCCGCCCCCGCTGCCCGAAGCTCGTTGATGACCTTCAGTAAATCGTCGTCGTGGATGATGTAAAGATTTTGATTTTCGCCCGCCTTGGATTGAATCTTGCTGTCGTCGATAGTTACGACGACACCAGGCCCCGTCAGCGCCGTCATACCAGAACGCAAGCGAAGCTCCTTCAAAATCTGCTCTCCCTCCGAGCCGCCCGGCGCAGGCTGCGCTTTTTGCAGGAGCGCCACTTTTTCCTGCAATGCGTCACGCTCCTTTTCCGTCTCGATAAGACGCGCCGAAAGCTCTTCCACGCGCTGATAGGGGAGCGACGCCTTCTGGTCCATCGCAATGCGGAATTGCAAGGCCAACATGAAGCCAAGCACCATGCATACGAACGCGATGGAAAAATGCCCCCGCTTATACGTTATCATAATCTTCAATGCGCCTCTCTTTTATATCGCCGGAATGTACGGTGCGGATGTGGTCAGGTCAATATACTTGATTGGTTTTTGCGTAACCCGAAGGTCCGCAACGAAGCTCTGGGTATTATGTGCTTTATCCTCCAGTCGGTTCAAGACGCCAAGACGTATTTCCGCCGCGTTGGTCGTCCGAGCCACTACATATTGAGGATTGGACAAATTCATTTCCACAATCTGTGAAAGTGTTTGGTCGTCGAGCATCGAAAGATATTCGAGCGCGAGCCGCGTCTGCTCGTCCTGTACCTTATCCCCAATGTAAAGATCCCGCACCTCGACGCCCACTAACAGCGGAATGGTCTGTAAATGACGCACACGATAAGCATTCAAAGCCATGCCGTTGCGATCGAGATCAAGGAAACCAAACTCACAGGGCACGCAAGCAACGGGACGCCGTTCCTCCACCTCAATAATGATGCCGTTGGGAAAGGTTCGCTTTACAGCGGCCTGTTCAATTCGAAGATCCTTGCGAAGATTCTGCACTGCCTTGCCCGTCTCGACTTGGAACATATGTTGCCCCTTATGGACGCCGGCAATGCGGAAAATGTCTTCCGCCGGGATGTAAGAATTTCCCATGACAGAAATGGACTCAAGCTTAAATACAGGCAGATAGACAACGGCAGCCACCGCTACGGCGACAAAGCCTAAAAAGCCAAGAACCTGAAAAAGCCACTGCCATTTTCGCGACGGTTCCTGGGCCGCCGCTCTTTCGACAGCCATATCTTGTTCGTCGCCCATCGCCGTCGCCCCCTTTCATCTCTTAACCCCTCATTCTTTTACCGTCATTTCCAAAAGCCGCTCGCAGAAATCCTCGAAACTGATACCCGCAGCGCGCGCCGCGTCCGGCACCAGCGACGTCTCCGTCATACCCGGCATCGTATTGATGTCGATGACATAGGGAACGTCCTCCGCCGAAAGCATCATGTCGATACGGGCGACGCCCTGACAACCGAAAACGCGGAAAGTCTGCTCCGCCGTCTCCCGCACCCGCGTCATGGCCTCCGCGCTGATACGCGCAGGGATAATATGATGGGACGCACCCACCGTGTATTTGCTCTCATAATCATAGCGGCCGGACTCCGTCGTGATCTCGATGACCGGCAGGGCGTCGCAGGTTTCCGGCGTGCCCCAGACCGCCGCCGTCAGCTCTGGCCCATCGATGAATTCCTCCACCAAGATTTCATCGCCGTAGGCAAAGGCTTCGTCCAGCGCGTCGGGAAGCTCCGACGCGTCCTTAACGATGACTACGCCGACGCTGGAGCCCTGCGTCGTCGGCTTGACCACCATCGGCACGGGCATTTCCCGAAGGATGCGCGCCCTGAGACCCGCTTTATCGGAAAGGCGATAGGCGCGCGCTTTCGGTGTCGAAATCCCCGCGCCGATCATCACGTTTTTCGCCGCCGCCTTGTCCATCGACATGGCCGACGCCAAAACACCGGAACCGGTGAAGGGAATCCCCATCAAATCCAATACCGCCTGCATACGGCCGTCTTCTCCGTAAGCTCCGTGCATGGCGTTAAACACAATATCGGGCGCCAGCCTCTGTATATCTGCAAAAAAGTTTTGCGGTGAAAATTCCAGGCCTTCCGCGTTGTATCCTTTCGAGTGCAGCGCCGTAAGCACAGCGGCGGCGCTTCGCCGCGAGACTTCCGCCTCCGAGGACGGTCCGCCCATCACGACGATGATTTTCTTATCTTTTATGCGTTATTTTCCCTCCGTGCCGTCAACAGCGTCAGCAGTTCTTCTCCTGTGCGGCAAATGTCCCCCGCGCCCATCGTGAGCACGAGATCGCCGTCTTGGACGATGGTTTCCAGATACGGCGCGACGTCGGTCCGAGCTTTGATATACTTCGCCTGTTGGCCCGTCGCGGCCTTGACGGCGTTCACGATTGTTTCGCCGCTGACGCCCGCGATCGGCGCTTCACCCGCCGAGTAAACGTCCGTCAATATCAGAAGATCGGCGTCTTTGAACGCGCCGCCGAATTCTTTTTGCAAAAGCTGCGTACGCGAATAGCGATGAGGCTGGAACGCGCAAACGAGGCGCTTTGGGCTCGTCTGCCGCGCCGCTCTGAGCGTCGCCGCTATCTCTGTCGGGTGATGCGCGTAATCGTCCACGATCCAGACGCCCGCCGCGCGTCCCTTTGTCTCAAAGCGGCGCTTCGCACCATGGAACCGCGCCAGCGCCTCCGCCGATTTTTGCGGTGAAACGCCACAGAGGATTCCCGCCACCACGGAACCAAGCGCATTCAGCACGTTATGATGGCCGGGGATATTCAGGCGCACGCGAACCAGCGTCCCGCCGTCCTTTTCCACGTCGAACGCAACGCCCGAGCCTTCCGGCGCGATATTGACCGCCCGATAGTCGGCGTCTTCCGACGTGCCGTAGAAGACGACGCGACGCGGAAGATTTTTCGAGATTTCCCGCAGGTTTTCGTTGTCGGCGCAGAGCACGCAGGTCCCCGTTTTCTCGTCCGTATTTTCAAGGAACTGCCGAAACGCCTTTTTGATATTTTCCATGGTGCCGTAGTGGTCCATGTGGTCGTTTTCGACGTTTGTGACCACCGCGATATGCGGCAGGA
>CACYUQ010000072.1 GCA_902777615.1 uncultured Selenomonadaceae bacterium
ACGGGTCCAGCGTCCAGTTCAGCTTCCCTTCTTTGACAAGGCTTTCTACCTTTTCCATCATGGCGAGACCGCCGTCCTCCATAAAGGAAGCGCTGGGGTAATCTCGGCGAAGCTGCTCGCCGATCGCCCCGGCAAGTCCGTCGAGGTCCGTGAACACGTCGGGCAGGGAAAGCTCTTTTCCCATGCGCGCGTCGTAATTTTTCCCAAAGACATAGCGCGTGCCCCAACCGTCGCCTTTATCAATCAGAACACCTTCCAAGAAGCTCATAGCCAGCGTGTCGGCGCGGCGGATAAAGACGTCGGTCATCCAACGGTGCTTTCCGACATAGGGTATCCCCGGCTTGGACGGCTGGGAGCGGGCGATTCGTATATTTCCCGTCGCTTCACGGAGAATGTCCTTCACGCCCTGCGCCGCATTCTCGTTGTATTTTTGCAGGGCACTGTTGATCTCCGAGAACTCCCCCGGCTGCCCCGCGACGGAAACGGCGTTCCAACGAGCCCGCAAAATCTCTTCCCCCGCGTCCGTGTCAATAGAATCATAAGAAGCCACCGTCGGCTGAATCGACCGCAGATTCTCGTCAATATAGGAAGACGCCTCACATACCGCAACGGGTGAAAAATCGATGGACGGCAGAGAAACGGGGCCGGCACAAAGCGAAAACGCAGCGAGAACGGCAAAGGCTTTCACGATTTTGTTGCAGCGCTCCATTGTCTTCCTCCTCAATATACTACCTGCGGTCTGTCTCCTGTCGGATCGTACCCCTGCGGCACGTCGCCGAAGCGGAACCCCTGCCAGGATTTTTGAAGCACTTCCCATGTCTCGTCCCGTCCAAGACTGATGGCCTTTTCCAGTTCCGCGACGGGAATCCAGAGGAAAGTCGCCTCCACCTTCTCCGCGTTCACGATATAAACGTCCGCCGAACGTTCAAAGGCTTCCTTACTGATTTCCGCGCCGTTTGAGTCCGTGTATTTTTCCGACGTGAACGTCATCATACCTGGACGGCTTGCGGACTCCGTAATCACTCCCTGCTCTGTCGCAGCAAGATACGTGAACAGCATATCGTTCGACTTATTGACGAGCTGCCGCGCTACGATATATTCCCCATCCTGAAGCCGAGGAAGGCTCGTTTTCCTGTAAGACGTGTCGACATGATAATAGCGCTCCTCGCGATTGTTTTCGTCGACCACACGATACGCCGTCAATTTGTTTTCGCCCGCCATCCCGGCGAACCTTGGCTTGAATCCGGCCTCCGGCGGCCTGATCTCGATGGGCTTCAATGCGTTCTCGTTGCCCGATTCGTATTCATAGCACGCATAATCGAGATACATCCCGGTCTCATCCATTGTCGCGATAGTGAATTCCAGCCATCCGTTGCCGTCCATGTCGCTGACGCAGAAGCAAGCGTTTTTCGCCGCTGCGTCCTCGAAGTCGATGCCGTTGACGACAGGACTGTCTAGCAATCTCACAAGCTCCAGCCCGTATTCGTAAGGGGCGGAGAAAGCCGACGACGAAAGAGCCACAGCGCCCACCGCGAGCAATGCAAGAGTCTTCGCGAGTTTTTTCTTCATTTCTTGCCTCCCGTTTCCTAATCCGGCATCAGGATTGCGCACAGCGTGCCGAGGAACATGAACAGCAGGAATCCGCCTATCGCCAAGAACGGCCCCCAGCCCGCGATTTCCCGCAGTTCCTTGGTGGCCTCCCAAGGGGAAGTGCTTCGCGCATTGTCCGACTTCACAGGCTTCGTCTTGCCGTCCGGCAGGATCATTCGGAAGACGGGGTAATTGTAGACGCGGATACGCCCGACGGCAATCCAGAGGATAATGGTGATAGGAACGGTGAGCACCATCCAAGCGCCGTTATACTTGTATTGAGCGACGCCGTCGAAATCCAAGAACCACGCGCAAATCGCCGGCAGCCCGTTGAACACGACAACGCCGAGCAGCGTCATGATAATGCGGAAGGGCGTATAGAAGTCCATCTTGACCGGAACCATCTCGCCGTTCACCGGCTCCATGAATACGGCTCTTGCGGTCGTGTCCTCGATGGCGTCCTTGCCCTGCGTGACTTTCAGTTTCGACTGCACGCGCTCGGCGCGGCTCTTCTCCGTCTTGAACACGACGCGCCGGAATTCCTCGCCGCGCCCGTCACTGAAGGCCGTGAAGAAAATCGGGCCGAAGACCGCCAACGACATGCCCACATGCTCGGGGTGCGGCTGCCAAAGCCACATCAGGAACGTCACCAACAGCGTCAAGAGCGTCGGCTCGATCAGCCACGACAGCACTTTTTTCTCTTTCGTCTTGGACACAGCGACGCGCCCCGTCTGGCCGTTGACCACTGCCAGCACCGGGCCGACTTTCAGCACATAAGCAGGCAACAGTGCGGGCAATCGCAAAATCTCCCCCGCCTGCATTTTCATGATGATTCCCGTGGTCTGGAGCTGCTTTTCCACGTCTGGACGGAAGCCCTCCTGGACTTCCTCCAGAACGCGCTCTTCCGTCTGTCGCGCGTTGATGTCCGAGAGTTTCACGCGTTGACCCGCGATAAAAGCAAACTCGAAGGTGCGCGCCTCCGTCCACTCAAAGGGCTCCATCGCGTCCAGCACGAGATTGTCCAGCTGCTTCGAGGTGTTGACCGCGAGACCGTTCAAAAAACCGCCCACATGATATTTATAGTCGGAAAAAGTTTCCATGCGCTGCACTTCGGCGCTCACCGGCCCGCGAATCAGCTCGTAGGGCAAATAGTAGCCGCGCAGATTCTTGATGGCCGCCAGTACAGCCTTGGCCTCTTCCTGCCTCTGGTTCTTCTGCGCCCATTCCTGAAGCCGCGCCCGCGCCTCATCCTCTGTCAGCACAAACGGTATGATGACCTCCGGCAGCTCCGAGGCCGCGAAAGCCCGCCGCGCGAACTTGCCGCCGCAGAACTCGCAGTTTCCCATGGCCTCGCCCTGGGGAATCACGACCTCCGCGCCGCAGTTCCGGCACACACATTTTTCCTCGGCGACGCTCTTGTCCTGCAACACTTCCTTCTTGCGGGCATCGCGCCACTCGCCGAGCCGCTGCACCGGCTCGTGGATGTCCGTCGTGCCGCCGCAGTACCCGCAGTGGTACTCCTGATGCACGATGTCGTACTCCGCCGGTGCCCCGCAGTAGGAGCAATACACGGCAAGCGGATTGTTCTTCGTCTCGCTCATGACAGTTTCCTTCCAAATATTATTATTGAATAGCCTCAATAATTTCCGGCGCGCCGTCCGCGCCCACACGGCAACGGCGGTGCGATTCCCGGAGCGGTACTCCGGTCACGTTCAGCTTGAAATTCTCCGGATCGGTCATCACGAACCATTCCTTCGGCACCGATTCTTCGTGGATGAACTCATTCTTCATCGTGAAGTTGCCGTCGCACTCGACGCGGCGGATTTCGTCGCCGGAGAGGTCGTAAACGCGAAGCTCGTGCCTGTTCTCCAGTTCGGCCATTTTCTGTGCGTCGTAGCCTTTTTCATAATCTTCCGGTGTGGGGGCGATCAGAGTGTCCACGTAGAGATATTTGCGCCCATCCCGCATCTTCACGAGCACAGGGTGAATCCCGTTCGAACGCACGGAATCTGTGAAAACCGTTTCGGCCTTGTCGCGAATGCCGTCGCTTCCCGTCGCCGCCACGCCGCCGCGAATAATCTGGATGCCGTTCACGTCGCCTTTGACTTCGATCGTATTCAAAATGGAATCGCCGAGGAACACCCGCATCGGCGTCCGCGGCTCGATCTCCATGCACCATTGCTCGGGAGCATGGCGGTATTTTTCCTTGAAACAGAAGCCGTTGACGTCGAAGGTCAAGCTCGCCGTGTAAATCGGCGCATAGGGATCCTCGGAAAGGCTGAGCATATTGAAATAAAACGTCGCGCCGCAAGGATCGAGGGTCCAAGAGCAGCCGCCCTCGTCCAAGATCGCTTTCACCTTGGCCGCCAAATCCAGCACGTTCCCCGTGACAAAGGATTCTCCGGCATAATTGCGGCTCAGCAGCATTGCGAGCTCGTTTGCGACGATGTTCTTGCTGACGAAAACGTCGTCCCACGTCAGCTCCGTCCCGGTAGCAGTGTCGTAGTTCTGCCCGACGACGGCGAATCGTCCGCGCATCCCCCCTCCGTACGCTGCCCTCGATTCGGCAAAGCTCACCGCCAGACTGTCCGCGCGATGCACATAGAGGGACTCGATAATGTCTGGGCCTTCCTCGTTTCCCACATCGGCCGCGTCCACATCGTACCCTTCGAACGCGATCCTCAACGAGCGATAATTCTCAGCCTCCGGCCCGTCAATCACGATGCCCGAGAAGTGTCGCTTTTCCGTCGCCCACTCAGGGCAGGAATACACCATATAGGTCCGGATCGGCAGCGGCGTCCCGAGGTCCGTTTCGACGACAGGGGGCGGCACTTCGTTCTCCGCATGGGCTACAGCGGGCGCGAGATATTGCGGCGCGTCAAGAAAAGCCGTCGGTGCGGTAAGAATCGAAAGGGACGCGGCGAAAGCAATCGCGATTTTTTTGCTCTTTTTCATGGAGCTTGCCTCCTCACTCATAAGTCTTGACTGGATTTATAAAAGTCTCCGAGCCGCTAACTGTAATCCTCCCAGAGCTCGGCAATCAGCCTGTAGCCAAAAAACAAAACCGCGTATCCGATGACCAGCATCAAAACGTCCTTGACCGGTTCGCCGGTACATCGCACGGCGAGTGCCGCGTAACCGATCATCGTCAGCGCGAACAGACAAACCGCAAGGCTCACGGGCGCGAATTCCAGCTTGTGGGAATCCGCCTCGTCCGGCGTCATCGAGTAGATATGCACCGACCACCAACCGGGCGCGAACTCGATGGTGATCTCCCCGCCATGGTTCCGGTAGCTCCACTCCAGATAGTGTCTCTCCTGATAGGCTTGGTAATTGACATACATACTGGCCAGGCAGACGACCAGCGCCGCGGCAAAAGCGACGGCCAGTTTTTGCGTATCCATCACACTACGCTCCCGTAAAAAATTTAATTTTTCAAATTTTCCCAAGTGTATATTCTCCTTTCATCTTTAATTCCCTTTTTTCCTCAAAAAAATGCTGTGTAGGTCCCAAAAAAACGCCGCGGGTCCCAAAAGATTTTTTCTCATTGCAATCTGACACAGTCCGCATTATAATAAAGGCAAGTATGAATTGTCTGACAAGAGGCGTCGTTCTCTTGCGGGCAAAAGAAAGGGGGCGGCGTTTCCGAGCCGTGCGAGGCTGCATAAAGCTTGCGGCTTCCTCGGGCGCGTGCGGAGCGCATTCCCCGCAAAATCAAATTATATAAGGAGTGGAACGTATGAAGAAAAAGGCACTCGCGTTACTCATGGTTCTCTGCATGGCCGTGACGACGGCTCTCGTCGCCGGCTGCGGCGGCGGTCCGAAGCCGCAGTCGTCAGGCTCCGGGTCCGGCTCGGGCGCGGCAGGCGCAAAGAACAAGCTCGTGATTTACACCTCGATGAAGGAAGCGCTGATCAGCGGTATCGTCGAAGGCTTCAAGAAGAAAAACCCCGGCATCGAAGTCGACTACCAGTCGGCCGGCGCCGGCAAGCTGATGGCGAAGATTGCCGCCGAAAAGCAGAGCGGCCATATCCTTGCCGATGTCATTTGGACCAGTGAAGTTCCTGACTTCTATCAGATGAAAGCTCAGAACATGCTGGAAAACTACAAGACCCCGATTTTCAAAGAACTCCTGAACCCGTTTGACGATTACGACGGCAGCTTCACGGCGGCTCGCCTCGGCACCCTCGGTATCGTGTACAACACGGACAAGATCAAAGAAGCTCCGACCCAGTGGTCCGATCTTTTGAAGCCGGAATACAACAAAGGCTTCGGCATTGCCGATCCGGCTCTTTCCGGCACGTCCTACATGAGCGTCGCGCTGCTTGAGAAGCAGTTCGGCTGGGATTATTTCAACAAGCTGCATGACAACGGCGCTCGCATCGGCAAAGGCTCCGGCCAGGTCGTCGACGACACCTCCTCCGGCGAGCTCGTCGCTTGCCTCGGCGTCGACTACATCACGAACAGCAAGATTGCGAAAGGCGCGCATCTGAAGATGGCGTATCCGCCGGAACTCTTGATGGTTCCGAGCCCGGTTGCGATTTTCAAAGGCTCGAACAACATCGAAGCCGCGAAGAAATTCGTCGACTACCTGCTGAGCCAGGAAGCGCAGCAGAAGGTCGCCGAGGCTGGTACGGTCCCGGTCCGCACGGACGTCAAGATTCCCGAGAAGTACAATCTCCCGCAGCCGGAAGTCGCTCTGAAGAACGGCATCAAGGTCAGCTACACGGAGATCCTCCCGAAGAAGGAAGAGACAATCAAGAAGTTCACGGAGATTCTCAAGAAGTAAGAACTAAAAAGGAGGCGGCGGAACACGAAAAATGTTCCGCCGCTTTTGTTGTATTGAAAAATACCCTTGTAAAAATAAAGTAAGGAATACTTACTTTATTTTTTATAGGCGCGTCAAAACGGAGGCCACGCCATGAACGCCCAGCAACTGAAAAACAGCATATTGCAGCGAGCCATCGAGGGAAAGCTGGTAGAGCAGCGCGAAGAAGAAGGAACCGCCGCCGAACTGCTGCGCGAAATCAAGGCGGAAAAGGCGCGGCTTGTCAAAGAAGGGAAACTGAAAAAGGAAAAGCCGCTGCGGTCGATAAAGGCGGAGGAGATTCCGTTCGAGATTCCCGAGAGTTGGGAATGGGTGCGCATTGGAGATATAATCCAAATAATCAACGGAGACCGAGGCAAAAACTATCCTGCAAAAAATCAATTAAGTCACACAGGTAATATTCCTTTTATAAGTGCTGTTAATATAGATAATGGGACAATTTCTGAGGATAATTTATTGTATGTTAGCGAGGAACGCTATCAACTATTGCGAAGCGGGCACCTACATTATGGCGATTTAATCTTATGTATACGCGGTTCCTTGGGTAAAAACGGACGGTACCCATTTCAAAAAGGAGCAATAGCTTCATCGTTAGTAATTCTTCGTAGCTATATTGAAGAAGAGTTGTTGTACGTTTATCTTGGCGTATACTTGAACACGGGCCTTTTTGTCAGTGAAATTCGTAGATATGATAATGGCACTGCACAACCCAATTTAGGTGCAAGGGATTTAGCAAAGTTTCTTGTTCCCCTGCCTCCCCTCGCCGAGCAAAAGCGCATTGTCGCGAAAATCGAGGAACTGCTGCCCCATGTCGAGCAGTACGGCAAAGCCCATGACGAATTGACCGCGCTGAACGAGAAATTCCCCGACGCCATGAAAAAGAGCGTCCTGCAATACGCGATGGAAGGCAAGCTGGTCGAGCAGCGCGAAGAGGAAGGCACGGCGAAGGAGCTTTTGGCGGCAATCAAAGCGGAAAAGGCGCGGCTCGTTGTGGAAGGCAAGCTGAAAAAAGAAAAGCCCCTGCGGTCGATAACGGCAGAGGAGATTCCGTTTGAGATTCCCGAGAGTTGGGAATGGGTACGGCTGGGGGAACTTGGAAATTATAAAAAAGGACCGTTTGGGAGTGCGTTGACAAAAAGTATGTTTGTCCCCAAAAGCAATCAGTCTATTAAAGTGTATGAACAAAAAAATGCAATTCAGAAAGATATTTCTCTTGGTAACTACTATATTACCAAGAAGTATTTTGAAGAAAAAATGAGAGGATTTGAGGTTTTTCCAGATGATATTATTGTCAGTTGTGCAGGAACGATTGGCGAAACCTATATCATGCCACACCAAATGGAACAAGGAATCATCAACCAAGCCCTTATGCGAATGAGAATTTTCTCACCAATATTCAAACCATACTTTCTTGTATGCTTTGAAATACTGCTCAAACAAAATGCGTTAAAAACTAGTAAGGGATCAGCTATTAAAAATATTCCTCCATTTGAAATCTTAAAAAATTTCCTCGTCCCCCTTCCCCCGCTCGCCGAGCAAAAGCGCATTGTTGCGAAAATCGAGGAACTGCTGGCGTGCTGCGGGGCATTGGAAAAAGCGTAACGCACGACGTATCTTGCCTTCCCCTCTGGGGAAGGCGAATTGGATTCTCCGTTCCCAAGCACATCTCGGAGGTGAAACCGCATGGACAAGAAACAATTGAGCGAGGAGGACGTCAAGCGCCTTTTCATTACGCCCGCCATTGAAGCCCAATGGGATAAAAACCATATCCGCATGGAGGCAGCGATTACCGACGGGCGCGTGAATATCAAGGGCAATCTTGCCTCCCGTCTCCCTGCGAAAAAAGCGGATTATCTGCTCTATACGTCCGGCGGCTTCCCGATTGCCGTGGTGGAGGCGAAGGACAACAACAAGTCCGTTTCCTTCGGCATGCAGCAGGCGAAGGAATACGCCGCCATGATGGATTTGAAATTCGCGTACAGTTCCAACGGCGACGCCTTTCAGGAATACGATTTCCTGACGGGACAGGAGCGGACGTTTCCGCTGTCCGCGTTTCCGACGGAAAAGGCGCTGACGGCGCGGCTCGCCTCGGGAAACGAATGGAACGAAACCGAGCGTTTGCTGATGAACCAGCCCTGCTACGTTTCGCAGACCACTTACGCGCCGCGCTATTACCAGCAGGTTGCCATCGACCGCACGCTGGACGCCATCGCGAAGGGACGGCAGCGCGTCCTGCTCGTCATGGCCACCGGCACGGGCAAGACGTATACCGCGTTCCAGATTGTCTACCGTCTTTTGAAGGCGGGGCTGAAAAAGAAGATCCTCTACCTCGCGGACAGGAACATTCTCGTCGACCAGTCCATCGCGCAGGATTTCAAGCCGCTGGAGAAAGTCATCCACAAGGTGAACTTCGCGAAGGACGATCCGACGACCATCAAGTCTTATCAGGTGTATTTCGCGCTCTATCAGCAAATGGTCGGCGACGACGAAGTGCCGCATTTTCAGGAGCTTTTCGCGCCGGAGTTCTTCGACCTCGTCATCGTGGACGAGTGCCATCGCGGCTCGGCGAAGGAGGAGAGCCGCTGGCGCAAGGTGCTGGAATATTTCCAGGGCGCGACGCAGATCGGCATGACCGCCACGCCGAAGGAAACCAAATACACGTCGAACATCGACTATTTCGGCAATCCCGTTTACACTTACAGTCTGAAGCAGGGCATTGACGACGGTTTTCTCGCGCCCTTCCGCGTGGTGAATATCCATACGAACATCGGCGACGAGTGGCGTCCCGTAAAAGGCCAGCGGGACTACTTCGGAAACGAGATCGAGGACCGCATATACAACAACAGCGACTATGACTATTCCATCATCATCGCGGACCGCATTCGCGAGGTGGCCGAGCAAATCACGGCGTACCTTCGCGCCACCGACCGATACGCGAAAACGATCGTGTTCTGCGCCAGCGAGGACGCCGCCGAGCGTATGCGTGCGGCGCTGGTGAGCTGCAACGCGGACATGATGAAGGAGAATCCCGATTACGTCGTCCGCATCACGGGCAGCGACGATTACGGGAAGAGCAAGCTCGACTATTTTATCTCCGTCAGCGCGAAGTATCCGGTCATCGCCACCACCTCGGAGCTGCTCTCCACGGGCGTCGACTGCAAGATGACGAAGGTGATCGCCCTCGACAAAAACATTTCGTCCATGACGATGTTCAAGCAAATCGTAGGGCGCGGCACGCGGCTTCGGGAAAAGGACGGCAAGACCAGCTTCACGATCATGGATTTTCGCGGCGTCACGCGGCTCTTTGCCGATCCCGACTGGGACGGGCCAATTGAAGTGGATCCCGATTATCCGAAAAAGCGGGGAAAAAAGGACGCGTCCACAAAACCGCCCGTCTACCCGCTGCCCCCGGAGATTGTCCCGTTCGTCCAGCGCGACGGCTGCACGGTCTATACCATCAACAAGACGGTCTCCGTCTATGACGCCAACGGCAAGCTGCTGAAACAGGAA
>CACYUQ010000073.1 GCA_902777615.1 uncultured Selenomonadaceae bacterium
GCGCTTCGCTTCGTCGTCCATGCGCTGCCGCATGTGGCTGACAATGCGGAGACCGAGTTTCTGCGCTTCCGCGTCCTCGCCGTGATGTTTGCCGCAGAGCGCCTTCAGACACTCGGCAAGACCGATGAAGCCCATGGTCAGCGTGCCGTGCTTCAAAATCTCCGCTACGCTGTCGTCCGGCTCCAAGTTGTCCGAATCAATCCAGACGCCTTGTCCCATCAGGAACGGATAATTCCGGGCACGCTTCGTGCACTGGATCTTGAAGCGGTGCAGAAGCTGGCGGATGACCAAGTCAATGACGTCGTCGAGGCTCTCGAAAAACTGCTCCTCGTCGCCTTTCGCCTCGATGGCGAGACGGGGCAGGTTGATGCTCGTGAAGCTCAGATTGCCGCGCCCGCAGGTGACTTCCCGCGCCGGGTCATGCACGTTGCCGATCACGCGCGTGCGGCAGCCCATATAGGCCACTTCGCTGTTGTAGTTGCCCTGCTTGTAATACTGCTTGTTGAACGGTGCGTCGAGGAAGCTGAAGTTCGGGAACAGCCGCTTCGCCGATACCTCCATCGCAAGCTGGAAGAGATCGTAGTTCGGGTCGCCGGGATTGTAGTTGATTCCCTCTTTGACCTTGAAAATCTGCACCGGGAAAATCGGCGTCTCGCCGCTTCCCAGTCCCAACTGGGTGGCAATCAAAAGATTGCGTATCACCATCCGCGCTTCCGGCGAGGTGTCCGTGCCGTAGTTGACCGAGCTGAACGGCACCTGCGCGCCGGCGCGGGAATTCATCGTGTTCAGGTTGTGGACGAACGCTTCCATCGCTTGGAAGGTCGCATGATCGGTGGCTTTCCATGCCGCCTCAGACGCGAAGTCGTGCGCCTTTGCCGCCGTCTCCGGCGGGATCGGCTGGAAACCTTGCTCCGCTTGATGCGCGGGCAAAAACTCGACAAGACGCTTTTTATATTCGTCCATCGCTTCGAAGCGAACCGGCGCATCCACGCACCGCTCAACTTCTTTCGCCAACAGTTTCGCGTCGTCCAGCTTCATGCCGAGAAGAATCGAAAACGCGTCGCTGAGATGAGAGAAATACTGCTTGCGGAACGTCTTGACGACGCCCGGAACCATCGCATAGTCAAAATTCGGGATGGACTGACCGCCGTGCATCTCGTTCTGGTTCGCCTGGATGGCGATGCAGGCCAGTGCCGCGTAAGAGCGGATGTCGTTCGGCTCCCGGAGGCATCCGTGCCCGGTGGAAAAGCCGTCCTTGAACAGCTTCAACAAATCAATCTGGCAACAGGTCTCGGTCAACATATAGAAGTCCATATCGTGGATATGGATGTCGCCGTTGACGTGCGCCGCCGCGATGTCCTTCGGCAGGATGCGGTGGATGATGAAATATTTCGAGCCTTCCGAGCCGTATTTGAGCATGGTGCCCATGGCCGTATCGGCGTCGATATTCGCATTTTCACGCTTGAGATCGGCCTCGCGAGCGTCCTTATAGGTCAGCTCGTCGTAGATGTCCATCAGGTCGACTTCGGCCTCGCGGATACTCGTATGCGCGGCACGGTACAGGATGTACGCCTTCGCGGTGGACGCGTAGTTGTTCTTGATCAGCGCGCGCTCCACGGCATCCTGGATGTACTCGACACCGGGCGCTTTCTTGTCCGCGACGCTCCGGATGACGCTGCGGGTCAGCCCGTCGAGCTGTCGCTGGGAAAACGTCGCATCGGTGGATTCGAGGTTCGCCTTCTGGATGGCGTTCGAAATCTTGCTCGCGTCGAACGGGACAATCTCGCCGTTCCGCTTCTTGATATTCTTGATGACGGGCGTCGATGACATCTCGCCGATTCCTTCTTTCCTGCAAAACTCCGTGAAAGCGGGGCTTCTGCCCGTGCCTTCGGTCTATGGCTGATTATACAATATCTACCTTGCCTAGTCAAGAAAAAACACAAGATATAGTTATTTTTTCCGATTTTATCCACAGGCCATAGCGCGGAAAAAACCGCCGGTTTGAAAACAAAGCGGCGGTTTTGCACAGGGAAAAGTGGATAAACATTTTATCGTTGTGGATAAGCGAGCGCTTTTTACGCTTCGTGCCTTTCGTTTCGAATCGTGCGGATCGGGAACGGAATTTCAATCCCCTCGTTCTCGTACCGCTTTTTCAGCGCCTTGATGAATTCGTGGCGAAGCAGATATTGATTACGGAACGAGGATGTGTGCAGATTGATGTTGAAAATAATCGACGAATCGCCGAAGGTATGGAAGCGCACCGCAGGCGCCGTCGGCGCGCCCTCCGAAACGTCGAGGGAGGGATCGAGCCGTCCGAGCACCTCCCGCGCGACATCCAGCGTCACGCGCTCGACCTGCTCAAGGTCGCTGTCGTAGGCGACGCCCACCGTCACCGTAAACGCCACATCCTCGACGCTGGTGCCGCCCTCCGCGCCCATATCGTAATTCGTGATGACGGACGCGGCCAGCTTGTTGTTCGGCACGATAATGACGTTATTCGTGACGGTGTGGATTCGCGCGAACCGCCAGGTGATGTCGATGATCTGACCCTCCGCGCCGCCTTCGAGTCGGATATGGTCGCCAATACGGATTTGCTTCGTCAGGATGATATGCAGCCCGGCGAAGATGTTCGACATCGTTTCCTGGAGGCCGAGGGCGACGGCCATACCGCCGACGCCAAGAGCGGTCAGGAGCGGCGTGATCGACACGCCGTAAGCGTCCAGCACGATGATGATTGCAATCGTGTAAACCATCGCGGCGACCAGATTCAAGAGCAGCGAAGTCGAAGCCGGGCTGCCGTCCATCGTCACGCGAAGCTCGATCATGCGGCAGAGCACCCGCTGCAGGAACGTAGCCGCCGTCCAGACGAGCAGCGTAAACAGCGTGCACGAAATGATATACATCGTAAAACCGGCAGCGCCCGAGATATGCGCGCCCCAATTCAGTCCAATCAGGAAGCCGCACATCGTCGGCAAATTTCCCATGGCGCGGAAAAGTGCGCCGACAAACGAATCCTCCGCGAAGCGTCCTTTCGCGACCGCTGCCTTGATCCGATGCGCGATGGCGCCGCCCAGAAGCGTGCAAAGCATGACCACGCCGACAGGCAGCACCGCCATATCGCGTACCATCGGCCATGTCAAAATATCAAAAGCGTCCAAGCCGTTCCCTCCAAAATTTTTCTTCCATTATAGAATTATATTCATTACAATACAAAAACTTCATGAAAAACAGGCGAACGCCGATTTTGCCTGTCTGTTTCACGAATTTGTATATCAGCCCCGAATGTTTCACGTGAAACATTTTAACTTTTTTCCTCTTCCGTTTCTCAAGCTGTGCGGATGCAGTCGCGCCCCGCCAGCCGATCAAGAGGGGTCTCGTCGCAAAAGGTGAAAGCTCTTGTGTCTTGCTCGACGACGAGGTATAATTTCGATGTGAAACTGCATATTGCGGGAGCTCGCAAACGGGCTGAGAGGAGACTGCGCGTCTCGACCGACGACCTGATTTGGATAATGCCAACGTAGGGAAAAGACTGCCGGGGCGGCTCTGCGTGGGGGCGTTTCGGCAGTCTTTTTTTGAGAAAGATGAGGGGGCAAAGCAAGATGGAAAGGAACTACACGACGCAGATGGACGCAGCGCGAAAGCATATCCTGACGCGGGAAATGGAGATCGTGGCAAAAAAGGAACGGATGGCGCCGGAGACCTTGATGGACCTCGTGGCGGAAGGGAAGGTCGCAATCTGCGCGAATCGTCACCACGCCTGTCTCGACCCGGAGGGTGTCGGCAGCAAGCTCCGAACGAAAATCAACGTCAATCTTGGCGTTTCGCGGGACTGCGCCGATTACGACATGGAAATGGAAAAGGTCCGGCGCGCCGTCGACTTGGGCGCCGAGGCCATCATGGACCTTTCGAGCCACGGCGACACACGTCCGTTCCGCCGCAAGCTCGTCGCGGAATGTCCGGCCATGATCGGCACGGTGCCCGTATACGACAGCGTCATCCATCACAAAAAGGACTTGGGCGAATTGACGGCGAAGGACTTCATCGACGTGGTGCGTCTGCACGCGGAGGACGGCGTGGACTTCGTGACGCTCCACTGCGGCGTCACGCGGGACACGGTACGCCGCATCAAGGAGCAGGGGCGGAAGATGAACCTCGTCAGCCGGGGCGGCAGTCTCGTGTTCGCGTGGATGAGCATGACGGGGGAGGAAAATCCGTTTTACGAGCATTTCGATGAAATCCTTGACATTTGTGAGACACACGATGTCACCGTCTCCCTCGGTGACGCCTGCCGTCCTGGCTGTCTCGCCGACGCCACGGATGCCTGCCAGATCGACGAGTTGATCCGGCTCGGCGAGCTGACGAAGCGCGCCTGGGCGCATAACGTGCAGGTGCTCGTGGAAGGGCCGGGCCACGTGCCGCTGGATCAGATCGCGGCAAATATGGAGCTGCAAAAGACGCTATGCATGGGTGCGCCGTTCTACGTCCTCGGCCCGCTGGTCACGGACGTGGCGCCCGGCTACGACCATATCACGGCGGCCATTGGCGGCGCGGTGGCGGCTATGCACGGCGCGTCGTTCCTCTGCTATGTGACGCCGGCGGAGCATCTGGCGCTGCCGAACGTGGACGATGTCCGGCAAGGAATCATCGCCTCGAAAATCGCCGCCCATGCCGCCGACATCGCGAAGGGGATTCCCGGCGTGCGGGATGTCGACGACCGCATGGCCGAGGCGCGCCGAAAGCTCGATTGGGACGCGCAGTACGCCTGCGCCCTCGACCCGGAGACGGCGCGAAAAGTCCGTGAAAGCCGCCTGCCGGAAGACGACCACAGCGACACCTGCAGCATGTGCGGAAAATTCTGCGCGGTCCGCAGTATGAACAAGGCGCTGAACGGGGAACAAATCGACATACTATAACCGGATTTGTTTTCCAGCACGCAAAAACGCTCCGATGATTTTTTCATCGGAGCGTTTTCATTTTTTTATTTCCGTTTTTTCGTTCCCGCCTGTACAACGGCGGCGGCTATGTCTTTCAGCGGGCGCCGCTTTTCCATGCTGTAGCGCTGCATCCTGCGGTACGCCTCGTCCTCGGTGATACCGTGGGCCTGCATCAAGATCCCTTTCGCCCGGTCGAGCAGCTTTCGCGATTCCAATGAATCGCGCATCGCTTCGAGTTCGTCCTCCAGCGACTGCATTTCCTGCCAACGGGAAAGCGCGATTTCCATCGCCGGAAACAAATTCTTTTCCTCGACGGGCTTGACGAGATACGCCAGCACCCCCGCATCCGTCGCGCGGCTGATAAGTTCCGCGTCGTCGAAAGCGGTCAGGAGCAAGACCGGCGCGAGATGGTCTGCGTCGATCATGCGCGCCGCTTCTATGCCGTCCATGTCCGGCATCTTGACGTCCAAGATGACGAGGTCGGGGCGCGTGTCCCGCACGATGGCGACGGCGCGGCGGCCGTTCGCCGTTTCCCCGACCACTTCATGTCCCGCGCCTTCCAGAATTTCCTTCAAATCCATGCGGATAATCGCTTCGTCGTCGGCAATTACGATCTTCAGCGGTTTCATAGCGATTCCTCCCTTTTGGGCAACGCAATTTCCACTCGTGTTCCGTGTTCGCCAGTACACGTTATCCGGCCTCCCAAGTCGTCCTCCACCATCGTTTGCACGATATGAAGGCCGAGGGACTTCGCCTTCGCCGGTGTGAAGCCTTCCGGCAGCCCGACGCCGTCATCGGAAAGCGTCAGCGTCGTCTCGTCCTCCCCGACGCGAATGTCGAGGCCGATACACCCATGGTCTCGTCCTGAAAACGCATGCTCGATGGCGTTCAAGAGCAACTCGTTGACGACCAGCGCAAGACTCGTGCAACGGCTCGGCGGCAGTAAAAACGCATCGCCGGTGAATCGCCGTTCCAATCGGAACTCCGGCGGAAGCGCAGAGGCGGCGAGCAAATCGAGTATTTCCGCCGCCAAATCGTGGAGATTTACGGGCTGCGTCCCCTGCCTCGACAAAAGCTGATGAAGCGCAGCGATGCCTTGGATGCGGTTCACGCTTTCCGCCAGCGCATCCTTGACCGCCGTCTCGTTCGAGCGGCGCGCCTGCATCCGCAAAAGGCTCGCAATGGTTTGCAGATTGTTCTTGACCCGGTGATGGATTTCACGGATAATCGCTTCCTGCACGGAAAGTTCTTTTTCCTTCTGCCGGAGCGCGGTCACGTCCTCCACGACCACGACGCGGCGCAAAAGCCGACCTCCCGCGAGAATCGGAAGGTCGCGCCGCAAAAGCACGAGACCGCCCGCCTCGATTTCCTTTTCCGTCGGGCGATCCGGCGTCACCGTCTCCCGAGTGATATGGCGGCAAAGCTCCGGCGCGTCGAGCCGTGCGCCGAGGAGCGAGCCGACGCCGAGCACGCGGAAAATATGCTGCGCGGCAGCGTTCGCGTAAATAATCCGATCGTAAGAGTCGGCAATCAGCACACCGTCCCGCGGCGAAAGCGCGCGGTACACTTTCAAGTCGAGAGCGCTGCGGGAATTTTGCAGGATCATGCGCGCGGTGTCGACGAGACAGGCATTTCCTCGCTCCTGGAGCTGCCCGGTGGGAACTTCGAGACTGACGACGGCAATCGCATCCGGGCCGTCGTGGATACCGTAGGTGTGCATTTCGAGGCTGTCAGGGCTTTCCGAGCCGCCACGCAACCCGACGAGGGGCTGCCCGGTCGCAAGCGTTTGCCCGACGAGAGGTTCCGATCCTGCCTCGATGAACGCGCCGACCGGCGCAAGGCGAAGCGGCTGTACCATTGTATGTGAACGCGCTTGCGCCAGCACAAGGAACTGTTTGCCGTCCCGCGTCGGTGCATAGAGGCTTGCCTGTGCCTGCGCGAGATCGGCGATGAATCCCAACCCGTCGCCGATATTTTGCAAAAGCTCTGCCTGCCACCCGGAAATCCCAGTATGTGCCCGGCAAAGTGTGCGAATATCGTTCATACCGCCGCCCCTTTTCAAGACATTTACGCGCCGACGCAAACCGCCGTGCATTCACAGAGCCTTTTCGCCGATTCCGACGTTGCGAGCCCGCCTTTTCCCGTTTCCTTCAGCGAAGCGGGCATCTCATTCCCGATGCGACGCATACTGTCGATCACGTCGTCGGGCGAAATCGCGCTCTTTATCCCCGCCAGTGCGATCTGCGCGGATGTCACCGCGTTCACCGCACCGTGAGAGTTCCGCTTCACGCAGGGCACTTCCACCAGCCCGCCCACCGGATCGCAGGCGAGACCCAGCATGTTTTTCAATGCCAGCGCCGCCGCGTTGACAATCGCAGCGTTGTCCCCGCCTTGCAAGTACGCCAGCGCGCCCGCCGCCATCGCCGAGGCACTGCCGATTTCCGCTTGGCAGCCGCCGAACGCGCCGGAAATGCTCGCGTTTTCACCGATGACTTTGCCGATGCCCGCCGCTACATAGAGCGCGTTGACCAACTCGTCCTCCGGCGCGCCGAACGCTTCCTCGTAGCTCAGCAGCACCGCGGGAATCACGCCGCAGGAACCGGCGGTGGGCGCCGCCACGATTCGCTTCATACAGGCGTTGGACTCGCCCATTTTGATCGCGCGTTCCATGACCTTTCCCAGGAATTCGCCGCAGAGATTTTTCCCGGCGCGGTTATAGGCTTCGAGGAGCTTTCCGTCGCCTCCGCTGAGGCCGCTGGCGGATTTTCGCTCGCCTTCGTAGGCGCGGTCGGCGGCCTTCATCACGGCGAGCATCTGTGCCATCGTCTGCCGCGATGCATCCCGGCTCGCATCCCGGCTCTCCATGTCGGCTTCCATCACGACTTCCCAAAACGCTTTGCCGTTTTTCTCGGATTGCTCCAGAATCTCGGCTATCGAACCGTACATCAAATCGTCCCCTCAAAATACGTCACTTTCAACACGCCCTCCACTCGCGTGAGCCACTCGATACCGTCCGGCGGCACTTCCTGATCGCACTCGACGACCATGACCGCCCGGCCGCCTCGATAAGAGCGGTAAAGCTGCATCGACGCGATATTGACCGACTTGTGCGCGAGCATCGAGGTGACTTCCGACACGTGGCCCGGCTGGTCCTGATTGTGCACGATCAACGTCGGATATTCCCCGGAAAAATTCGTCTCGATGCCGTCGATTTTGGCGATATTGATTTTCCCGCCGCCCACGGATTCCGCCACGACGTCGATGGTATTTCCGCTTTCGCCGACGAGGATCAGCTCCGCCGTGTTCGGGTGCGCCTCCGCCAGCCGCGCCTCGCCAAACTCGACGAGGATATTCTCCCGCTGCGCGATTTCCAAGCTGTTCGCGATCTGGTAATCGTCCGGCTTCATGCCGAGCAGCCCCGCGACCAGCGCTTTGTCCGTCCCGTGCCCTTTGCCGGTGTCGAGAAAAGAGCCGTACAAGAGGATTTTGGCTTCCTTCACCTTCTCACCCAATAGTCTGCCCGCCACATACCCAATCCGGACCGCGCCCGCGGTATGGGAGCTGGACGGTCCGACCATGACCGGCCCGATGACGTCGAAAAGTTCCATGGAAAAGTTCCTTTCCTAAATATGAAAAGCGCCCCGCAACGCCGAAGCAAAAAACACATCGACGCGCAAGGCTCCATTGCCGTTTGATTATTCTTATCAATGTAAGTATAACACGCCATCCCGCCATTGTCTATCCGGTAGGTATGTATACATGATTTGGGTACGGTGATTGCTCCTCATCAACATACGAAAATTATGCGGTAAGAAAATCAAATCTCTTGATCTCTTGATTTTCTGATTTTCTTACCGCGGTATTTTTTCACCTGACGTTCCATCGCTCTCAACCGGCGCCATTTATGGCCTTGAGAGAATCAAAGAAAAAACGCTCCGCCGGAAAAAATTCCGACGGGGCGTTTTGCGTGAGTTCATTCTTGTTTGTATTAGTTGCGGACTTCGGAGGGCTGAAGCTGCTCCAGCTCGCTGTAGTCGACTTCCTCGCCCAGCTTCTCGCGGGCGACAACTTTTTCCTCATAGTCGAAGCATTCCTGCGCGATATCCTTGCTGAGCCAGATCAGGCAGATCAGGTTCGGGATCGACATCAGGCCGTTCATCGTGTCGGAGAAGTTCCAGACGATTTCCAGCGTCGTGGTCGCACCGACAAACGTAATCAGCGCGAACAACACGCGATATGCCATGATGGCGGAACGAGCCTTCACCAAGTATTCCAGCGACTTCTCGCCGTAATATTCCCAGCCGAGGATCGTGGAGAACGCGAACAGCGCGAGGGAAACGGAAACGACGATCGGCGCTGCTTCGCCAAAGGTGGACTTGAATGCGAGAATCGTCAGGCTCGCGCCGGAGATCACTTTGCCCGTCGCCGGGTCGGTCATGCCGAGCGCGCCGGAAGACGCGATGACGAGACCCGTCAGCATGCAGATGATCATCGTATCGAAGAAGGTACCGGTCATATTGACATAGCCCTGACGGGACGGATGGTCCGTGCGAGCCGCCGCCGCCGCGATCGGAGCCGAGCCCATGCCGGCCTCGTTCGAGAACACGCCGCGGGCAACGCCCCAACGCATCGAAGTCAGCATCGAAGCAACGATGGAGCCGCCGACGCCGCCGGCCACCGCGTCAAAGGAGAACGCCATGCGGAAAATCTCGGCGATGCCCGCCGGGACCGCGGAGAAATTCAGGGCAATCGCGATAACCGCAGCGACGAAGTAGAACGCCGCCATGAACGGAACGACCACGCTGGACACCTTGCCGATGCTGTGGATGCC
>CACYUQ010000074.1 GCA_902777615.1 uncultured Selenomonadaceae bacterium
AAGGATGAACTCGGCGTGCCCGTGTCCATCGGCGTCGGCGGCACGCTGGACGTGATGGCGGGGACGGCGAAGCGCGCGCCGCTCTGGGTGCAGAAGGCGAAACTGGAATGGCTGTTCCGCGGCCTTTTGCAGCCAAAACGTGCGGGGCGTCTCTTGGCACTGCCGAAATTCGTTTTCCGTGTCCACGCGTCGAAAAAGTGATGAAAAATAGTGGACAAAGGAAGCGGCGCAGGATATAATGAATTGTTGGTAAGCGCGTTTGCGCTATTTTGCTGTGCAATCGGATGGAAAGCGAGGTGTGGACGATGATTTTGCGGGACGGATATAGCTATATTTTTGCGGCGTTGTTGGCTGCCGTTTTGTGCGGGATGCTCGTTCATCCCTACGCGGCGGTTCCGTTTGTCGTGCTGGCATTTTATTTCGCGTATTTTTTCCGGAATCCGGAGCGCGCCGTTCCCGAGGACAGCTCTTTGCTGGTTTCTCCGGCGGACGGTAAGGTTATGGAAGTGGTTTCGCTGGACGACGACGATTTCGTCAAGGAACCCTGCAACAAGGTCGTAATCTTCCTTTCCATTTTTGACGTACATATCAACCGCAGTCCGATGGAGGGCGAGATCAAGTGCCAGCAGTACATTTGCGGGCGCTTCAAGCCCGCCTACAAGGATTCGGTGGGTTTTGAGAACGAGCGGCACATGATCGGCATCGAGAACGACAGGCTGCGGATTACGGTGACGCAAATTGCCGGAATCTTGGCGCGGCGGATCGTATCGTGGGTCACGCTGGACGACGTCTTGGAAAAGGGTGAACGGTACGGCTTGATTCGCTTCGGCTCCTGCACGGAGGTCGTCATGCCGAAGTCCGTCGAAGTCCTCGTGAAGAAAGGGGACCGGGTCAAGGGCGGCGAAACGATTATCGGGAGGGTAAGGTCGGATGACGTATAAGTCTTTGATACCGAATGGGCTCACATCGTCAAATCTCGTTTTTGGGATGTGCTCGATTTTTTCGACGATGCGCGGCGATTTCTTTTGGGGGTCGTTGTTTATCCTGATCGCGCTTGTCGCGGACGGTTTGGACGGCCGCGCCGCGCGCTTCTTCGGCGTTTCGAGCGAGATCGGGAAGGAAATGGACTCGCTGTGCGATCTCGTTTCCTTCGGCGTGGCGCCGGGAATCTTGGCTTATGTCTACTGCATGCACAGCTTTTCATGGTTCGGCATGGCGGTGTCCATCTGTTTCGCGCTTTGCGGGGCATGGCGGCTGGCGCGGTTCAACGTGAACGTCAACATCGTCCACGGGTATTTCATGGGGCTGGCGATTCCGGCGGGCGGTTGTTTTGTCGCGACGTCGACGCTCCTGATGCAGGCCATCGGTTTCGACCCGCATTCGTTGGGTTGGCTGTATCCAATCGTGATGGCGTTTGTGGCGTTCCTGATGGTGAGCAAGGTACATTACCCGGATTTCAAAGGAAAAGGCGAGCCGATTTACATGGTTTCGAAAATCGCCTTTGTCGTCATCTTTGCCGCTATCCTCTATGTCGGGCGCGCGGCAATCCCGTTCGCGGTGTTGTTTGCGATTTTTGCCACCTATGCGGCTTTTGGCATCATCAATACGCTGGTTTCCAAGACGGCGGGAAAGTAACTGCGAGGTTTATACATGGAACATTGGTTTGACCTCATCATGATTCCGATGCAGGTCTTTATCTTTTTATTTACCATTTATTATTTTATCATCGGCTTCTGCGGCATGTGGCGGCGCAAAGAGGATAAGATTCTCACTCCGGAGAAGAGCTTTGCGGTCATCGTCGCGGCGCACAATGAGAGCGCCGTCATCGGGCAGCTTCTCGACAATTTGCGTTCGCTGGATTATCCGAACGAGCTTTATGACATTTTTGTCATTGCGGATAACTGCTCCGACAATACGGCGGACATCGCGCGGCAATCGGGCGCAATCGTCTGCGAGCGCTTCAGCGAGACGGGGAAGGGTAAAGGCTTCGCGCTGGAGTGGATGTTTGACAAGCTGTTCCAGATGGAGCGCCAATACGACGCGATTGTGGTCTTTGACGCGGACAATCTCGTGCATCCGCGTTTCCTGCTGGAAATGAACAACCGCCTGCTGAAAGGCGACAAGGTCATTCAAGGCTATCTTGACGCGAAAAACCCTTACGATACTTGGGTGGCCGGTACTTTCGCGATCGCGTTTTGGGTCATCGACCATGTTTGGCATTTGGCGAAGACGAACATCGGGCTTTCGTCGGTGCTTGGCGGTACGGGGATGTGCATCACGACCGACGTGCTGAAGCGGCACGGCTGGGGCGCGACGTGCTTGACTGAGGATATGGAATTCACGATGAAGTCGCTGGTCGAGGGGATCAAGACGACTTGGGCGCACGACGCCATCGTTTACGACGAGAAACCGTTGACGTTCATGCAGTCGTGGAACCAGAGAAAGCGCTGGGCGCAGGGGCAGTTCGACGTCGCGCATCGCTTCATTCCCAAGATGTTGAAAGCGGGCATCGAGCAGCGGGACATTCGCATCCTCGACGGTTGCCTGCATTTGATTCAGCCGCATTTCTTGCTGATTTCGACGTTCTTCGTCATCTTGAGCTATATTCAGGCGGTGTTCCAATTCCCGCCGTTTTACACCAGCATTTACCGGTTCATGCCGTCCGAGTTGATGTCGTTCATCATGTTCGGGCAGTATATTCTGCCGGTCATCATCCTGCTGAAGATTCACGTCAAATGGAAGGCGTGGCTGTATTTGTTGCTGTACCCGGTGTTCATCTATTCGTGGATTCCGATCGTGTTCCTCGGCTTCCTGCACCGGAACGAGCATGAATGGAGCCATACGAAGCACACGCGCGCTTTGAGCTATGACGAATTGATGGCCAAAGAGAAAAGCTGAACATAAAAAATCCCTTCGCTTGGATCAAACGACCAAGCGAAGGGATTTTTTGTGTTTTATTTTCCGCAGTGCGGGCAGCTTGCACAGCTTGTGCAGTTCGTTTCCTCGCCGCAGCAGTCGTGCTTGCCGTCGGCGAGGTTGCGGTAAATGTGGCGCGCGGCGAGGAATAAGAACGCCGCGAGGATTGCGCCTAAAATGTAGGTTGCCATTTGCATATCTTCCTTTCATACTAATCGCGGTAAAGATTTTTTAATCTTTACTGCGATTTATGAGACGGCAGCCGTGCCGTAGGCGCGGCTTTTTGGCCTGAGATTAGTATCAGAATCCCAGAAGCCGCCCGCCCTGATAGACGACGAGCGAGACGAGCCATGCGACGGCGAACATGTACGCGGCGGAGAAGCCCATCCACTTCCATGAGCCGGTTTCTTTCTTGATGGTGCCGAGTGCGGTGACGCAGGGCGTGTAGAGCTGGGAAAAGACCATGAAGGCCACGGCGGACATCGTGGTGAACGCAGACGCCATGCCACTTTGCATCAACGTCGCGGCGGTTTCCACTGCGTCCTCGGCCTCGGCGGAGATTTCACCGACGCCGTACAAGATGCCCATGGTCGAGACCACCGACTCTTTTGCGAGAATACCGGTAATGACGGCGGCGCCCGCTTCCCAAGTATCGAAGCCGTGGAAGATGAACAGTTTCGACATGGCGGTGCCGAGGGCGGCGAGGAAGCTTTCGTTCATTTCCTCGGTCATGCCGCCGAAATTGAAATTGCCGAGGAACCAAATCAGCACGGACATCGCGAAAATGATCGTTCCGGCCTTGATCAGATAGCCTTTTCCTTTATCCCATGTTTCAAGCAAGACGGTTTTCATATCCGGCAGACGGTAGGGGGGAAGTTCCAGCAGAAAGGTCGAGCCTTGCTCTTGGAAGACCGTACCGCCCAAGAGTTTCGCGGCGACAATCGCCATGACGACGCCGAGGATGTACATGGCGAAGACGACATTCGCGGCGTTGTCCGGGAAGAACATCGCGGCGAACAGCGCCATGATCGGAAGTTTCGCGCCGCAGGTCAGGAACGGCGTCACGAGAATCGACGTCATGCGATCCTTTTCCGAGTCCAGCGCCCGTGCGCCCATGATGGCCGGAACGGCACAGCCGAAGCCCATCATCAGCGGCATGACGCCTTTGCCGGTCAGGCCGACGCGGCGCATGATTGGGTCGGTGATGAAGGCGACCCGCGCCATGTAGCCGGTGCCGTCGAGGAAGCTCAGGCAAAAGAACAGCACGAAAATCAGCGGCACGAAGGTCAGTACGCCGCCCACGCCGCCAATGACGCCGTCCACAATCAGCGACTGCATCCAGTCGGCGACTTCCCAAGATTCCAGAGTCTCGGTCACGGCGTCGGTCAACGGTCCGCCGATGAAGTCATCCAGCGCGTCGGCCATCGGCTGCCCGATCCATTCAAAGGTGATCTGGAACACGGCGTAGAGCATGACGAGGAACAGCGGCAGCGCAGTCCAGCCGTTGGCCAGCACCGCGTCGATTTTTTCCGAGGTTTTGGAGCCGACGCCCGCGACGGAAACGCATTCCGCTACCACGTTGTCGATAAATGCGTACCGCTCTTCGATGATTTTTTCTTCCAGTGCGTCGGCGGAAAGGCCGCTTTCGCAAAGTTCTTTTACGCGTGCGATATGCGCGCGGACTTTTTCGCTGGGCTGGTATTTTTCCATGACGGTTGAGGTGAATACGTCAAGCAGCGTGTGAATGCTGTCGCGGCTCCGCGCGGTGGTCTCCACAACCGGCATACCGAGAGTCGCGCCAAGCTTCTCCGTATCCACGCGGATGCCATGGCGTCTTGCCTCGTCCTGCATATTGAGGTCGAGCAGAAGCGGGATGCCCTGTTCCAGAAGTTGGATTGTCAAATAGAGATTGCGTTCGAGGTTCGACGAGTCGAGCACGTCCACGACGAGGTCGGGTTTTTCGTTCAGCAGGTAGTCGATGACGATCTTTTCCTCCGGCGAACGCGCGTTGACACTGTAAGTGCCCGGCAGGTCGACGACGGAAATGTTGCGTCCCTGATGGGAGAGATAACCGATTTTCTTGTCGACGGTCACGCCCGGCCAGTTGCCGATTTTTTGCCGAGCACCGGTCAGCTCGTTGAAGATGGTGGATTTTCCCGTATTCGGGTTGCCCGTAAGGGCGACTGCTAATGAAGACATTTTTGCTTCCCTTCTTTTAAATTTATGAAGTAAGAAAATCAAGAAATCTTACCACAGATTATTACGCGATGGCTTCGACTTCGATGGAAGCGGCGTCGTCTCGGCGAAGCGCCAAATGATATGAGCGTACGCGCAGCGCCATCGGATCGCCCAGCGGCGCGGAGCGAAGTACCGTCACCGACGTGCCGGGGACCAGCCCCATGGTCATCAAGCGGTTTTTCAAGGGTGAGTCCGCGACGGAGCGGATAATAAACCGCTGCCCGGACGTTCCTTCCCGTAGTGTCATTTCATGTGCCTCCTAATTTTGAAGAATAATGATGATTCCTTTTCTCAATAATAGCCTTTTTGAGAAAAAACGTCAAGAGGTTATGAATATTTTTCTCAAAAAAGAGTTGGAAAATGTTTTTGGAAGGAAATAAAAAAACGCAAGTCCAGAAATCTCTGGACTTGCGTTTTTTATTCCATGATCAGATTGCGCGCTGGATTTTTCCGGAGCGCAGGCAACGCGTGCAGACATTGACGCGCTTCACCTCGCCGTCCACAATGGCGCGCACACGCTGGATGTTCGGATACCAGCGGCGTTTTGTTTTCAAGTGGGAATGGCTGACATTCATGCCGCTCATCGGCCCCTTGTTGCAAATCTCACAAACATGTGCCATCTATGATACACCTCCTTGCACGCAGATGGAATTTCTTTCAAACAATATGGATATATTATCATAGCCAATTGACGATTGCAAGGCTTTTTCAAAAATTTCTAATCAAGGCTCGCGAAATAAGTCGCGGTGGGCGTTGATAAGCTCCGCCATCAACATTTTTCCTTGAATATCCGGGTGAAGGCCGTCAATGGCGAGAGGCCCGTCGAGCATCGACTTCGTGTTGTCGTAAAAATACGGCTCCAGGTCGATATAATACTCTTGTTTTCGGATGAACGCGTTGATTTTCGAGAGCTTTGCGCGCCAGCCGTCGTCTGTTTCCGTACGGAACGCCGTGTAAATATTTTTTGGATGGATCGGCATCAGGGTCAGGAAAATCGGACGGATGTCGTTGTCCTCGCATTTTTTCTTGATCTTCGCCAAGTCGTCGATGATGTCTTCGGCGGGCCGGTTGGAACGAAGGTCGTTGGAGCCGGTCAGGATGATCAGGTTATACGGGCGGTAAGGCAGGACGTCTTCGTCGAACCGCGTCAGGGTCTCGCGGGAAGTGTCGCCGCTTTGCCCGAGGTTCATCGCCGGAAAATCGAGATAGGTCATATAGTCGTATTCGCGATTGGCGGGCGAGTAGGAGAGCGCGCCGCCGCCGTGAGTGATGCTGTCGCCGTAAGCAGCCGCGTAGGGGCGTCCCGTGGTCTCCGGTACATAGAAAGTCGCCGTTTCCGAATAGCGGCCGATGGTTTCACCGTCTTCATCCACTGCACGGACACGCCAATAATAATCTCCCGGGTCGCGGCGTGCGTATTCGTCATAGCAACTGAAAGAGTCGTTGGCGATATGGTACCAAGCCCGGTCGGGCACGGGCTTTTTCACGTATTCCTCGCCGGGGGGCGAATACAAAAGTTCAACCTCGTAGCGCAGGATGTCGTTCATCGGAATCCACTGGTACACAGGGTACAAAAGCGGATAGTCGTTGGGCATCCGGACGAAAGTATTGATGAGCGGCGCGTCGGGTACGGGCACGGACGCGCTGACGACGATTTTCTCGGCGCGGGAAAATTCGCCGATGGGCTTTTTTTCCAACGTCAACGCCCGTGCGCGCCAATAGAAGACAGAGCGGTTTTCCCAGTCCGTCAGGTCGGCTTGCCAACCGTTGGTATAGACCCGCTGGGTGCTGAACAGATGATTTTTGTCGGAAAGCTCGATTCCGCCTTCTTTTTCGGGCGGCGCGGAGAGGATTTCCACTTCGTAGCAGACGGCGCCGGGGATGGGATGCCAGACGAGAAACGGTTTTCTGCTGGCGGGGGCGTCTTCCGTGTAATGGAGAATTCTGTCCGGGGCGTAAGGCTCGGTATAGGCCGGATGCGTCGCCGGGGAAAACGGTCCGGCAAGTTTCCCGAAAAAGCCGTAAGCCGTCAGCTGATAAAACATCGGGATGGCAGTGGGCGGTACCGAAAAGGAAGTGTCTGTCGTTTTGCCGGAGGCAAAATGATGCGGGTGTTTTTCCCCGCCGGTCAGTCGCCCCGTCGTCTTCGAGAAGGTCTCGATTTCATAGCGGCAGGGATAGGGAAGCGGCGTCCAATGCATGGTCACCACGCCGTTTTTTTCCGTAAAGGAAACCTCGGGTGAGAAATCCGCTATCGGCAGCAGCCCGCCGCGTTCCGTGATATAGAGCCAGACTGTCGAAAAAACGGCAATCATCAGCACAAAAAGGATAAATTTCTTCATAAGCGCCTCAAGAAATCCCCGCCTGTAATAACAAAAGGCATGGGAACGTTACCATTTATAATATTACACCTTTGAGGGAAAGTAAAGGAGGGCAACAAGGAAAGGAGAAAACTACGAAAATTTTGAAGAATACACTGGAAATTTTCAGTAAACTATTGACATCGGGAGTGTGTGATGTTAATATGGCAATGTCAGTGAGCTGACATTGAAAATTGCATACGGATGGATTGGGTGTCGAAGACTTAATAGAAAAGCCGGTTAAAGGCCGGCGCGGTCCCGCCACTGTATCAGCGAGCGACTCTGCAATTGGTCACTGGGGAAAACCTTGGGAAGACGCAGAGGAGCGATGAACTGGAGCCAGGAGAACTGCCCGATCGACGATCACCGTTAGAACCTGCGAGAGATGGGGAAGGAGATTGAGGAAGTCCAAAAGCGATTGCACGCTGTGCAAGTGTTTTTGTGCTTTCGTGATTTCGATCAGGCAGTCAAATGACCAAAGCCGTCGTAATCGATATATAGCTCTTTTCCATGCGCGGGAAAAGAGCTTTTTTGATTGTGAAATATGTCAAAAGGTTTTCCCTATGGTTACTGTTCAGCTCCATAGGGAAGCACTGCTCATACATTCATTCATTTATTTCGGGCTGCGGCCCGGGCCGGGGCTTTCCCCGGCCTCCCTCCTCTTTTTTGAGAGAGGTTGTTGTTTGTCATAAGGTTTTCTCCATGGTTTCAGCTCTATGGAGAAGCATTGCTCATACATTTTTACCTTCGCCGTTTTTTGCGGCGGGCCTCCGAAGAGGATTTTGGAGGCTTCCTTTTTTCCACAATGCCGTAAGGCATGGAGATATTCATATTTTAAAGAAAGGTGGATTGCTTATGGAAACGTTGGAAACGAAAGGTCTGAAGCCGCTAAGAATGCCTGCGGCAGCAAGTCCGGCTTCGCGTGACGTCGAGGAAGAATGGTGCGCCGACCCGCATCTTTCGGCTGTAGAGATGACGCCGCTTGAAGCGAGGCTCGCTGCGAAAAGCCCGGAGCTGGCGGAGGGGCTCAAGAATCTCCGCGCGCTGATCGGGGAAGAGGCATACGCAAAACAGATTGCGGAACTGCCGAATCTGACGAGAAACGCGCAGTCGCTTCTAGTGGTCGCTAAGAGTTTTATGCAGCGGTCGCTTTTAGAGCGGGATTTTATCCCGAAATTCAAGGAAGCTTTCGGCGTGGCTGATGTTCGCGTCGTGGTTTAATTTTTTAAGAAAGAGGAGATTTTGTATGAGAAAGTCCTGGAAGAATCTTTTGGCGGCGTCGCTGGCCTGCACCACGTTGGTAGGCGTTTCGGCGACGGCTTCGGCAGCGTATACGTTGAGCGAAGAGGTCAAGGCTCCGACGCCTGCGCTGAAGCAGGCGGCGCAGATCGGTGTTCTGGTACATTCGACGCCGGAACTCCAAGATTTGGAGAATAAGGACGCTATCGTGATTATGAGCTTCGGCACGACTTACAAGGAGACGCGTGCGAAGACGATTGACGCGACGGTGGCGGCTATTCAGGCTGCGCATCCGGGTGTCAAAGTTGTGACGGCGTTTACCTCTCATATCATCATTGACCGTATCCAGGCGAAGGAAGGCATCAAGTATCCAACACCAGAAGAGGCGCTGGCACAGCTCAAAGAGGAAGGATATACCCGCGTGGCATTGACGTCCTTTGACATCATTCCGGGCATGGAATACGCTTATGATACGGCGGTATTCAACCTTCACAAGAACGATTTCAAGAAGATGACGATGGGCGAGCCGCTGATGTATTGGATGGGGCAGGAAGAGCAGCGCGATGATGTGCTTGATTTCGTCAAGGCTCTGCAGTGGGAGCTGAAAGACGCGAAGCTCGGAAAGGACGAGGCTGTGCTCTTTATGGCACATGGTACTCCGCATCCGGCGAACGCATATTATCCGGTTATCAATACTCGTTTCCAATTACTGAACCCGCCGATGCAGAACGCGTATGTTTACACGGTCGAAGGCTGGCCCAGCTTGGATGATGCGATTCATCGCCTGAAGAGGAAGGGCTATAAGAAAGTCCTGCTCGTTCCGATCATGATGGTGGCCGGTGATCATGCGACGAACGACATGGCGGGCGACGAGCCGGATTCCCATAAGTCGCTTCTGGAGAAGGAAGGCATCAAGGTTCGCACGTAT
>CACYUQ010000075.1 GCA_902777615.1 uncultured Selenomonadaceae bacterium
CGAGCTTCTTGCCCGAGAACCAAGTCTCCCACTGCACCGGGTACTTCTCCAACGGGTCGAGATACTCGTCGCCAAGGTATAGGATCTTGCCGTCGCTGTCCTTCTTCGCGGTGCGCTCGCCGTCGATCATATAGACCATGTAGAAGATGTCTTCCTTCGGCACCAGATAATAGGTGTACGGGATATGGAAGGCCGCCCGTGCCTCCTCGAAGGTCAGCAACCAATACTCATGGTAATAAATGAACCACGCCTTCTTGACCTCGGGATCCATCGCCTCAAACTCGATATCGACGCCGAAGGTCCGCCCCGGATGGTGCATCGCGAAGAGCTTCTCATACTGCGCCTGCGCCGTACGGTAATTGTTGAAGTCAAAGGGAATATCGACCTCGGCGAAATGTTCCATATAATATTTCTGGTAAATGGCGAAATTTTCCTTATCCTGCAAAATCAGGCGCTCCAGATACGCGCCGATGTCGCGGATATTCTGCTCGCACTGCCGACGGTACGACTCCATCTGGCTGTAATAGGTGGCGAGACCGCCCAAGAGCACAGCGATAACCGTGAAAACCGTAAAAATCAAGCCAAACTTGAAAAGCAATCCTCGTTTTTTCTCCTCCACGGGATTTACACCGCCTTTCCCCTATTTTGTATTTTATCTCATTTTTCTGCTATTTGCAAACGTGCAAAAATAGCTTGCTTTTCCCCGCATCAACGATTACAATAATATATACTGATTACAAATTAAAGGAGAATTGCACATGGGCTTCATGGACAAAATACAAAAATTCCTCCCCGAGCGGTTCCGCAAGAAAAAGGACCCTACCGTCGGGCTGAAGGAAAACCGGCTGAAGGAAAAGGACAACATCAAGGCCTCCTTCGCCGTGTACTGCAACGCGAACCACGACACGAAGGACGGCAAGCTCTGCCCGAAATGCACGGCGCTTCTGACAAACATCCTGTTGAAAATCGGGAAGTGCAAGTACGGCATCACAAAGCCGCTCTGCGACCACTGCGACGAGCAATGCTTCGGCGATGCCGCTAACAAGACCTTCATGGAAGTCATGGACGGCTCCCGCGGCAAGATGCTGCTCCGCCACCCGATGATGACCGTCCGGCACAAAATCACCGGCATCGGCGTCGAGTACGCGAAGCAGAAGCAAAGCGACGCGAACGCGCAAAAAGAGGAAGGCAAGCTGAAAGCGAAAGCCGCGAAGGCGAGAAAGCGGAAGGCGCGCAGAAACCCGAAATAAAACGACAAAAACGGCGATGCATTTTCGAATTGCATCGCCGTTTTTCTGTCAGTATATAATTCTGAAGTAAGAAAATCTGATTTCTTGATTTCCTTACTCCAGAATTATTTATTTTACGCTTCCCTCTACAAACGCGGCTTCTCCCCAAATCTTAAATTTTCCTTTTTCCCCTTCCGCGATGCTCAGTTCCTCGCCCGAAAAAGCGGGGCGGACGAACTTCATCGTCAGATTTGCTGCGCCGTCATAGCCGGGCGTTTTCAAAAGCTGCTCCAAAATCAGGAGACCCGGCACTACGGGATGTTCCCCCTGATGAATCGTATTGACGTCGTTCACCGCCTGGACGAACTCGGCAACCTCGGCGGGCGTAAACGTATGCCACGGCTTGCCCCCGGCGGGCGCCTCCTCCTTCGCCGCCTCCGCACGCGCGGCGGCAATCTCTTTTTCCAGATCTTTCGGATTGAACCGTCCCAAAAGCATCGTCAGCGTCAGTGACGTATCGCCGATACGTCCGCAGGCGATTACCGTATCTTTCCTGTCGCGCAGCACCGTCAGTCCTTCCGGTTCCTTCATCTCGCCGCCCCGCCGCCAGACCGCTTTCGCAATCAATCCGCCCATAAACCGCTCGCCCTTGAGCTGGGCCAGAATCCGTGAAACCTCCCGAAGCATAGCTAATCCTCCGTCGCATTGATGTTATATAAAAGATATTCGACATTGACACTCAATTTCCTGCCCCAAAACTATTTTTGGACATTTTCACAAAAAAAGAACCGCCCCTGCATGAACGAATCACGTCGGAGCGGTTCTCTTGCTTTATGTCATTTCATATTCGCGAACCGTTCAACGGCCTTTGTAAAACTGCTGATGGTGACGTCCGCGTTGCCGTGCTGGATGCCGTCCCTCACACAATGCTGGATATGTCCTTCGAGTACAATCTGCCCGACCTTATGCGTCGCCGACTTGACCGCATTGAGCTGCGACAGGATGTCCTCGCAGGGCACGTCCTGATCCACCATGCGTTCAATGGCCTGAAGCTGTCCGATGATTTTCCGCAGACGCCGATGAAGATTCGGCGCATCCATGCACTGCTTCATAAACGGTTCCTCCCAGAAAAAGGTGCTTTCCTTTTAACTGATAATAATTATATCACACTTCTCTAGTCAATATCAATCACGTCAAGGTCGTCGGGGACAAAAATTTCGCCGTGGTAATAGTCGGCGGCTTCCGACGTATACCGCTCCTTGCGGTGCGCCAAATCCGTATCTTCGGTATGATATAGCACTAAATGTTTCGCGGAAAGTTTTTCCGCGTTCACCGCCGCTTCCCGCACCGTGCCGTGATTTTTTTCCTTTGGCCGGAACCGCTCCGCGTCCGCGTCGAGACAAAACGCCTCGGAGATCAGCCAATCCGCCTTTTCCGCCAATGCGCGGCACCGCTCGTTATACGGCTCGTCGCCGAGGCAGACGAGAGAACGGCGGTTGGCAAAGCGCAAACGGTAGCCGAACTGCTTCGCCTTCTTGGAATGGATGTCGAACGCCGTCAGTTTCATATTGAGGAAATTCACCTGCTCGCCGTCGTGGATTTCGTGCAACAAAATCCGCTTCCCATACTGTGCCAGCTCAGCGCGCGACAAAAGCATCTGTGCCGCCATTTCGATAATCTCGCAGGCAACGTCATGGCCGTAAATATGAAACTCTCCCGCGTAGATGTCCTTGTTCATCAGTGACGCAATCCTGCGGATGACCCAAATCGCGCCCAAAATGTGATCGGAATGGCCATGGGTGACGAACAGCGCACGCAGATGTTCAAAAGGAACGCCGGCGCGCTTCATCTGGCGCAAAATCCCGTTGCCTCCGCCCGCATCCGTCAGAAAATATTCTTCATCCGGCGTGCGCAGGAGAAAACAGGCGTTGTAACATTCCGTCGCCATTGCCGCGCCCGTACCGAGAAAAATCAACTGCCGCATTCGGTTCTCCCCTTCTTACAACGCCATGCCTGCTAGATTCGCGCTGCACTGCGTTTGCGCTTAGCAAGCGGTCAGGCATGTGTCGCACTAACCTCGCGCTTCGCTGTTGCGCGCGCTTGCTAAGTGCTCTCACAAAAAGGAGCCATTGCTCACGCAACGGCTCTTCACCTCTCTTTATTCTTCGTGTTGCAGCTTTGGCAACGCCTGCTGCGCCGCATTCTGTTCTGCCGCCTTTTTGCTGCGCCCGACTCCAACTCCGTAAGCGAGCCCGTTGACGCGCACTGCGACCTTGAATTCCTTCGCATGATCGGGTCCCGTCGCCGACAACAATTCATAGACGATATGCTGGCCCTGATGGCGCTGGATCAATTCCTGCAAGATTGTCTTGTAGTCTTTGATATTCTGCCCATGCTCAACTTCCAAAAGCTCCACGCGAAGCTGGCGCACGACGTAATCCGACGCCGACTGCCACCCTTGGTCAAGATAGAGCGCGCCGATGACCGCCTCGAACGCGTCCGCCAAAATCGACGGCCGTTCACGCCCTCCGGTCGCCTGCTCGCCATGTCCCAAAAGCAAGAACGCGCCGAGATCGACTTCCGACGCACGGCGATGAAGCGCCGCCTCGCAAACCACGGAAGCACGCGCTTTCGTCAAATCGCCTTCCGGCATCATCGGAAATTGCTTGAACAGATAGGTGCTCGTCGAAAGCTCCAAGACCGCGTCGCCCAGGAATTCCAGCCGTTCGTTGTGGACGACCTTCCGATGCACCGCTTCATTGGCGTAAGAAGTATGCGTAAGTGCCTGATCGAGGAGCGAGAGATCACGAAACGTGATGCCGAGGCGCTCCGAAAGCGTCAACAATTCTTTTTGCCGTTTTTCCGTCAACGCCTGTCCCATTCAGTTTACTCCGCATATTTTTTCAGAACGATGCAGGCGTTATGCCCGCCGAATCCGAAATTGTTGGAAATCGCCGTGCGTACCGTGTGTTTCCTGGCAACGTTCGGCACATAGTCAAGGTCAAGTCCTTCTTCGACATCCACCGTCTCATAATTGATCGTCGGCGGAAGCATATCATTCTCGACGGAAAGCGCCGTCGCGATACACTCGACGCCGCCCGCCGCGCCCAACATGTGGCCGGTCATCGACTTGACGGAACTGACGGGAACATCCTTCGCCCGCGCGCCGAAAACGGTCTTGCAGGCCTCCGACTCGCCCTGGTCGTTCATGTGCGTCGAAGTGCCGTGTGCGTTCACATAATCAATATCGTCCGGCGTAAGCCCAGCGTCGGCAATCGCAAGGCTCATGCACTTTGCCTGATAAACGCCGTGTGGCGCCGGGCTCGTAACATGATAGGCGTCGGAATTGCGCCCATATCCTACAACTTCCGCGTAAATATGCGCGCCGCGTTTCTTCGCATGCTCTAAAGTTTCAAGGATGACGATGCCCGCACCCTCGCCCATGACAAAACCACTGCGGTTCTTGTCGAACGGACGGGAAGCGTGCGCCGGATCGTCATTGTGGTCGGTGCAAAGCGCCTTCATCGAGCTGAATCCCGCCACCGGCGCGGCGGAAATGCCCGCCTCCGTACCGCCCGCGATCATCACATCAGCCTCGCCGTACTGCAAGACGCGGAACGCCGAACCGATGCAATCCGTTCCCGTGGCGCAGGCCGTGACAATGTCACAGGAAGGACCATGCACACCGAGCGCGATGGACGTCTGCCCCGCCGCCATGTTTCCGATCATCATCGGAATGAAGAACGGGCTGACGAAATGCGGCCCCTTGTCGAAAAGTTTCTTGTACTGTGCGTGCAACGTATCAATGCCACCGACGCCCGAACCGATATAGGTGCCGATACGATCGCGGTCTTCCTTTTCCATATCGAGCCCCGCGTCCTCCACCGCCATTTTTGCGGCGGATACGGCAAACTGCGTGTAGCGGTCCATGCGCTTGACTTCTTTTTTGTCGATGTACTCCTCGGGATTGAAATCCTTGACTTCGCCCGCAATCTGCGAAGCGCACTCCGACGCGTCAAAACGCGTAATCCGCTCAATGCCGTTCTTCCCGGCAATCAGGGCTTCCCAAAAAGCTTCCCGACCATTGCCAATCGGCGAAATGACGCCAATGCCGGTCAAAACCACACGATTCGTCAAAACCTAACACCTCACAAAAACCAATTTACCCTTGTTTCCCGCAGGCGGCCTATCAGGTCGCCACCTCCACTTCCGCCATCAGACGGCGGAAAATTTCCTTGACGGGAAGAATTTCCTTGATACGCGAAATATACTCGCCCGTAAAAACAAGTCCCGTATCCACATCGCCCTGCTGCGCCCGAATCAGCGAGCGGATGATGCAGAAATTGTGCTTGCATTCCTTCAGGCAGTTGTCGCAACGTGTTGGCGGAACATTACCGTTCATGATCCGCTCGGCAAAAGGATTCCGAACGGCACGACCCGGAAGTCCCACCGGGCTATGGATGACGACAATGTCCTCCGGCTTCGATTTCAAATAAAACTCTTTGAGCATCGGCGCGGAATTTGCCTCCGCACTTGAAGCGAACCTAGAGCCCATCTGCACGCCGTTCGCGCCCATCTTTATCAGGTCCACAACGTCCTGACCGTGAAGCGCGCCACCCGCCGCAATGACGGGAATCTTGACTGCAGCACGAATATCGGGAATCAGATTGCGGACGGAAATGTCCGTCCCCAAATGACCGCCCGCTTCCTTGCCTTCGACGACGATAGCCGTCGCCCCGAGGCGCTCGGATATTTTTGCAAGCTTAACGGAAGACACGATCGGCACGATCGGCGTCCCCGATTCTTTTCCAAGACCAAACATATCGCGGGAAAAGCCCGCGCCCGCCACGACAAGGTCAATTCCTTCGTCGATTGCCGTCTTGACAATCTCGCTGAATTTTTTCGCCGCAACCATAATATTGATGCCGATGACGCCCTTCGTCAAAGAACGCGCCATGCGGATTTCATACCGAAGCTCATTATTCGACATACCGGAAGCCGCAATCAGGCCGATACCGCCCTGATTTGCCACCGCCGCGGCGAGCCGCGCCGTCGAAAGGCGGATAGCCATACCGCCCTGTACGATAGGAATTTTTGCCACCCTATCGCCAATTTTCAACTCTGGAAGTTTCAAACGTAAACCCCCCATTTTGCCTCCCCTTAGAAAGCCCCGTGAATCAATCACGGGGCTTCACTCAGGAAAGGATACCAGGTTGTACCAGTCCCTTATTTGCCCTGGTTCTGGTCGATATAGTTTACAACATCCTGTACCGTCTTGATCTTTTCAGCAGCCTCATCGGGAATTTCAATACTAAACTCTTCCTCAAAAGCCATAATCAGCTCAACAATATCCAGCGAATCGGCACCCAGATCATCAATGAACGTAGACTCAATCGTGACATCATCGGCCTCAACGCCAAGCTGCTCAACCACGATGTCTCTGACCTTATCAAACGTCGCCATGGTGTATTCACCTCCCTCCAAGAATAAATTCTCTATCTATTACATAACCATTCCGCCGTCAACATTCAAGACCTGCCCCGTGATATAGGATGCGCGGTCCGACACAAGGAACAGAACGGCGTCGGCAATATCTTCCGGCGTTCCCATGCGCCCCAGCGGGATGCCGGAAAGCGCAGCTTCTTTCGCCTTGTCCGAAAGTACCGAAGTCATATCGGTATCAATGAAGCCCGGCGCCACGGCGTTTGCCGTAATCCCTCGGCCGGCAAGTTCTTTCGCAATCGTCTTCGTGAAACCGATGACGCCCGCTTTGGCCGCCGAATAATTCGCCTGCCCAGCGTTGCCCGTAAGCCCCACCACCGAGGCCATATTGACGATACGACCGGCACGCTGCTTCATCATCAGCTTCGTGACCGCTTTCGTCGTCAGGAAAACGCCTTTGAGGTTCGTGGACAACACCGCGTCCCAATCCTCTTCCTTCATCCGCGCCAACAAACCATCGCGCGTAATGCCGGCGTTGTTCACAAGAATATCAATGCGTCCGAAAGCGTCCGCCGTTTTCTGGACCATATCCTGCACAGCCGCTTCATTGGCGACGTCCGCCTTGACGAGAATCGCCTGACCGCCCGCCGCTTCAATCTCCCGGCGCACGGCATCCGCCGCAGCCTCGTTGCCGGCGAAGTTCAACGCGATCTTCGCGCCTTCCGACGCGAGTTTTAGGGCGACTGCGCGGCCAATGCCTCGCGAAGCCCCTGTCACAAGGGCGCACTTTCCATCTAAAAGCATATTAGCGAACCTCCTTCCATGTGTCAAGAGTTTTTTCAAGGGAAGCCGCATCTTCCGCGTTCAAATTCTTGATTTTACGGTCAATTCGCTTGTTGAAACCGCCGAGCGTCTTGCCCGGCCCGGCCTCGATGAAAACATCCGCGCCGAAGGCTTGCATCGCCGCGACACAGTCCTCCCAAAGCACCGGATGCGCCGCCTGCAAGACGAGATTTTCCTTGATTTCCGCCGCTGTAGTCTCCAATTTGCCCGTATAATTTGATGCCACAGGGAAAAGCGCGTCGCGGATCGTCACTTGGGCGAGCTCCAACGCAAGCTTCTTTGCCGCAGGCTCCATCAACGTCGAATGGAACGGTGCGCTGACCGGCAGGATTACGCATTTTTTCGCGCCCGCCGTGTTAAGCGCCTCCACCGCTTTCTCGACACCCTTCGTCGCGCCCGCGATGACCGTCTGCCCCGGGCAATTCAAATTGACTGCCTGCACCGGCACCGACGCATTAATCTCTTCGCAGATTTTTACGATCTCTTCGCGAGAAAGACCCATGACCGCCGCCATAGCGCCTTCTCCCACCGGAACGGCTTCCTGCATATACATACCGCGCTTATGCACGAGACGCACCGCATCCGCAAAATCCAAGACGCCCGCCGTTACCAGCGCCGAATATTCGCCAAGGCTGTGACCTCCGGCAACTTCCGGCTCAACGCCGCGCTCTTTCAAAATCTCCGCCGCAATAACGCTGACCGTCAAAATTGCAGGCTGCGTGTTCGCCGTGAGCCTGAGGTCCTCCTCCGGCCCTTCGAAGCACATTTTCTTGATGGAATAGCCCAGCGCCTCATCCGCTTCGTCAAAGCGCTTTTTTGCAATATCGTAAGTATCGTAAAATTCTTTGCCCATGCCGACGGCTTGCGCGCCCTGGCCGGGAAAAACAAACGCAATCTTACCCATTCTACCTCCTTGCGTCAACGGAAATTCTTATGTACGTTCTCGGCAGCCGCCGCAACGCCTTTGACAAGGTCTTCCAGAATGACGCGAACCGGCTTGATGTCGTTCATCATGCCTGAAATCTGTCCGATCATGACAGAGCCCATCTCGACGTCGCCCTCACGTGCCGCCATACGCAACGTACCGAGTCCAAGCTTCTCCAGCTCCTCGGGGGACGCGCCTGCCGCCTCTCTTTCAAGATAGATGCGCGTCAGCTTGTTTTGCAATACACGCGCCGGATGACCGGTCGTGCGTCCCGTGATGACCGTCGATCGATCACGGGCTTTCAGCACGAGGTTCTTGTAATTCTCATGAGCGATACACTCCTCGGACATGACGAAGCGCGTGCCCATTTGTACCGCCTGCGCGCCCAACGCGAACGCCGCGCAAACACCACGGGAGTCGCCGATGCCGCCCGCTGCGATAACGGGAACGTCCACCGCGTCCACAACCTGCGGTACCAAGGCCATCGTCGTCAACTCGCCGATATGGCCGCCGCTCTCCATGCCCTCCGCGATGACCGCGTCAACGCCCGTGCGGACGAGACGCTTCGCCAGCGCCACCGACGCGACTACCGGAATCACTTTCGTCCCAATTTCTTTCAACGCGGGAATATACTCGCCGGGATTGCCGGCGCCCGTCGTCACGACCGGAACGCGCTCTTCCACCATCAACTGCATGACTTCCTTGACGAAGGGGGACATCAGCATGATATTGACGCCGAAGGGCTTTTTCGTCGCCTTCTTCACTTTCTCAATCTCCGCGCGAAGCACATCCGGCGGCATGTGGCCCGCACCTATGATGCCGAGGCCGCCCGCCTCCGAGACCGCAGAAGCCAGCTCCGCCGTGCCGAGCCAAGCCATACCGCCTTGAAAAATGGGGTATTTCAGCCCAAGCATCTTGCAAATCGCATTCTCTTCAAACATTATACATCCTCCTTCGCCCATCGCATGATACAGGAAGCCCATGTCAGACCCGCGCCGAATCCGGCCAGAACGACGATGTCGCCCTTCTTGAACCGGCCTTCGCCCGCGGCCTCAGCGAGAGCCATCGGTATCGAAGCGGCGGACACATTCCCATATTTCCCAATATT
>CACYUQ010000076.1 GCA_902777615.1 uncultured Selenomonadaceae bacterium
GGTGATGGCCACGGCGTCCCATCCCCAGCGAGCCGCGGTGCGGACCAGTGTCTTCGTCGGCACCACGGAGTCCATCGCGCTCATCTGCGTATGGGCGTGCAGCTCGACGCGCTTGACCTCGGCCTTGTCCTCTCGGAGCGCCACCGGCACTTCCTTGACGCTGTACGCGAACAGCACCAGCGAATTCTGAAAGGAGTCGAAGCGGATGGCGCCTCGGGCGAGGACCTGCTTACCCTCTTTCATGGCGCTGAGGACGCTGGCGTATTCCTCCTTGTCGCGGAAGAACGCCTTCGCGGAAAATCCCTGGGTCTCGTCGGCGATGTCGAAGAACAGGAGGTTCGTCTCCTGTAATTCCCTGCCGCTGACCTTTGTCAGCACGCCGGACAAGATGACCGATTTCATCTCGTTCTCGATGGTTTCGATAGGCGTCGGCTCGCCGTCCACGCCGTCGCCGAAGATGCAGCCCGGCGCCGTCTCGTGCTTCTTCTTCGCGCGCCGCTTCGGATAGCCGCCGTTCTCGCCCCCCGACGGGCTGGTTGCCGGATGCGTCTCGTGTTGCTTCTCCAACCGTTGGGCCGCTTTGTACTCCGCCGTATGGACAATGGCGTTGTCCGCTTCCTTCGCATTGATTCCGGTGTCGCCGTCGTAGGTTTCGCAGATGACGTCGCAGTAGCAACCGGTCAATTCCCCCATCACCCGGGAAAGGCGTTCCGCTACCGCGTGCTTTTCCAAGAGCGCCCCGGCGATCACGCTGCCGACGCGCACGCGAAGACGCCCATCCGCCAGCTGCGTCTGGGCGTCCGCCAAGATCTTCCGGATGGCCGGTGCGTCCTCGGCCACGCGCTTGACGAGCTGCATCCAGCAGTTTGAGAGCGACGAGGCCAAGTCCAGCACGTCCTGATAGAAAATGACCTCCCGCACGCCGCACTTCTGCTCGATATAGACGGCGGCGGCGGCGAGCAGCGCCTCGTCGATGAGCTCCTGAGTCGTCAAGACGATCTCCCAGGTCTGCGTGTCCGGGGATATCTCCACGTGCTTGATGAAGCACCGCCGAAAGAGAGCACGCTCTTCCTGCGTCAGTTCCATGCCCTTGACCAGAAGCCAAAATTTATTCGTTTTTTGCGGAACAATCGTATACTTGTTCATCCTGATCTCCGTATTGTTATTTCTGTTCTGCCTCGTCCGAATGATACAGCTTCTCGTAATGCTTCTGGTCTTTCAATACGCGCTTCACATAGATCCGTGTCTCCAGATAGGGAATCTCGGATATATTGTTGAAGTCCGGCGTCCACTCGTGCTCCTCCATCCACTCATGAACGGTCCCGCGGCCCGCGTTGTAGGCCGCCAGCGTCAGCACCGGATTGCCGTCGAACTCGTTCTCCAAAAGCGCCAGATACCAAGTGCCGTACCGGATGTTCATCTCCGGTTCGTGGAGCTTCTCTAGGGAAAACTCCGAGTCTTCCAGCTGTCCCGCGATCCACTCCGCCGTCTCCGGCATCAGCTGCATCAGACCGACGGCTCCACGGGACGAATGTACGTCATTTGTGAACTTGCTTTCGTGCATGATGACGCTGGCCACCAGCGCCGGTGAAACGCCGTTCGCTTCCGAATAGAGAGTGACCAGCTCTTGATACGGGTACGGGTAGATGTATTTCTTCTTGACCGGCTCGATTTGACTGATGAAGTAGATGAGAAACGCGAGCAGGATGACCCCTACCGCCATGAGCAGCGAGCCGTATTTGCGTTCCCGATACCGCTGGTTTTGAACTTTTTTGTTCCGCACGGCGGCGCCGCTCCTTCCTCTCGTTCTTCCTGTATCTCTCGTATCAATCCGGCTGTCGTTTCAGCGCGGCCTTGACCTGCTCGACGGTCGCTTCGCGCGTCCCGTTGTTGTCGATTACTACGTCGGCGCGGCGCACTTTCTCCTCCAGAGGCATCTGCGACGCGATTCGCTCCCGCGCCAGTTTCTCGGGCAGCGCGTTTCGCTCAATCAGGCGCCGAAGCTGCGTCTCCCCGTCGACGGAGACGACCCAGACTTCGTCGGGGATGTTTTCCCATCCCGCTTCAAACAGCAGCGGCACGTCCAGCACCACCAGCGCCTCGCCCGCCGCCCGGCATTCGTCCAGCCGCTCCATGAGCCGCCTCTTGATCAAAGGGTGCGCGGCGCTCTCCATCCAGATCCGTTCCGCCTCGTTGTGAAAGACGATTTCGCCGATGGCTCCGCGGTCCAGTGTCCCGTCCGGGAGCAGTACGCGTTCCTCACCGTAGCGCGCGACGAACGCAGTCCAAAGCGGTGCGCCCGGCTCCGCGATCTCCCGTGCCGCCACGTCTGCGTCGAGGATGACCGCGCCGTAGTCGTCCCGCAGGGTATTCGACACGGTGCTCTTGCCGCTCGCAATGCCGCCGGTCAGTCCGATGACTCTCATATCGTTTCTCCTATTTCGCTTCCGACCAGTCCGTTCCCTGATGGATGTCGACGGTCAGCGGCACGGACAGCTTCACGGCGTGCTCCATGGCCTCTTTCAAGAGCGCGGCCACAGCCTTCGCCTCCTGCGCCGTCACTTCCAGCACCAGCTCGTCGTGTACCTGCAAGAGCATCCGGCTCTTGAAATGTCCGTCCCGGAGCCTGCGGTAGACTTCGATCATCGCCAGCTTGATAATGTCCGCCGCCGTTCCCTGGATTGGCGTGTTCATCGCCATGCGCTCCGCTAGCGACCGTTGCACGTAGTTCTGGCTGTGGACGGCAGGCAGCTCCCGGCGGCGACCGAACATCGTCGTGACAAAGCCGTCCTGATGCGCCTGCGCCACCATCTTGTCGAGAAATGTCTTGACGCCGCCGTATTTTTCAAAGTAATCGTTTATGTATTTCGCCGCGTCCTTCCGCGGGATACCCAGCCCCTTTGACAGTCCGAAATCGCTGATTCCGTAAACGATGCCGAAATTGACGGCCTTCGCGTGACGGCGCATCTGCGGCGTCACTTGGTCCATCGGCGTGCCGAAGACTTCCGAGGCCGTGCGCGCGTGAATATCCTCGCCGCGCAGGAACGACCCGACAAAATTCCCGTCGCCGGAAAGATGCGCCAAGATCCGAAGCTCAATCTGCGAATAGTCAGCGGACATCAGGAAATCGTACCCTTCCCCCGGCTCGAACATCCGGCGGATCGCCTTGCCTTCCTCGGTCCTGACCGGGATGTTCTGTAGATTCGGGTTCGAGCTCGACAGTCGACCGGTTTCCGTCGCCATCTGATTGAAACTCGTATGGACCCTGCCCGTCTCCTCGTCAATCAACTCGTTCATGCTGTCGAGATACGTCGATTTGAGCTTCGCCCAAAGCCGGTAGGCCAGCACCTTTTCCATGATCGGATGCTCGAAACGCAGGCTCTCCAAGACCTCTGCGTTTGTCGAGTAACCGCTTTTTGTCTTCTTCAGGGCCGGAAGCCCTAGCTCCTCGAACAGCACTGCCGCCAGCTGCTTCGGCGAATTGATGTTGAACGGGTGCCCGGCCAGTCCATGGATTTCCGCCTCCAGGGCGGCCAGCTTTTCCCTCGCCGCCTCGGTCTGCGCCTCCAGCTCCGCACGGTCCAGATATACGCCGGTTCGCTCCATCGAAGCCAACACCTCGACCAGCGGCAGCTCCATATCTCGGTACAGCGAAAAGAGCTGCAACGCGTCGAGCCGCTCCCGCAGAATCACGGCCAGCTTCTCCGTCGTCAGCGCTTCAGCCGCGGCTCGCTCCCTCAGCGCGGCCTTCTCGTCCACCGGGGACGCATCGGGCAGCCAAATTGCCCGCAGCTTCTCCACGGACGCCTGCCCCAAAGACGCATTCAATAAGTACCCCGCCAGCGACACATCAAACACGTCAAACACGTCAAACAGGCTATCTCCCTGGGACGGGGAACCGCCCGCGTGATAAAAGCTCTTGAGGTCGTTCGTCGACCGCGCCACCGTCTCATCATTCAGGAGCGCCCAGACCGCGTCCCAGCCCGGCGCAATCTGAGCGCAATAAGCGGCTTTGCCGTCGGTCGCCATCGCCGCGCCGACGATATGAAGATGAGGGACCTTCCCCTCGTACAGTCCGATAAAGGCCAACCGCGGACTTTGATGTCCGCGCACCTCTGCGCAGAACGCCTCCGCAGCTTCCGACGTGTCGAGTTCCCAAAGGCCCGGAGCAGTCGTCTCCGTCTTCGGCGCGTCCTCGGATGCGCACTTCGCAGGGTAGAGTTTCTCGAAGCCTTTCCGGGCGCCGTTCAGTCCGTACCGCTCACAAAAACGGAAAAAGCCCTCTCGGTCCGGCGTGATCGTATACGCTTCCGGCTCGAAGGGCACGGGGGCCTGACAGTCGATCGTTGCCAGTCGTTTTGAGAGCTCCGCCTGCTCCTTGTTTTCCATCAGGCGCTCCTTCAGCTTCTTCGCGGAAATTTCCCCGAGATGCTCGTAAACGCCTTCGAGGCTGCCGTAATCCAGCAGCAATTTTTTCGCTGTCTTCTCGCCGACACCGGGCACGCCAGGGATGTTGTCCGAGGAATCCCCCATCAGCCCTTTCAGGTCGATCAGTCGGATCGGCTCAAATCCATAGGTCTCGCGAAACGCCGTTTCGTCGAACACGACGATTTCCGAGATGCCCTTTTTCGTGAACAGCACGCTTACGTCGGGACGAATCAGCTGAAACGCGTCTCGGTCGCCGGTCACGATCAGCGTGTCGTAGTCGCCGTCCTCCGCCGCCCGCGAGGCCAGTGTCCCGATGATGTCGTCCGCCTCGTAGTTGTCGATCTCCAGGAACGGGATACCCCAGGCATTCAGGAAATCGCGCAGGATCGGCACCTGCGCGGAGAATTCCTCCGGCGTCGCGCTCCGCGTCCCCTTGTAGGCCTCGTAAAGCTCCGTCCGGAACGTGTGACGGCTCTTATCGAAGGCGACGACCATCTTGTCCGGCTTGTATTCCTGAATCATCTTGACCAGCATATTCGAAAAGCCGTGAACGGCGTTTGTGTATTCTCCTTGCGGCGAGGTCAAGAGCGGGAGCGCGTAGAATGCCCGAAACATCAGGCTGCTCCCGTCGAGTATCATGAACCGTGATTTCATTCCGGCCTCCGATCAGCGCTTCGCAATGCCCGCCGCCATGACCGTTTGATCCGGTTGCGCCGTCGGCACGGTCTGCGTCTGCGTTTCCGTCGGCTGCACCGCTTTCGGCTTCGCGTCCTGCGTCGCAGGCTGCGCTGTTTTTTTTGCGTTCTGTGTCTTATTTTTCGCGTCTTGCGTTATGTTACTGTGCGAAGAAGGCGTTGCGCTTTGTGTCGCGTCCTGTGTCGTGTTCTGTGTTGCCGCTGCCGGTTGCGCCGGTTGTTCCGCCTGCTGCGTCGGCTTGCGAAGGCGCAGCACGCCGTCCTTTTCCACCCGACCGTCTAATCCGAACAGCGTCGGCACGTCCTCCAGTCGGACATACCAAGCGTTGCTGAAGATTTCTCCCGGCACCTTGCCCGTCTTCGAGGCCAGCGTCCGCTCGTTCCAGTCGGAAACGACAGACAATCTCGTCAAAGCGGACAGCGTCGAAACCGGCAGATAAATGCCCTTGCCGAGTTTCACGGCTCGGCCGGAGACCCAAAGGTCGTTGATTTCCAAGCGATACGTCGTCGGCAGGAACGTCGGCTCGCCGTCCGAGGCTTCGATTTTCTCCTCGATCTCCGCGTCCGAGATGAAATCCGCCACGCCGAACTCGGCCAGTTCCTGCTTCACTGCGGACACGTCGAGATGCTGCCGATGATATCCGTCGGGATAGATGTAAAAAGCCACCTGATCGTCCGAGGTGTTCTCAATCACGACGCGCTCATAGTCGATTTCCACCGGCGTTCCGATGTCGGTCAGTTCATAGAGCTCCTCGGCGTTCTCTTCCCAGAGGCGAATACAGCCGTTCGACACATAGCCGCCGATAGAGTCCGGTAGATTCGTGCCGTGAATGCCGTAATGGCCGCCAATGCCCATCCAGCGGTAGCCCAGCGGATTGTCCTCCCCTGACTCCACTTTCTTCTTCGTGTCCTTCGGGTCGACCCATGTAGGATTGACTTCCATATCAATGACCGAAAATTCGCCGGTCGGCGTCTGGGTTTGTGGCTTGCCTACGGCCACCGGGTACATCCGAATTTTTTTGCCGTTCCGCCAGAACGTCAGGATGCGGCTGGCCAGATTGACCGTGATTTTTTCCTCCGCGCCCTGCGTCGGCTCCGCGCCCGCCATCTGGGCCGTGCAAAGAAGCATCGCTGCCGCCAGCAATCCCGCTGCCTTTTTCTTCATTTGTCGCACTTCACTTTCTCTATGGCAAAAACAAACACGCATACGATTGCCATCATAAAATTCTATCCTGTATTATACCATTTTTTTCGATGAGTTGACGAAAAAGAAATTCACAATTTAATTTTTCCAATTTCCCATCGCTTTTAAAAACTCATGCCAGGTTGTGTTTTCGGTGCTTTTACGTTACAATGGAACAAAAAAGCGCCGCATCTCGCGGCGAATGGAGGCGGAAATCGTGCAAAGGCCGGATGGACGCGACGCGGCGGAGCTTCGTCCCGTGTGCATAAAGAAATATGTCCAGGAGGGACCGCAGGGCTCCGTATGGATCGAAATGGGAAAAACGAAGGTGATCTGCGCGGCCACTATTGAAGACCACGTTCCGCCGTTCCTCAGAGGTACGGGCACAGGCTGGCTGCGGGCGGAGTACGCTCTCTTGCCCAGCGCCACGTCGACGCGCACGCCGCGGGAAGCGGCACGGGGGAAGCAGAGCGGCCGCACTCTGGAAATCCAGCGGCTGATCGGACGCTCGCTCCGCGCGGTGACGGACGTCAAGGCTCTTGGCGAGCGGACCGTCATCATCGACTGCGATGTGATCCAAGCGGACGGCGGCACCAGGACGGCGTCGATCACTGGCGGCTTTATCGCGCTCATATTGGCCTGCGAAACCATCTACCAGCCCGGCCACCCCTTCCCGGTCAAGGATTTCCTCGCGGCGGTCTCGGTGGGGCTCTCGAAAGACGGAAATCCGATTCTTGACCTTTGCTACGAGGAAGATTCCCAAGCCGCCGTTGACATGAATGTTGTCATGACGGGCGCGGGGCAATTCGTAGAAGTGCAGGGCACCGGCGAGGGCCGCCCTTTCACCCGCGCGGAACACGACGCGATGCTGACTTTAGCGGAAAGTGGCATCGCCAAATTGATTTCCTATCAAAAAGACGTTCTCGGAAACTTCCTCGACTGGCGCGTAGGAAGGATTGGATAGAATCAGATCAGGCGAAAGGATGAACTCCATTGAAAACCATCGTAATCGCGACGAAGAACAAAGGGAAAATCCGGGAGATGACCCAGGCCTTCGAAGGGCTGCCCGTGAAGCTCGTACCGCTGTCGGAGTTTGGCGAGCTGCCAGACGCCGTAGAGGACGGAACGACGTTTGAGGAAAATGCCAAGATTAAGGCATTATATTATAGGAAGGAAACTGACACGGCATGCCTCGCCGACGACTCCGGTCTCGAGGTCGAAGCCTTGTCCGGCGCGCCCGGCGTCTACTCCGCCCGCTTCGCCGGCGAGCACGCTGACGACGATGCGAATAATCAAAAGCTGCTCGACGAGATAGCTAAGAAAGGACTCGATGCCTCCCCTGCCGCCTATCGCTGCGTACTGGCCTTCGCCGACACGGACGGCTCCGTGCTCACCGCCGCGGGAAGCTGCGAGGGTGTCATCCGTCCAGAATCGAGAGGCAACGGCGGCTTCGGTTACGACCCCTATTTTTATATAGAAGGAAACAAGACAATGGCTGAACTGACGCTCTCCGAAAAAGACGCGATCAGCCACCGCGGAAAAGCCCTACGCGAAATGGCGATAAAACTTTCCGCCTACCTTCGCAGTAAAAAGTGAACGCTATTCATAAAAAAGTGAATAAATTTTTCCATCATAGCAGGATTTTTCATTTTTTTAGCTAATATATAAATAGATGTAATTGTGATTCTATGGATATATAAATGATATTCTGAATCCGGTTCATCGTTTGCGAGGGTATCAACATGGCGCCGCGGCGAAAATCAAGGTGCTTCGGCTCATGTTCCGCATTCTCCAAATATTTAAGGGGGGTTTATTGTGCGTACTATCAAGACAGCCGAAATCACCGAGGCCGTTGCCAAGCTCTGTAAACAGGCGGCCTACTACCTGCCGGAAGACGTTTACGAGGCGCTGAAAAAGGGCCACGAGACGGAAAAGTCCCCGGTGGGCAAGGACGTACTTGAGCAGATCATCAAGAACGCCGAAATCGCGAAGGCCGAAGATCGCCCGTACTGCCAGGACACAGGCCTGACCATCGTATTCGTTGAGATTGGTCAGGACGTCCACATCGAGGGCGGACTCCTTGAGGATGCCATCAACGAGGGCATTGGAAAGGGCTACACGGAAGGCTATCTCAGAAAGTCCGTCGTTGCGGAGCCGTTGTTCAACCGCAAAAACACCGGCAACAACACGCCGGGTGTCATCTATACCCAGCTCGTCGCGGGCGATAAACTGAAAATTACGGTCGAGCCGAAAGGCTTCGGCTCCGAGAACAAGTCCGGACTCGCGATGCTCGTTCCGGCGGATGGCGTCGAGGGCGTCAAGAAGGCCGTGCTTGACATCGTCAAACACGCGGACTGCAACCCCTGCCCGCCGACGGTCATCGGCGTAGGCGTCGGCGGCACGATGGACAAGGCGGCGGTCCTGTCGAAGAAGGCTCTCTTGCACCGCTGCGACGAGCACAACCCCGACCCGAACTACGCGAAGCTCGAAAAGGATCTCTTTGAGATGATCAACAAGACGGGCATCGGCCCGCAGCTCGGCGGCACGACCACGACGCTGGCCGTTCATGTTGAGTGGTACCCGACGCATATCGCCGGACTGCCGGTTGCCGTTACGATTTGCTGCCATGCGGCTCGTCACGCGGAATGCGTACTGTGATAGGGGGAGAGAAAATTATGGCTGAAAAAATTCGCATCACCACACCGCTGACTGAGGAGCAGTCCAGAAAGCTCAAAGCCGGCGACAGCGTCCTGATTACTGGCATGATTTACAGCGCGCGTGACGCCGCACACAAAGCCATGACCGAGGCCCTTGCCCGCGGCGAGAAGCTCCCGATCGACTGGCACAACCAGATCGTCTACTATCTCGGCCCGTCGCCGGCGAAACCGGGCGATCCGATCGGCTCGGCAGGCCCCACTACTTCCGGCCGCATGGACGCCTACACGCCGACGATGCTCGATCAGGGCATCAAGGGTATGATCGGCAAGGGTTCCCGCAAGCCGGAAGTCGTTGAATCTATGAAGAAGAACGGCACGACCTATTTCGCTGCTGTTGGAGGCGCGGCGGCGCTGATTGCGAAGTCCATCAAGAAATACGAAGTAATCGCGTACCCTGAGCTCGGCCCGGAGGCGCTGGCGGCGCTGACTGTCGAGGACTTCCCCGCCATCGTCGTCATTGACACCGAAGGCAACAATTTCTATGAAATCGGACAAAAG
>CACYUQ010000077.1 GCA_902777615.1 uncultured Selenomonadaceae bacterium
GCTGAAAATGATCGACGAGGATCATGACTACCGGATGCGCGACCAGTAAAGTTTCCTCTCTGTGCACGGGCAGCATGGAAAAAACCGCAGCGTTTATGTTTTGAGGCAAAATATTTTTTAGAGTAAGAAAATCAGGAAATCAGATTTCCTGATTTTCTTATTTTCTTACTACAAAAATTGCCATCGAGACGCAAAAACGGCGTGCCGCCCGAAATTTCGGGAACGGCACGCCGTTCATATTTTGTCGATTTTCTCTGTATTACGCGCGCTCGATGTAGGCGCCGGTGCGCGTATCGACGCGGAGCTTGTCGCCCTCGTTGACAAAGAGCGGTACACGGACCTCATAGCCCGTCTCGACCTTCGCCATCTTCGTCGCGCCCGTGGCCGTGTTGCCCTTGACGCTGGGCTCGCACTCGACGACTTCGAGCACTACCGCGTTCGGCAGTGTGATACCAATGACGCGGCCTTTGAAGCTCTGGACGACGACTTCCATTTCCTCTTTCAGATAGTTCAGCGCGTCGCCGAGCTGCTCTTTCGTCAGCTCGGTCTGCTCGAAGCTTTCAGTGTCCATGAACGTGTACTGTCCGTCGGACTCATAGAGATACTGCATCTTGCGGCTCTCGAGGTGCGCCGGCGGCATTTTCTCGTTCGGGTTGAACGTGCGCTCGATGACCGCGCCCGTCTCCACGTTCTTGATCTTCGTGCGGACGAAAGCCGCGCCCTTGCCCGGCTTCACATGCTGGAACTCAACGACCTGCCACGCGCCGCCGTCAATCTCGATCGTAAGTCCCGTTCTGAAATCTGTGCTTGAAATCATTTGTTTCTCTCCCTTTTGTTTGTACTTATAGAATTTCCATCAGCGCTTTGCCACTCTTTGTCAGCGGCGCACCGCCCATTTCCGTAACCAGCACGGTATCCTCGATGCGAAGACCGCATTTGCCCGGAAGGTAAACGCCCGGCTCCACCGTAACGACCATACCCGGCAAAAGATGTTCGCAGGCGCTCGACTTCGACAGCCGCGGCTCCTCGTGGATTTCGAGGCCAAGACTGTGCCCGAGCCCGTGCCCGAAAAATTCGCCGTAGCCCGCGTCCGTAAGCCGTCCGCGCACCAGCCCGTCGATTTCCTTGCCCGACGCCCCCGGCTTCACCAGCGAAACGCCAAACTCCTGCGCGTCCAGCACCGTTTGATAAAGCGCCCGCTGCTCTTCGCTCGCGCGCCCCACGCATACGGTGCGCGTCATGTCCGAATGATACCCTTCGTACACCGCGCCGAAGTCCATTGTAACAAATTCTCCCGAAACAATCAACTTTTCTGTCGCAATTCCGTGCGGCAAACTTCCGCGCGCGCCGGAAGCGACAATCGTCGTAAAGGCGGGGCGCTCGGAACCAAGGGCGCGCATCGTCCCTTCCAGCCGCGCCGCGACCTCCCGCTCCGAAACGCCGGGGCGGATAAATTTCACAATGTCGCGAAACGCCGCGTCGCCGATTTCGGCGGCTTTTTCCATCACGGCGATTTCTTCCGCTTCCTTGACCTGACGCAGTTCGTCGAGATGAACGGAAATTTCGAGCGCCGCGTTGTTTTCGAGCCGCTCGCCGAATTTCATAAACGTGTCGTAAAGCATCGCGTTGCCCTCAAACGCGAGCTTCTTCCAGCCCCGCGCCTTCACGCACTCCGCTGCCTTTGCCAAGAGCCCATCCTTCTGCTCGACCATCTCATAGAGCGGCGCCTGCTGCGCGGCCTGCTCCGTATAGCGGGAATCGGTAATCAAGAGCGCGTCCTGCGGCGAAACGAGCAACAAGGTGTCGTCGCCGCGGAAGCCGCTGAAATAATGGAGATTGACCTCCTTATTGACGACGACGGCGTCCGCTTTTTTCTCCCGCAAAAAATCGCGCAGCCGGGAAAGTCGCTCAGCGATCATGCCTTCGCCCCCGCGAGGCGGCGAATCACAACCTCCAGCGCCGCCATGTAGCTGTCTGCGCCGAAGCCGGCAATCTGCCCCAGTACCACCGGGGAAATCACCGAATGATGGCGGAACTCCTCCCGCTGATGGATATTGGAAAGATGCACCTCAATGACCGGCGTCGCAATCGCCGCAATCGCGTCGCGAATTGCGACGCTGTAATGGGTGAACGCCGCCGCGTTCAAAATCACGAACGCGTAGCCCTTTTTCGGCACGTCCTGAAGCGCATCCACCAAGACGCCCTCATGGTTCGACTGCAAAAAGTCCGCCTCGATGCCTGCCTCTTTCGCCCGCGCTCCGATCATCCCGTTGATGTCGTCCAGCGTCGTCTTCCCGTAAATCTCCGGCTCCCGCGTCCCCAAAAGGTTCAGGTTCGGCCCGTGCAAGACAAGAATTTTTTTCATAACCGCCATCCTTCTTTTATTTTCTTACTTCAAAGCCCGTTTCACCTTCAACGTTCTTGCAAAAATCAAAGGTCATGTGCTCGACTTTGCAAAAGCCGTTTCCTTCCTGAATCCGCGACTTCAATTCGCCAAAGCGCGCTTCGTCTCCCTGCGCCTCCATGACCACCGAGCCGTCGGGCATATTTTTCACCCAACCCGTAAAGCCCAGTTCCTGCGCGACCCCCTGCACAAAGACGCGAAAGCCGACACCCTGCACCTTGCCCATGAACCGACCCGCGTGCCGTACCGTTTTCATAGCTTATTCCTCCTTCGTATCTCTTCGCAAAATCGCGTATGATTCTATCGGCCGCTCCATGCGGATGCGAACGCGCTGCTGCGGGTGCGGCGCCGCCTCGATCGGCGCGCCGTCCTCGTCCGTCATTTCCGAGAGCCGCTGCCGCCACCCCTCGCCTTTCGGCTGGAAAATCTCAATCTCTTCGCCGACCCGCATATGGTTTCTTTGCTCAACCAACGCGAAGCCTGTCGCCGCGTCGTAGTCCAGCGCCAGCCCGACGAAATCCGACGTCTGCGTATAGGACGAACTGCCGTAAATCTGCGCGTCTTTCGGCGGCCCGCCGTGGAAAAATCCGTCCGTATAGGCGCGGTGTGAAACCTTGTCCAGTTCCTCCATCCACGCCGCGTCGACGGAAAACGTCTTCGGCGCATCGAAATACGCGTCAATGGCCATGCGATACGCTTTCGTGACACTGGCGACATAGTGGACGCTCTTCATGCGCCCCTCGATTTTCAGGCTGTCCACGCCGCTCTCGATGACCTCGGCCAGATACGGCATCAGGCAGAGGTCCTTCGAGTTGAAAATGTACGTGCCTCGTCCATCCTCCTCGACGGGAAAATACTGTCCCGGCCGCGTCTCCTCCATCAGCGCGTATTTCCACCGGCATGCCTGCGCGCAATTCCCGCGGTTCGCGTCGCGCCCGGTGAAATAGTTACTCATCAGGCAGCGCCCGGAATAGGAAATGCACATCGCGCCATGTACGAACATTTCAAGTTCCACGTTCGAGCGTCGACGAATTTCTCTTATATCCGCCAGCGGCACTTCCCGGGCCAGCACCACGCGCTCCGCGCCGAGCCGCGCCCATGCCTCCGCCGCCGCGTAATTGACCGTATTTGCCTGTGTGCTGATATGCACGGGAAGCTCCGGCACTGTCTCCCGCGCAATCGAAAATACGCCGAGATCGGACACGAGAATCGCGTCCACGCCCGCGTCCCGCAAAAAGCGAAGATATCCGGGCAACGCTGTCAGTTCCTCGTTGTGCGGGTAAACGTTGACCGTCGCATAGACTTTTTTGCCGCGCTCGTGGACGAACTCTACCGCTTCCGCCAATTCCTCCCGCAAGAAATTGCCGCCCTGCGCCCGAAGCCCGTAAGCTTCGCCGCCCAGATAGACAGCATCCGCGCCGTAGAGAATCGCCATTTTCAATTTTTCCATATTCCCGGCGGGAGCGAGCAGCTCCGGCTTTTTTCGTCTCATTCGTCCCTCCACGATACCGCCATGCCGTCGCCCTCGGGGAAAACCTCGGTCCGAAACCCCGGCGCGGTGCGGACAATCCGCAAATATTCGCGAAGCCGAAGTACCATCGTCCGATACGAATGTTTCGGCCACGCTTCACTGCCCTCACCCTCCACGAGCCCGCGGAACAACACGTTGTCCGCGACGACGACGGCGCGGGGCGCGAGCAAGGACTGAACGCCGAGCCAAAAATCGGGATAGCGCGACTTCGCCGCGTCGATGAACACAAAATCAAATTCGCCCGAAAGCGTCGGCAAAAGGTTTTCCGCTTCACCGACGAGAAGCGTCACCCGCGCCGCGTAATTTTCCCCCGCCCGTTGGAGAAACGCTTTCGCCGTCTCCGCCAGCGCTGCGTCCCGCTCGATGGTCACAAGCGATGCCCCCGGCGATTCCCGCAGCGCCAAAAGCGCCGAATACCCGATTGCCGTACCAAGCTCCAAAATACGAAGCGGTGCGGTCCTTCGCACCGTCTGCGAAAACACGGGACGCGCCGCCTCAGTCAAAATCGGCACCTCATGTTCCCGCGCGTACCTCTCCATTTCGCGCAAGAAACCGTCAATATTCTCCATCTTCAGCATACACAACTACCATAACTCAATCCTTATCTCATGCAATTCATCTAATAATCATATCATAAAAAAACCGTAAAAACACCCTCTTTTTGATTGAACTTGCACGCAAAAAATCCTCGGCCTCTTTTTCACAAAAGGCCGAGGATTTTCATTTCCTATTTTTTACCTTACACGATTGACGATTTCCAGATGCTCGTTGTAATTCTTCGAATAATGGTTATGCCCGGCGCGATCCGCTACGAAGTACAGATAATCAGTGTCGGCGGGGTTGAGCACCGCCTCGATGGAATCTATGCCCGGATTCGCAATGGGCCCCGGCGGCAGGCCGTAATGCTGGTAAGTGTTATACGGCGATTCAATTTCCGTATCTGCATAAGTCACATCCTCTTTGGGCGCGTCAAGCAAATATTGAATCGTCGTGTCCGATTGCAGCGGCATATTGATATCGAGCCGCTTGAAAAATACCTGCGCGATAATCGGCCGATCCTCCTCGTAACGCGCTTCTTTTTCGACCAGCGACGCCAGCGTGACCAGCTCATAAATCGACAGATTCATCTTCTCCGCCTTCTCGCGCATCTCGTCCGTCAGCTTATCGTCAAAATTTCGCACCATCATTTGCAGAATCGCCTCGGACGACGTTCCCGGCTCGACTTCGTAAGTGTCGGGAAACAAGAAACCTTCCGCGCGGTACATTACCTGCCGGGACGCTTTCATATAGCGGAACGAACCAAAATTCTTTGCCTTGTCCAAAAATTCCTTTGAGGAAACAATTCCCTCGCGCTCAAGCCTCGAAGCGATTTCACTAACCGTAAACCCTTCCGGGATCGTGAAACGAAGCATTGAAACCTCGCCGCCCACCAGCACATCCAGCGCCTCGCGAATCGGCATATTCACATACATCCGATAGGTGCCCGCTTTGAATTTCTTTTCCTCTCCGCCGAGCTTTGCAATCAGCCAAAATTTTTGACGGCTGCCGATAATGCCCCGCTGTTCAAGCATCTCACCGATATCGCCACCCGTCATGCCCGGCTGTACGGTCACATAGACGCTAAGGCGTTCACCGACTGCCTTGCTGCCTCCACGATCGCCTAAAAAAGCATAGCAAAGGATGCCAGAAATGGCCAATAACCCCCCGACAAGCACGAATAAGAATTTTCGCGCGACGGAAGTGTCGGGCAAATCCATCTGCTGCAATTCGCCAACGCATTTTTCAAACAGCTCCGTCAGCCAATCCGTCATTTCCGTCACCTCCTACTCGTCGCTTCCCAACGATCGTATCGCTTCGGCCGCCTCGGCCTGCGTCATCAAAATTTCCCTAGGCTTGCTGCCGACATTTGGTCCCACGATGCCAAGCTCTTCCATCGTATCGATCAATCGCCCCGCCCGCGTATAGCCGATGCGGAAGCGCCGCTGAACGCCCGACGTGGACGCCTGCCCGGTGGCTAGCACGAGTTCGACCGCTTTTTCCAAAAGCTCGTCCTGTTCCGACGCTTTTCCCTTGCCTTTTTCTTTCTCCTCAGCGTTCTCCGCCGCTTCCTCGGTAAAACGCATGATTTCCTCGTCTGGCTCCGGCGCCTCGCCTTGCGCGCGGACGAATTCCAGCAGCCGCTCGATTTCCTCGTCGCTGATAAACGCGCCCTGCACACGGATCGGCTTTGCCGCGCCAATCGGATAGAACAACATATCGCCCTTGCCGAGAAGTTTCTCCGCGCCGCCCGTGTCGAGAATCGTCCGCGAGTCGATTTGCGACGAGACGGCGAACGAAATACGGGACGGGATATTCGTCTTGATGGTGCCGGTAATGACGTCCACTGACGGACGCTGCGTCGCCAGCACCAGATGAATGCCCGCAGCCCGCGCCTTCTGCGCGAGACGGAAAATCGCTTCCTCCACGTCCTTCGGTGCGACCATCATCAGGTCGGCCAGCTCGTCGATAATGATAACGACGGCCGGCATTTTCTCCTCCGGCATGGCGTCGTTGTAATCCGCCATTTTGCGGACGCCCAGCTCGGCGAACTTCGCGTACCGCTTTTCCATTTCCTGCACGGCCCAATTCAGCACGGACGCCGCTTTCTTCGAGTCCGTGACCACCGGCACCATCAGATGTGGAATGCCGTTATAATTGGAAAGCTCGACCATCTTCGGGTCGATCATGATGAACTTGACCTCGTCGGGCCGCGCCTTGAACAGAATACTCGTAATCAGCGTATTGACACAGACCGACTTGCCCGAGCCCGTCGCACCCGCAATCAAAAGGTGCGGCATTGCGCCGAGGTCGGCGAAAATCGCCTGTCCGCCGATGTCGATGCCAAGGCCGACGGTCAGCGGCGATGCCGCTTTCATAAACGCCGCATCCTCCAAGACGTCGCGGAGCGTCACGCCTTCCAGCTTCTTGTTCGGCACCTCGACGCCGATTGCCGCCTTGCCCGGCACCGGCTCGATGCGCACCGAAAACGCCGCCAACGCCAACGCCAAATCGTCGGCGAGATTTTCTATCTTCGAGACCTTGACGCCCGGCGCGGGCTTCAGCTCGTAGCGGGTGACCGCGGGACCGTGGCAGGCGTTGATGATGTCCGCCTTGACCCGGAAATCTTCGAGGGTTTGCGCAAGAACGCGCGCGTTTTCACCGATTTCCCGCTCCAGCTCGTCATCCTGTTCCTCCTGCCGCTTTTCCAAAATATCGGAAACTTTCGGCAGGCGGTACTCCTTCAGCGCATCTTCCTCGTCCGCTGCCTCATGACCGAGCGCTCGGCTCATAGCGCGTGCCAAAGCATCCTGCGCGCCCTGTTCATCCATTTCCGGCACGGGCTCCGCTTTTGTCTCCCGACGGCCATACTCGATGGAAAACGTCTGGGGCGTCCCTTCCTCCGCCATTTCTTCCCGCTCAGAAAACGGCTCCGCCGCTGTGGAAGGTTCTTCCGCTTCCACAGGAATTTCCTCCACGGACGAAGCGAAAGGCTGCGGCGTTTCCACCGTTTCCTCCTGCGTCACGGATTCTTGCACCTCGACAGGCGGCACGATTTCCGGTTCCTGCGTCTGCGCCTCAACAGGAGACAACACTTCCGGCTCCGGTTCTTTTTCTTTTTCAAGCTGCTGCTGGGGCTCGACCTTCATCGTCATGCGGCTGCGCGCCTCCGAGCGACGACGGAGCCGCGCCATGAAGCTGTCCCTGGCGATTGGCGTGCCCGTTTTCGGGCGCACAATTGTCATAGACGCTTCCGGTTCCTCCGGCGTTTCCGGCTCGTGCGCAGAATTTGCAGGATTCTCAGACGCAAAGGCTTCCGCCCCGTCCACGAAATGATCGTCCAATGCCTGATTGTAAAGATTTTTTCGCTCGCCCGCAGGAATTTCCACTACCGGCAAGACCGCCGCGCGCTCCTGCTTTTCGACCTTCTCCGCCGCCCGAAGCGCCTCTTCTTTCTCCTGTTCCGCGCGCTGTCGAGCCCTTCGCTCCTCGATGCGTTCCCGCGCCGAGGCAATCGCCGTCCGCGCCGCCGACGCACCCGCCTTCGCTTTGTCCCGTGTCCGCAGGATGCCATTGGCAAGCGACCATTTCGTCGTCCAGACGAACGTCCCCAAAAGCCCGGCCAAAATAACGATTAAAGCGCCGCTGACGCCCGCGATTTTCCGCAGCAAGAACAGCAGCGCTCCGCCCAAAAGTCCGCCGCTCGTCGGCAGACTCTCCGGCAAAATTTCTGCGCCGGGCTGCACCGAAAAATGATGATAGAGCGCCAGTGCGAACGCAAGAAATCCAAAAACGCCAAGCCCGCCCGACGAAACCGGTGTCTGATGCTTGACAATCTGCGTGCCGCCCGCCCAGAGCATCACGGCGATAAAAATCCAGCTCCCGACGCCGAAGAAATAGCGGAAAAAGCGTGCAAGCCAAAGCCCGACAAAACCGGCGTTAACCCCCAAAAGGCCGCATGCGGAAAGGACCGCCACCGCCACGAGGACGATGCCGATCAATTCATGCCTGCGCCGTATGCTCGCCTCGTCAACTTTCGACCGCAGCGATTTTTTTCCGGTCTTCTTTTTCTTCAACAAAACTCACCTAAAATAATTTATTTGGCGGAAATCCGCTCCGCGCAGCGATTCGCCTCGAACAGCACGCGTTCCTCGTCCAGTGTCAGCAGCCGTTTCTTCTCCATCAGAAGCTTGCCCGCCACCATCACGGTATCGACGTCAGCGCTACTCGCCGCATAGACAAGTAGCGAAACGAGGTCGAACTTCGGCGTCCAAGCCGCGCCGCCCATGTCAAACAGTACGATATCGGCGAGCTTGCCCGTCTCAATCGTACCAAGATTTTTCAGTCCGACCGCCTTCGCGCCGTACTCAGTGCCCATACGCACCGCCTCCATCGCGGGAACAGCCAGTGGGTCGAGGGTGTCGACCTTGTGCAGGAGCGCCGCGAGACGGATTTCTTCGAGCATATCAAGATTATTGTTGCTGGACGTGCCGTCAGTTCCAAGCGCGGTGCAGACGCCCGCTTTCAAAAGTTTCGGCACCGGCGCGATGCCGCTGGCCAGCTTCATATTGCTGCCCGGATTGTGCGCGACACGCATCTCATACTTTTTCATCAGCGCGATATCGTCGTCTGTCAGATGCACGCAGTGAGCGCCGAGCACGCCGCAGTCCAAGATGCCCGTTTCCTCCATCAGCGCGATCGGCGTCTTGCCGTAGTCTTTTAGGCAATTTTCGACTTCGCCCTTCGTCTCAGCGAGGTGGATATGCACTTCGGCCTTGCGTTCCTTTGCCGCCTCAGCCACCCGACGCAGGAAATCCGGTGGGCAGGTATATGGCGCATGTGGGCCGAACATGACCGTGATGCGGCCATCGCCCGCGCCGTGGTAATCGGCGAACAATTTCTTGTTTTCCTCAAAGGCCGCCTCCTCGCCGTTCGGCGCGACGCCAATTATGCCCTGCGACAACACAGCGCGAAGCCCGGAGTCAATGGCGACCTCGGCGACCTTCTCCATATCGCCGTACATATCGGCAAAAGTCGTGGTGCCGGTCTTGATCATCTCCACCGCCGCCAGCATCGCGCCCCAATAGATGTCGTCCTTCTTCATCTTCGCCTCGATGGGCCAGATCTTGTTTTGCAGCCAGTCCATCAGATTCATGTCGTCGGCGTAACTGCGGAGCAGCGTCATCGACGCGTGGGTGTGGGCGTTGACGAAGCCCGGCACGGCAAATTTACCCTTGCCATCCACGACCGTATCAGCTACAAAATCTTTCGCGTCGCCAACCTTCGCGATTTTCTCGCCGTCGACGGCAATATCCGTTTCCTTCACGCTACCGTCCGTCAACAGAACCGACGCGCCTTTAATCAGAGTTTTCATATTGCCACTCCTTTACTCCAGACCGATATATTCTTTCTGCTCCGGCGTCAGCTCGTCAATCTCGATGCCCATAGCCGCCAGCTTCATGCGCGCAATCCTGTCGTTGATCTCGTTCGGCATCAGGTAAACCTTATTCTCCATTTCCTTATGATGGTTCAGCAAGTGGAGCGCCGAGAAGAACTGCACCGCAAACGAAAGGTCCATGACTTCCGCCGGATGGCCGTCGCCCGCCGCAAGGTTCACAAGACGACCTTCCGCCAGCAGATAAATCTTCCGCCCGTCCTTCTGCACATACTCCTCAATATTAGGCTTGACCGTCCGATGCGAAACGGAAGCGGCCTCCAATTCCGGAATGTTGATTTCCACGTCGAAATGACCGGCGTTCGCCAAAAGCGCGCCGTTCTTCATGACCTCGTAATGACGGCCGCGCACCACGTCCTTATCCCCGGTCAGCGTCAGGAACACGTCGCCGATCTTCGCAGCCTCGTCCATCGGCATCACGCGGAATCCGTCGAACACCGCCTCGATGGCCTTGATCGGGTCCACCTCGGTGATGATAACGTTGGCGCCCATGCCCTTCGCGCGCATCGCGCCGCCCTTGCCGCACCAGCCATAGCCCGCGATGACCACGTTCTTGCCCGCGACGATCAGATTCGTCGCCCGCATGATGCCTTCCCAAGTGGATTGGCCCGTGCCGTAACGGTTGTCGAAAAGATACTTGCAGTAGGCGTCGTTGGCCGCGATCATCGGGAAGTCCAGCTTGCCTTTCGCCTCCAAAGAGTGCAGACGCAAGACCCCCGTCGTCGTCTCCTCCGAGCCGCCGAGCAGCCCGTCTAAAAGTTCACGGTGCTTCGTGTGGAGCATCGCCACGAGGTCGCCGCCGTCGTCCACGATGATGTTCGGCTTCGTCTCGACGAGCGCCTTTTCCAGGAAGCCGTCGTATTCCTCCGCCGTGCAGGCGTGGGTCGCGAAGACGTTCACGCCGTCCTCCACCAGCGCCGCCGCCACGTCGTCCTGCGTAGAGAGCGGGTTGCTGCCCGTCACCGTGACTTCCGCTCCGGCGTTCTTCAACACCTCGGCCAGATACGCGGTCTTCGCCTCCAGATGGATCGTCAGCACCATGCGGCAGCCCTTGAAGGGCTTCGTCTTTGAATATTCTTCCTCTATCTTGTTCAACACCGGCATGAAATTCTTGACCCACTCGATTTTGTCATGCCCCGAAGGAGCGAGCTTCATATCGCGAACGATGGATTTCATGGTTATTTCCTCCTTGTTGTACGATTGCCTCATCTTCATATTCTACTATTATATAAAAAAACTTACGCTTCGGCAAGCCGCCCAGAAAAGCGCGGCGAAATCCCCTTCGCCCGAAGCGCCGAAACGTCCGTCATATCCGTAGTCAGCGGCGTCACAGAGACGAATCCCGCCTCAACCTGACGGATATCCGTATCCTCGTCGTTATCCCAATCATACATCTCGCCGCCAATATGGTAATAGATCCGCCCGTCCCGCTCGATGCGGTCGAACGCGTTGATATAGTCCCGGTGACCGAGAGACGCCCAGACAAATTCCGCTTCCTCGCCCCGTAGTGCCTTTGGGAAATTCACATTGAGCAAGAAATCCGTCTCCACCTGCTCGAAAATCCAGGACAGCCGCTCCGCGAAAATCGTCGCCGTCTCCCCGATCGACAACTCCGAATGAACGTCCAGCGACAGAGCGACGGCGGGAATCCCGTGCATATAACCTTCCAATGCGCCGCCCACCGTACCGGAATACAAAACATCCGTGCCGAGGTTAGCGCCCTTGTTGACGCCGGAAATCACCAGCTCCGGCCAAGTCTCGCGATTCGCCAGTGCCTCCAGATACACCTTCACACAGTCCGTCGGCGTGCCGTCGATACTCCACGCCTCAGCCGCCATATTGCCGAAGCCGTGAAAAGCGCGCACCTCAATATCGCGGTGTACCGTCAACGCGTGCGCCATGCCACTCTGCTCCGCCGCGGGCGCCGCGACAAAAATCTCATGCCCCGCCGAGAGCGTACCGACCAGCGCGTGAAGCCCCGGCGCGTCGATGCCGTCGTCGTTCGTCAAAAGGATCCTCATTATCTTCCTCCAAAACTCAATATAAGTCACGGCATATTCCTGTCGAAAGATTTTTTCGTGGCTCAATCGGAAATGATCATCCGCATACTTTTCCGCACTGCTTCTTCCGGCACATCCGAAACGGCGCGGACACGCCCGACGCCTTCCATCAAAATCCATTTCACCTTGCCGTCCACGGTCTTCTTGTCGTGGAAAATCGCCGCGTACATCCCATTTTCGGTGCAGCCCTCCACCTGCGTCGGCAACGAAAACCTCTCCAGCACCCCGCGCAGCCGCGCCACTTCCGCGTCCCCGATCATGCCCAATTCCCGGCTCAGATACGCCGCGCCCATCATGCCCACCGCGACCGCTTCGCCGTGATTGTACCGCACATAGCGTGTCTCCTTCTCGATTGCGTGCCCCATCGTGTGGCCGAAATTGAGAATCGCGCGAAGCCCCGTCTCTTTTTCGTCCTGCGTCACCACTTCCGCCTTGATCTCGCAGGAACGGACGACTAAATGCTCCATCTCCGGAAGCTGCATCGCCAACACCGCGTCGGTATGATCCTCCAGATACGAGAATAGCGCCTCGTCCGAAATCACACCGTACTTGACAATCTCGCCCAATCCGGTGAAAAGCTCCCGTCGGGGCAGCGTTGAAAGACAAGCGAGATCGATAAACACTCGCTTCGGCTGATAAAATGCGCCAATCAAATTCTTACCGAGTCGATGATTGACCGCGACCTTGCCGCCGACGCTGGAATCAACCTGCGCCAACAGGCTCGTCGGAATCTGCACGAACGGCACACCGCGCATATACGTCGCGGCGATGAAGCCCGCCAGATCGCCGACAACGCCGCCCCCCAGCGCGACGACAACCGACTTCCGGTCGAGCCCCTGCTCGATCGCCTTCGTATAGGCGCGCTCCGCCTCCGTCAGCGACTTCGAGCTCTCTCCGGCCGGGACGAGATGAACCGAAGGTTGCTTACCCGCGCGCTTCAACAGCTCCGCGACTTTCTCCGTGTAGATCTTCCCGACGTTCGTATCAGAAAGGATCAGCGCCCGCGAAGAAAACCCTGCCCCCTCAAAAAAGGAAACGAGTTCCGCGTCCATTCCGTCCCCGATCAAAATATCGTAGCCGTTTTCCAGCAAATCGACCCTGACTTTACGCACGAATCATCCCCCCTACCCGCAGAAAATCCATGATCTCTTCTGTCACTTGCATCGGCGACAAATAACTCGTATCGACGGAAAAATCGGCGCGTGCATACATCGCCTGACGGTTTGCCAAAAGCTCCTCGATTCCCTTTCGCCGATCCGCCTGCTCGTCCAGCATCGGCCGCTCACCGCGACGCTCCGTCCTCGCTAAAATCGTGTCAATGTCGGCGGTCAGACAAATGATGACGCCACGTTCTTTCAACGCAGCAAAATTCTCTTCGTCCTTGATCGTACCGCCCCCCGTGGCAATCACCGCGCCTTTCCGCCCGGTGACCTCCCGCACCGCCTCGCGTTCCTTCTCGCGGAAAAACGCCTCGCCCTTCGCCGCGAAAATCTCAGGGATGCTCATCCCTTCCTTGTTTTCAATATATTTGTCCAAATCAATGAACGCGCACC
>CACYUQ010000078.1 GCA_902777615.1 uncultured Selenomonadaceae bacterium
TGCCGAGGACGACGTGCGCCGGTTGCATGGCTGGATGAACGAGGATCTAGCACGTTTTGGCGCGCATATCGACGCGTTCTATTATTGCCCGCATTTGCCGAATGGCAGCGTCAGGGAGTATGCAGTGGAATGTGATTGCCGCAAGCCAAAGCCGGGACTGATTGAAAAAGCTTGCGCCGATTTCGATATCAATCGTGAGGTATCGCTTTTGATTGGCGACAAGCCGCGGGACGTCAAGTGCGCGGAAGCGGGGGGCGTGCGCGGCGTATTGTATGAAGGCGGGAGCCTTGCGGCGCTTTTGCAATGTGAATTGGGTGATAAACGGAAATGAGTGACTTGTTTTTTTACGGCCTCCAGCAAGATGTCAAGATTTTTTTGTTGGCGCCGATTCTCTGTGCCGTTTTTCGCGCCGTATTCATCCTTAGATATTGGCCTCATGAAAGTTATGCCGGAAAAGGGACAGCGATTTACCATTGTTTCCGCTATGGCTTCTGGTGGGGGATGGATTGGAACGCCTATATTTTCTTTCTTTCTTTCCTGCTTATTACTTTGCCGGGGAGTTTTTTCCTTTCCTATTACGCTATCGGAGATATTGTGCGGAGTGTTGGCGTCTTTGCCTATTGCATCGTGTTATACGCGGCATTTCTCGGTAAGATGATTTTTTACGCTCATTACCACGATACGTATAATTATCTTGTATGGCAGGGGAAAAACGCGGAAAAGCACAATCTCGCGGATGTATTTTTCAATGAGCATCATGGGGCGCTTCTGTTAGCGAGCTTTGTTCCTTTCGGCTGTTTAATATGGAAAGCGGCGTGGGGCTTGTTGGCATTACCCTCCGTATCTTTCCCTGCATTTGAGAGTGATATGGCGCAATATGCTTTTAACACAGGGATTTTTCTTGCGGCTATTGCCTTTTTTTATTTTTGCAGATATGGCGGCACTTTTATCCATGATGACAAGCCGGAATGGGACACCATACCGAGCGTAGTTAAACGCGATATCTTCCTTGCCCGGGCGACGGTGGATGATCTTGTCGCTTTGAAGTTGGTTTGGAAGCATCCGCCGGAGACGTTGTTGGCCCATGGGGATGAGGATGACGCTCCGCTTATCGACAATGTCGTACCTCCGGAACTGCGTGACATGAAGTGGCGTACGCTGTCTACGCCGCCGGAAGCTTTTCGGCATGTGGCGAAAGGTGCACGGATCAAACCGCCTCGCCATATTTTTTTGATTGTGGGAGAAAGCTATACCCAATCTCCTTTGGATGATATTTACGCTTCGCTTCATATCATGGACGGCGGTCGTCGGATGCGGGCAGAAAAACATTCGGCGCAGCTCTCGAATTTCCTTCCGGCGGGCAAGTTGTCACGGCCTTCCCTTGTGAGCCTGATGACAGGTATTTTTGATGCGAAACTGGAATTAAATGAAAATGAACGTTTTTGGCAAGGGACTGTCGTTACTGCGCTTCCGGTGCAGCTTTCGCGTCTCGGTTATCGTTCTGTGTATTGGTATGGGGGAAACGCCACTTACGGCAACTTTAACCAATATGCGCCGGCAGTAGGCTTTGATAAAGTAATGGCGGCTACGGAATTTTGTCCGGCGGATTCTCCACGGACTTGGGTGGGGATTTATGACCATATTTTTTTGGAAAAAGCGGCAGAACTGATTCGGGACATGCACGATGATGTTCCTACGTTCCACTTTGTTTACACGACGTCCAATCACGGTCCGTATAAAATGAATTTAGCGAAATATGGTTATAATGCGGATTCAGTCATGCCGGAGGTACCCGAGCGGATTCGCCGTGACCGTGCAATTCAAAAGGTGCTTGGTACGTATTGGTATTCGGATCGCGCCATTGAGCGGTTTGTTTCTTCCGTGCGCGAGGCGTTTCCAGACAGTCTTGTAATTGTTACAGGTGACCATGCGGCTCTGCCGATCCCGATGCACATGGGATTGATTCCAAGACAGGACGTGACATTGCGTGAGGAATATTGTACGTCGTTTGTGATGCTTCATCCGGAGATTGACCAAAGTATCCTCGCGGGCAACACCATCGGCGGGCATATGAATATTGCGCCGACGATTTTTGAATTGATTGCGCCGGAAGGGTTCGTGTATTATTCACTGTTTTCCGCGCTTACCGAGCCCGTTTCCTATGCAGTGTCCCCTTATCACTGGTTGACCCAGGATGCGGTGGGACCAGCGGAAGACGGACGATGGCAAGGCTTGGATGCGACAGGGGAGACGGTGGCGACTCATCAAACATCGGACGGGCGCGCGGTTTTGTCTGAGCAAATTGAAGGCTTTAATGCCCTTACGGGGTGGATGGTACGGCATCCTGAGTTATTGCATCCGGCTGCGGCATGGAAGGGAAAAGGATAATATGGATTTCGGAGAAATCGGCAAGCAAATCTATGACATATCGAAGTCGCGCGAGTTACGGCGGTATGTCGTCTTTCGTGTGCGTTGCGCAATAAATCGCAAACGGATGAAAGCGTTGTGGGATTATTTTCATTCTACGCCGGTGTTGACGGAACTTGTTGAGTTGTACCCGTTCGTTTATGAACAACCGCAACGTGCTTTTTTTTATCATCGGTCGACATTTGACGAGCGGGCGGCTCTTGTCGAGTCGCATTTCGCTTTTTTGGCGGATCGGCTTCGAAAAGATGTGTTGCTTGATTTATATCGGGAGAAAAATTACCTTTTATGGGAAGGACCTGTCTTAGATGACCAGCCGCTTTCTTTGATGCTCTATTATGAGGCGGGGCAGAGGAAAGAAGGTCTGCTTTCCGTCATGCTCAGGCTTGAGAAAAAGCCCCTGTATCAAATTATTTTTTGGATTGCGCCAAATAAAAACGGTTTGCCATCCATGTGGATTGGTGCGATGCAGGGACCCAATATGGACGATGCACGGGAAATAGTGAAGAAGGCCACGAAACTTTGCCATGCCTATCGGACGAAAAACCTGATCCTTTATGCGGCGCAGGCAGTGGCACGGAGCCTGGGGCTTTCGCATATTTATGCAGTCACGAATGAAGGATATTATGCGAATAATCATGTGCGCACGGATAGAAAGCTGAAGACGGATTTTAGCGATTTTTGGCGTGAGGCCGGGGGGCATGAGACGGACGACAGCCGTTTTGATGAACTGCCTTTGATGGAGACGCGTAAGACGATGGAAGAAGTGCCAACGCGGAAGCGCGCCGTGTACCGTCGTCGTTTTGCTATGCTTGACGAATTGGACGCAGCGGTGGAAATGCGTATTAAGGAGGCAATGGCGTGAAACAGTACAAGAATATTCTTGTCTATGCGCTTGTAAATCTTGGTGATGTGGTGTTGACGACGGCGGCGACAGCACTCTTGCGGCATGCATATCCTGATGCGAAAATTACGATGATGGTGAAGCCTGTAGTTAAGGACGCTATCTTGGGCAGTCCTGTCATAGATGATGTCATAGAATTTGAATATCGTCCTCGGGAAAATTCCTTCGGTGCGATGTTGCGAATGGTAAAAGAATTGAGACGTAGAAAGTTTGATCTCGCGGTGTCTTATGACAGGAAACTACGCCCCGCGTTGCTTGCGTTCTTTGCAGGAATCCCGGAACGTATAGGGCCGAGCAAGGTGTTTGAGGATAAGTCAAGCCGTGTGACATGGCTGTATACAAGGGTAGTGCCGATTACACATGATCTTGACGATACACTTCAAGCGGAGACGTACATGACGATTGCACGAGGGGTAACCGGGGAAGCGGGGACTGCGTGTCCTGCAATTGCGTTTCCTAAGGAGGAGCATGAGGCTTTAGCGGAGAATTTATTGGCACAGCTGCCGAAAGCAAAGAAGATTGTTGCGCTTTGTGTCAAAGGGACATTTCCGCTCAAGACGTGGCCCAAAACGTATTTTGGCACGGTAGTCCGCGCGCTTGCCAAACAATATGATGCTGCTTTTTTTGTCGTCGGTGCACCGGGTGACCGCGAATATTCTGATGAAGTAATTGCTGAGATGGCGCCTGTTCCTGTGTTAAACTTTTGCGGGGATACGACACTGCAAACTCTTTCAGCACTTTTATCCCGTGTAGACTTGTTTTTCACGGTAGATACCGGTGCGGCGCATATTGCGGCAACGACGGGCGTCCCAATGGTTGTCGTCTACGGTTGTACCAGTCCGAAGCGCTGGCATCCAATCAATGAAAGCGCGTGTGTCTTGACTTCTGATGAACCATGTTGTCCGTGCCATTACGCTGCGGATGACTGCCCAAGCGCTCCAAGGCCGAACTGCTTATGGCACGTGACGCCGGAGCAGGCGATTGGGGAATGTGAGAAAATATTGGGGCAAGATAACTAAAGAAAACAAGAGAGTTCTATAACTAATGTTGGGAATCATCAAAGTGATTTTCGATTTGGTTATGGGGCTTTTTTATTTTAGGGAAGAGTACTTTCTTTTCCACAATTGCCATACCGCTTGCGGATGTGCTAAAATACATCTATTAGGGGGATTGGCGATGCGGGAGAGGCGGTTCCTGATTATTGCGGCTTCCATCGGATCCGGGCATATCAAGGCGGCGGAGGCGGTGGCCGACGCGCTGAAAATAAAATATCCTGACGCGCAGATCGATACCGAAGATTTTACGATGTGGCGCGTTTCTTGGGCAACGGCTTTCATGAAGGCATGTTATCTTTTCATGCTGCGGTTCATTCCGAATCTGTATGAGTTGATGTATCGTTTCACAGGCGGGCGTTCCGGTGGGCTTTCGGTGCAAAGTTTGATTTCCGCGTTTACGGCGCGGGATATTGCGGCGCTGGTGAAAAAATATCGACCGGAAGCAATTGTTTGTACGCACCCGTTTCCGGCGGGAGCGGCTTCTTGGCGCAAGAAGCGTCATCCGGATGAATTTCTGTACGCGACGGTTATCACCGATTATTCCGTTCATCAAATGTGGATTTATCCGAACGTGGACTGCTATTTTGTTGCGCGGGAAGAAATGAAGACGGACCTTATTGCGGCGGGATTGCCGCCGGAAAAGGTGTATGTGACGGGCATTCCGGTTACGTCGAAGTTCCATCAACGGGAAGATCGGGAGACGATCGCGGAAAATCTTGGCCTTTCCTTGGAGCAAAAGACGGTGCTTTTAATGGGAGGCGGTTTGGGAATCGGCGGCCTTGACGCGGCACTTCACGCCTTGGAGTGTGTAACAAGTCCAATTCAAATTCTCGTCGTAGCCGGAAAGAACAAGGAGCTTCGTCAACGCGTGGAAAAGTTGGCGGAGACTTCGCGCCACGCGATTCGCGTCTGGGGATATTCCAAACGCGTGCGGGAATTCATGGCAGTCTCGGATTTTATCATCACGAAGCCCGGCGCGTTGACAATCAGTGAGGCGCTGGCCGCCGAGCTTCCGATGATTTTGCACGATCCGATTCCCGGTCCGGAGACCGAGAACGCCGTCTATATTGCGCGCAAGGGCGCGGCCATCTGGGCGAATTCGGAAGAAAAGCTGATGCAGGGCGTTGCCCGGCTGCTGTTGTCGGAGGAGACACTTTCGGAGATGCGTGCCGCCGCTCATGAGATGAAGAAACCGTATGCCGCGCGGGACATTGCCGAATATTTTTCGACGGCGTTCGAGCGGTTTTCCGATATGAAAAAAATTCACGGAAGATGAGCAATTTCGGCAGGGATTTTTTTTTACATCACGAATATATTGCTATGATAGGCAGATTTTGGGAGACTGGAGAAAAGTAAGTTTTTCGAAAGTTTCTAAGTATCTGGGTGAGAATATGACGCTGAGAAAGCTAAAGAAACGCGACGATGGGAGCTTTTCCTGCCCGGCGTGCGGCAATCAGCTTCGTTTTAAGGATGGCGAAGCCGTGGCGGTCGTAGACGGGCATCTCGATATGGATAATTACAAGCCCCGTTATATTTGCGATGCTTGCAAAGTATATTATCGTGCGGTCTTGACGACGGAATATTATGATGTGTTTCCTTTGGATGAGGACGCGCAGCCGTCGTCAGAGCCGGAAGCTGCCCCGGAGCCGGTCGAAAAGCCGCCAGGGCAAGGACCGATTGCGTTGCCGAAAGAACCGACGGGGAATGAATCATGTCCCGTTTGCGGCCATAAGTTTCGCTTTGTCGACGGCGGTGCGGTGCGCGTCGTGGACGGCAAGCTGGATATGGAGAATATCAAGCCAAAGTATGAGTGCGATACTTGCGGCGTTTATTATCGCGAGGTATTGTCCTCAGGGTTTTATTTACCTTATCCTCAGCAGGACGAAGACAGGATTTCGGTTCCTTCGCCTGAGACCAAGCCGGATGCACCAGAGGAAGAGAAACAGGAGGAAAAGGCGGCGACGGCAGGCAGAGGACCGATTGCGTTGCCGAAGGAACCGAAAGGCAATGAGACTTGTCCTGTTTGCGGGAAACGTTTCCGTTTTGTCGAGGGCGGAGCGGTGCGTGTCGTGGACGGTAAACTGGATATGGAGAATATCAAGGGGAAATACGAGTGCGACACCTGTGGCGTGTTTTATCGTGAAGTGCTGACCTCGGGCTTTTATTTGCCGTATCCGCAACAGGAAGAGGACAAGCTCAAAGCGGATGAGGAGCCGGAGACTACCAAAGTGCTTTCCACCGGCGACCTTGCGCCGATGCTCCTGAAGCGCGATGAGAATAATCAATGCCAATGCCCGCGTTGCGGCGCGATGATGGATTACGTCGAGGGGCAGGCAGTGCATTTGGTGGACGGGAAGCCGGATATGGAGGACGTTTGGGATCATTTTCATTGTGAGACCTGCCATTCGGTTTTCCGCAGGATCGTCAATACGGAGTATTTCCAGTTCGCGGAAAAATGAAGTTTTTCTTGCAAGTTGACAGAAATATAGGTATTATAGAATACAGCATTGAATTTTAAGATGAAGAAAGCGGGGCGAGACGGTTGGATAGAAAGAAAGGCGGATGGACGCCCAGTCTTTTTGCCGTCATCATCGCGCTTTGGATTATCGGGTTCGGCTATACATTTTGCATGCAGCAGTCGCAGCTCAATGAGGTCGCGGAGGATCGAGCGGTGGAAGTTACGCGCCTCGAAGAGGCGAGGAAGCGCAATGAAGCGCTGAAGCAGGAGCGCGACGGGCTGGACAAGCCGGAGTATATTGAAAAGGTCGCGCGTGAGGAGCTTGGTATGACGCGCCATGGCGAAATGCCGTATATCGCGGCGAAGAAGTGATGGCTTTTCGCCGTTTCCTTGACAGACGGGAAGCGGCAAGGGTATAATGAAACAGATTTTTAGTCAATGAGGAGGAAAAACTTTGTCGATTGAAGTTGGCGGCGTGGTAGAAGGTATGGTTACCGGTATCACGAAGTTTGGCGCGTTTGTCGATCTGGCGGACGGAAAGGTGGGACTTGTCCATATTTCAGAAGTTGCGGACGTTTATGTAAACGACGTAAAAGATTTTTTGAAGGTGGGCCAAAAGGTTAAAGTCAAAATTCTGAATGTGGACGATCACGGAAAGATCGGTCTATCCATCAAGCGCTTGCAACCGAAAAAGACGGAGGATTCTTCTGATGGGGCGTCTTCCCCGCAGTTCCCGCGTTCGCCGCGCCGTCCGCCCAGCAATGATTTTCGGGCGAAGTCGGCTCCGCGTTTTTCCGCTGGTCCCGTTTCGTTTGAGGACAAACTGTCGAGATTTTTAAAAGACAGCGACGAGCGGCTGACCGATCTTCGCAGGAAAACGGACTCCAAGCGTGGAGGTCGGGGCTCCAGACGCGGCTAGGATAACCAAAAGAAGAAAAGCACTCTGCAAAGGGTGCTTTTTCTGATTGTGGAAGCAAGGAAAGAAAGCGAGGGGAGGGGATGACGGAATTTGAGCGCAGAGTGGCGGCCTTCGTGCGTCGGCATGAGATCTTTTCGCCGGGCAGCCGTATCGTCATCGCCTGTTCGGGCGGTCCTGATTCCCTTGCGTTGACGGAGGCGTTGTTGGCACTCCGCGAGGAGTGGCGCCTTTCGATTTGGATTGCACATTTTGAGCATGGGATTCGCGGCGCGGCATCGTTGGCGGATGCGGCGTTTGTGCGCGATTATGCGGAGAAGCACGGCCTTGTGTGTCGAATCGGGCACGAAGATATTCCCGCCTACGCAAAGCATGCGAAACTTTCGCTGGAGACGGCGGCGCGGGAGCGGCGGTATGAGTTTTTGAAGGAAACAGCGCGAGAGATGGGCGAAGGGGCATTGATCGCAACCGGGCATCATGCGGGCGATCAAGCGGAAACGGTATTGATGCATCTCATGCGCGGCAGCGGTCTCGACGGACTTGCGGGAATGCGGCCACGTGCGGGCGCAATCGTTCGGCCGTTGCTGTTTTTGTCTCGGGCGGAAATTGAGGCGTATTGCCGAGAAAAGAAATTGGAGCCGCGTCGGGACGAGACGAATTTTTTTCCCGACGCAGAGCGGAACCGTATCCGGTTGGAGATTTTGCCGTTTCTGCATCGCTATCGCCCGGCATTGGATGACGTGCTTTGCCGCTTGGCGGAGGCACAGGCGGAGGCGGCGGATTATTTGCGGTCGGCGGCGGACGCGGTATGGACGCAAGTGATGACGGAAGAAGACGGAACACTGCTCTTGCGTCGGGAAATTTACGCTAAAATTCCCGACGCCGTCCGCAAGGCACTTTTGCGGCAAGCGGCTGAGGTATTGGGGCTTCGTTCTGCGTTGGGCTTTTCGCATTATGAAGCGTTGGATGAGTTCTGCCGCTGGGGCGAGACGGGAAAACAGCTGATGTTTCCGCAGGGCGGCGAGGCGGTATGCCGCTCCGATACCGTGCTTTTCCGACGGACGGCGACGACGGAAACCGCATGGGACGAGCGCTCACTGGCGCTTTCCGGGATCACGCGGATCGAGGAAATCGGACTTACGATTTATGCTTCACCGTGGGAAAAATGCGAGACAGTACTGTCGAATCCATTAGTCGCCGTTGTAGACGCGGATGCTTTGAAATTGCCGTTTATTGTACGCAGGCGACGGGATGGAGACTCTTTCCGTTTGGAAAACGGCGGAAGGAAAAAAGTGAAATCGCTTTTGATTGACCGGAAAATTCCGCGTGAATTGCGGGATCGCGTTCCGATATTTACGGCGGGCGATGATATTTTTTGGGTGGGCGGCGTTCGACGGGCAGCTGTCGCGCTGGTCTCGGCGGAGACGCGGCGGATGATTGCGTTTCGTATGGAATGGGACGATACAGAAAAGGGGAGAA
>CACYUQ010000079.1 GCA_902777615.1 uncultured Selenomonadaceae bacterium
ACGACCTCCGCCGCGCGCAGCACATCCATCTTGTACGCCGCCATGAAGAACTGCGCGAGCCCTTTGTATTCGTTCGTTGCCTCGATATAGTTCTCCTCGCCCGCGTCGTAGACCTGCCCGTAGGACAACTTCGCGAAGCCGACGCCGATTTTTTCCTGCGCCTCCATCGTCTTCGCCGGGTCCATCACCGTGTAATAATAAGCGACGCGCTCAGCGGTTCGCACGTTCGTCTGCCAGCACGAGCCGTTGAACATAACCTTCATGAAATCGGAAAAGCTCAAGTCGTCCGCCGCCAGCTCCAAATGCTGACGAACCTTCGCGAAAATGCGGTCGTAGTCCATCACGCCGTAATAGAAGAGCAGACCTGCCGCAACGCGGAAGACGTCGGTATTCATCTCGACGGCCTTCTGGAACGCTTGGTTCTTGTCAAGCTGCTGAAATTCCTCCATGATTTCCTTCGGCAAATACCATGCCATTTCCCCTTTGTGCGCGCCGCTGGCCACCAGGCCGAGACTCTGGAAATAGTCGAGACGAGCCTCGTCCGCACGAAATTCCGTCGAAATCCCCTTCTTCGACACCAAATGACGGAACGCCTGATACTGCTCATCCAAGAGCGAGACGAACCACGTCTTGGAAAACTCGACGATCGCCGGAACGAGCTTTTCAATCAACTCCGCCTTGTTCATATTGCTGGTGCCCGACAGGCCGACGTTGTACCGGATGTCGTCGAGCTCCTGCCGCGTCATAGTCGTCAGCGCATTTTTCAGCGTGCGCCGCGTCGGAACTTCCCGTTTCATAATCTGCTTTCTGCGCTTCTCCGCTTCCTCCTGTACCGCCTTCTGAAGCTCTTCCAATTTCTGTTTTGCCGTATTTTCGAGTTCCATAACCATTTCCTTTCTGTACTAATTTCTGCTATACTCGCCTTCCCCTTGGGGGAAGGTGGCACGCGAAGCGCGTCGGATGAGGTGTTATAACGCAACACCTAATGTTAGCGATATGCTACAACACCTCACCCACCGCCTACGGCGGTCCCTCCTCCCCTCAAGGGGAGGGTAAGAATTTTACTCTCCAAAGAAGTCGGAGATACCTTTTACGATACCGAGGGCCGCCTTCTGCACGCCCTTTCGCGAAGTCAGCAGCTTTTCTTCCTTCGGGTTCGAAACAAACGCCACCTCAATCAACGTCGCAGGCATTTTCGTATGCTTGACGACATAGAAATTGCAGGTCTTGACGCCCCGGCTCGTCGTCTTGAGCTGCGTGATGAGGTTCGACTGGATTTCCGTGGCCAGCCGCTTACTCGCCGCAGAGCCCTTCGTGTAATAATAGCCGGTCGTGCCGGACGCCTCCCGGCTGGTGAAAGAATCCATGTGAATCGAGATGAAAATATCCGCCTTCGCCTTGTTCGCCACGTCGCAACGCGCCTGCAGCTCATCCACGTCCGTCGCCTGCCGATGCTTTGACGAAACCTCTGTGTCCGTCGTGCGCGTCATGATGACCTTCGCGCCCGCTTCCTTGAGCATCTTTTCAACTTCCTTCGCGATCTGGAGCGTGATGCTCTTTTCGGTCACGCCGGACGGTCCGATGGCCCCGGAGTCTTCCCCACCGTGGCCCGGGTCAATGACAATTTTTTTGCCCTTAACGCCCGGTGAGAATTTGATGTCCTCCGTCAGCACTTCCACATTATCGTCCGGCTGTTTCTCCTCGCTCGGCTTGAGACGTTCCTTGATTTCATCTTTCCCTTCATTTCCTTCCGATGACTTTTCTTCTTTACCCGGCTTTGGCTTACCAACGCCCGTTTCCGTTCCGTCCTTTCCCTCCGACGGCTTCACTTCCGTAGTGGAATCGTCCGGCCCGACGCGGTCGTCGGTGATCGTCCCCCCGTGGGAATCATCCTTTGCTCGACCGACCTTGCCGAAATCCATCACGACGCGGTACGGGATTGCACCACCCTCGATGGAAAACACATCGTAATGCCCCTTGCCCATCGTCGTCTCTACGACGACGCGCACCGTATTCTCGTTGAATTGCGCCACGCGCACCTTGCTCGCGAATCTGCTCTCAATCGCAGTCTCCCGAGCGACGTTCGGGCTGAGCCACGCGCCGTGCAAATCGACAACGACCCGCGACGGATTGGAAAGCACCATCACCGAATAATCGACTTCCTTGTTCGCGTCCAGCACGATGCGAAGCCGCTCCATCGAGCCGGCCATGCGTACCGCCGTAATCCCAGCGAGCTTCGCAGCCTTTTCGCTGAAGGGCGTCGCCGCCTCTGCGAACGAGGGCAACAGCGTCCCCAGCAAAAACAGCAACGTAAATAATATTCGAACCATCAAACTGTCAAAACCTCCGAATGAATAACAAGCAAAAATACAACAATCAAATTGTTCTTTACTTAAACGACTTTATATTTTACATCAATTTCATGTAAAAGAAAAGCGCGGCGAATATTTTGCCACGCTTTTCATCCATATTTCTTATACTTAGGAAATTTATTTCAACATATTTCCCAAGAACGCCTTTGTCCGTTCCTCCTGGGGATTGCCAAAAAGCTTGGCAGGTTTCCCTTGCTCGACAATGACGCCGTCCGCCATGAATATGACTTGATTCGACACGTCCCGTGCGAACGTCATCTCGTGGGTCACCACCACCATCGTCATGTGTTCCGCCGCCAGCCCGCGCATCGTCTTCAGCACTTCGACGGTCAGCTCAGGGTCGAGGGCCGATGTCGGCTCGTCGAACAACATGATGTCCGGCTTCATCGCCAGCGCCCGCGCGATTGCCACACGCTGCTGCTGACCGCCGGAGAGCCGTGACGGGTACGCGTCACGCTTTTCGTACAGACCGACCTTTCGCAGCAGTTCCTCGGCTACGGGTCGGATTTCGTCGCGCGTCTGTTTTTTGACCTGTACCGGCGCTTCCATCAGGTTTTCCAGCACAGTCATGTGCGGGAACAGATTGAACTGTTGGAACACCATGCCCATGCAGCTTAAAATCTTTCGCGCTTTTCCATCCGGCGCATATTCCGCAAAGCCGGAAGCGTCGTTTTGTACGAGGAATTCGCCCTTGACCTCGATTGAGCCTTTGTCGATGGTTTCCAAGCGGTTAAGGCAGCGAAGCAAAGTACTCTTGCCCGAGCCGGACGGCCCGATGATCGAAAGTACTTCGCCGCGGCAGACGTCCAGGGAAATACCCTTCAACACCTCGACGTCCTGAAAGGACTTGTAAATATCACGAGCGCGCAACATATACGCCGCATTATTCGTCGTATTTTCCATAGTGCGCCTCCATCCGCTTGAAGATTGCCGTCAGCACTGCGGTCATGACAAGGTAAAACGCTCCGGCGATAAAGAACGCGGTCATATCGAAATCCCTCTGCACGATGGTCCGCGCCACACGAAGCAGATCGTTCATCGCGAGAATGTAAATCAGCGAGGTATCTTTTACGAGATTTATCGTCTCATTGCTGATCGGCGGCAGCGTGCGGTGAATCATCTGCGGCAGGATAATCCGCCGCATCGTCTGCGAATAAGTCATGCCCAGTGTCTTCGCCGCCTCATACTGTCCGCGCGGAATCGACTGTATGCCCGCCCGGAAGATCTCGGCGAAATACGCCGCGTAATTCAGCGTAAACGCTAAAAGCGCTGCCGAAATATCCGAAAGCCGGATGCCCACCATCGGCAGCGCGAAATATACGAAAAGGAGCTGAAGCATCAGCGGCGAACCGCGCATAATCCAAATGTAAATGTCCATCAAAATCGCCACGGGCCGGACACCGGACAGCCGCAGCCGCGCCACAAAAAAACCCAGCGGCAGCGACATTGCCAGCGTCAAAATGAAAATCTCCAACGTGATTTTTGAGCCTGCCAATATGGAAAGCACGGTTTCCATCAGTTTATCCATCGACAATATCTTCCTTTATCCTATTGAAGTATTACACGGGTATAAGTATAACAGAAAAAACGCGCGGAGAAAAGGCAAAAAAGAAAACCATCGCCCGCCGTTTGACGAGCGATGGTCAAGAGTTTAAAAAAACTTATTTCTTTTTCTTGGCAGCCTTTTTCGCAGGAGCAGCCTTCTTCGCGGAATTGACGAACTCCTTGAACGCCGGGCTGGCCTTGAAAGCCGGCAGCTTCGCCGCAGCAATCTTGATTTCCTCGCCCGTCTGCGGGTTGCGACCCGTGCGAGCAGCACGATTGGAAATCTTGAACGTACCGAAGCCGAGGAACGGAACCGTGTCGCCCTTCTTCAGCGCGCCTTTGATGACCTCGATGGCGGCTGCGGTTACAGCCTGCGCATCCTTCTGGGAAACCCCAGCCTTAGCGGCGGTCTCTTTGATGAAATCTGCCTTTTTCAAGAAAATACCCTCTTTCTTTTTTTGTTCGGCAGTTATACTGCCCTGTTGCGTGCATTATAACATACCAATTCTGCTTTGCCTATAGGTTTTTGAAGATTTTTTTAATTTTTTTCCCGAAAATACGGGTTTTTTATAAAAAAATTGCTTTTGAAGTTGAACGATTGCCGATTTCCATCTTCTTCCCGACGAAAAAACAAGATTTCTTGACAGGCGCGAGCGATTATATTAGTATAGTAAAGCTGAATTTTACCGTATTATAATTGAAAGAAACACAGGAGGCATTCAAAGCAGCATGAGCACGAACGAAAAACTGAGGAATGTGGCGATTATCGCGCACGTCGACCACGGCAAGACGACGCTGGTGGACGCGATGCTGAAGCAGAGCCATGTGTTCCGCGCCAACGAGCAGGTCGCGGAGCGCGTAATGGATTCGGGGGATATTGAGCGTGAGCGCGGTATCACGATCCTCTCGAAACATACTGCGATCATGTACCAGGATGTCAAAATCAATATCGTCGACACGCCGGGTCACGCGGACTTCGGCGGCGAGGTGGAGCGCGTGCTGAACCTCGTCGACGGCGTGCTGCTTTTAGTGGACGCGTTCGAAGGACCGATGCCGCAGACGAAATATGTGTTGCGCAAGGCGCTGGAGCAAAAGCTGAAGCCGATCGTGGTCATCAATAAAATCGACCGTCCCGACCAGCGTGTGGATGACGTCTACGACGAAGTGCTGGAGCTTTTCATGGAGCTGGGTGCGGACGACGACCAGCTGGATTTCCCGGTCGTCTACTGCGCGGCGCGTGACGGCATCGCGAAGCTCGACATGGGCGACGACAGTGACAATCTCGTACCGTTGATGGATACGATTATAAAGGATATTCCCGCACCGAAAGGCAATGAAGACGGCCCGCTGCAGCTGATGGTGACGACGTTGGACGCCGACGAGTACGTGGGCAAGGTCGCCATCGGTCGCGTGATGCGCGGCGCGGCTAAACCGAACCAGAACGTGGTACTCTTGGGCGGCGACGGCGAGACGAAGGCGAAAATCGCGAAAGTTTTCGTCTATCAGGGTCTGAAGCGCGTCGAGACGGAGAGCGCGGGCATCGGCGAAATCGTCGCGCTAACGGGCCTCGGCGACGTACGCATCGGCCAGACGGTGGCGGACGCGGAGAACCCGGAAGCGCTACCGACCATCAATATCGACGAGCCAACCCTTTCAATGACCTTCGGCGTCAATACGAGCCCGTTCGCGGGCCGCGAAGGGCAGTTCGTGACATCGCGCCATATCCGTGACCGCCTGTTCAAAGAGGTCGAGACGAACGTCGCGCTCCGCGTCGAGGAAACGGACTCGGCAGACACATTCAAGGTGTCGGGCCGCGGCGAGCTGCATCTTTCCATTTTGATTGAGACGATGCGCCGCGAAGGCTACGAGCTGCAAGTCGGCAAGCCCGAGGTTATCTACAAGACCATCAACGGGCAGAAGTGCGAACCGATGGAGAACCTAACCGTCGAGGTGCCGCAAGAATATATGGGTACTGTCATGGAGCTTCTCGGTAAGCGCAAGGCGGAGCTTTCCAATATGACCGAGGGTAATGGCTATATGCGCCTCGAATTCATCATTCCGGCACGCGGATTGATTGGCTTCCGCTCGGAGCTTTTGACCAGCACGAAGGGCAACGGTATCATGAGCCATATCTTCCACGGCTACGCGCCGTACAAGGGCGATATGGAGGGGCGCGAGCACGGTTCCCTCGTCGCCTTCGAGCAGGGCGAGACAACTGGCTACGGCATCTATACGCTGCAGGATCGCGGCACGATGTTCATCTCGCCGGGCCAGATGGTCTACGAGGGCATGATCGTCGGTGAAAACTCCCGCGAACTCGATATCGACATCAACCCATGCAAGCAAAAGCACGTCTCGAATATGCGCACCTCCTCCTCCGATGAGGCAATCCGCCTGACACCGCCGCGCATCCTGAGCTTGGAGCAAGCGCTCGAGTACATCAAAGAGGACGAACTGGTCGAGGTCACGCCTCAAAACGTCCGTCTCCGTAAGTCTGTGCTCGACCACACGACCCGCGGCCGCACGCGGAAGAACGCTGTAAAGGCTGCGAAAGCTTAACCTTTTGTGGCACAAAGGCACCCACGTTTGTGAAATTCCTATGAAAAAGTTTCCCGAAAGGGAAATTTTTTCTTGCATATATAAGAAAAATGCGGTATAGTGTAAATTACCATAAATAGCAATACAAAATTTTTATATGCGTTCGAATGGGGATTTGGGCGCGCGCCTCGCGAAAACCGGGAACGTTCCGCGTTTTCTAGGATTGGGGAGTCCGATGAGGCAACGAATCACAAGGGGAAGATTCAAAAAAGGGGCCGCAGGCAGTGGAGGAATCATTATGGGACTTGTAGAAAAGCTTAAAGAACTGATCGATCTTGGGGAAGACGACGAGTTCGAGGACGAAGAGTTTGAAGAATTCGAGGAAGAAGAAGAGTCAGTAGAAGCGCAGAGGCCGGCGATAAGCGCCGTGCCTTTCGCGGCCACTTCGAGTGCAAAGACTTCTTCCGCAGTACCGCAGAGGAGCGCGTCTATGTCGCAGCAAAACAGCGCGTCCGCTTCTTCGCGTCCGAAGCTCACGGTACACACGACCAAGGTGCCGGAATTGTCCGTCGAAATCCATGTGCCGTCGAATTTCGACCAAGTCGCCCGCATTGCGGACGATCTTTTGGCGAACCGCGCGGCGGTCGTGAATTTTGAACGTATCGACGGACCGGAACAGCGCCGGATTTGTGATTTCATCAACGGCGTTTCCTATGTGCTCGACTGTGAAGCGCGCCGAATCTCCGACATCATGGTTCTCTATGTGCCAAGCGGCGTCGACGTCTCGACAGCCAAGCCGAAAGCGGTGCGAAACTAAAAAGCAATCAGAAAAAGACCTCATCCGTTTACTTCAGCGGATGAGGTCTTTTTTGTCGTTAGCCTTCCCTTTAAGATGAAGGCTAGAATAATCCTTTACGTATGTTTTTGCAGAGACTCCGTAAACGGCGGACGCAATACGCCTTTTTCGGTGATGATAGCCGTGATAAGGTCGGCGTCGGTCACATCGAAAGCGGGATTGAAGACTTTGATGCTTTCGGGCGCCATGCGCTCTTTGTACCACATCGTCGTAACTTCTTCCGCCGGACGCTGCTCGATCTTGATGTCCTTCCCCGTCGACGTATTGAGATCTATGGTCGAGGACGGCGCACAGATATAGAACGGCACGCCAAAGCGTTTTGCAGCGATGGCCAATGGGAACGTGCCGATTTTATTCGCGGCGTCACCGTTCGCCGCCACTCTATCCGCGCCGGTGAACACCGCGTCCACCCAGCCGTTTCTCATCGCCGAGGCCGCCATTCCGTCGCAGAGCAACGTCACGTCCATGCCAGCCTCGGACAACTCGTAAGCAGTCAGCCGCGCGCCCTGCAACAGCGGGCGCGTCTCGTCGCAGAAAATCCGAAAACCGTAACCGCGCTCATGACCGAGGTACATTGGCGCAGTCGCCGTACCGTAACGGCTCGTCGCGAGCTGCCCGGCGTTGCAGTGCGTGAGCAGTCCCATGCCGGGCTTCAATAGCGAAAGACCGTGCTCGCCAATCATCCGGCACATTTCAATATCTTCGGCCTGTATGGCGCGCGATTCCGCCAACAGGCGTTTTTTTATAGTCTCGACGCCTTCCCCGCTCCCCACCTCGACAATTTTTCCCATGCGCGAAAGTGCCCAAGAAAGATTGACCGCCGTGGGACGCGCGGAGTTCAGATAGTCCCTCGCCTCGGCAAATTTTTTCGCGAAAACGTCATAATCCGTCGTGTCGATTTCCTTCGCCGCGAGATAAATGCCGTAAGCCGCCGCTACGCCAATCGCGGGTGCGCCGCGCACCTGCAAGAGATAAATCGCGTCCCAAATTTCCTTTTGCGTCGCCAGCCGCAGGATACTCCGCTCGTTTGGAAGACGCGTCTGGTCAATGATGACAAGCGCAGAGGCTTCATCGTCCAGCGCGACCGTCTCAAAGCCGAGTTTATTCTTGTCCGTCATACGTTTCCCTCCGTCGGCGCAATCATGCCCTTTCCCGTCTCCATCATCGTATAGATGCGAACAGCGCGCTTGACAGTCTCAATGTGAAGCGGAAGCGCGGGACCGCGCTCGCCGTCGAGGTCGCTTTCCGTCAGCTCGTCCGCCTCCACGACAAAAGATTTGGCCTGGATATGCAGCAAATTCTTTTCGTCCGGCTTGACAGTCCCGGAGACCACGTCTTTCGCCAGCGCCATAAATTCCGTAATTCCCGCGTCCTTCGCCACCAAAAGGTCAAGCTTCCCATCGTCAATCTCCGCGTTGGGCGCTACGTTTTGCATACTGCCAGCGACAGAGCTGTTGACGATGACGAAAAGGTACGCGCCGGTCTCAATCTCCGTATCGTCGGCCTTGATGTGCAGATGGAGCGTGTGCAGCTTCGGGATTTCGCCAAGACCGCGCAGATAATACGCCATCTTCCCCATCGCGTGCTTCAAGCGCACATTGACCTCATGGGCTACGGAAGTCAGCGCCCCCGCGCTGGCCACATTGATGAAATATTCTCCATTGGCACACCCCACGTCCACCGGCCGGGAAATGTCGTCGACAATACAATCAAAATAGGCTTCGAGATCGTTGTTGACGCCGAGGTACGTGGCGAAATCGTTGGACGTGCCGCTGCCAATGATGCCGATGGGCAGGGAAAGTTCCTCTTTCATCAACACGTTGACGACTTCGTGCAGCGTCCCATCGCCGCCCGCCGCCAATACGCCCTCCGGCTGCACCTCGCGAAGAAACTCCGCCATTTTCAGATTG
>CACYUQ010000080.1 GCA_902777615.1 uncultured Selenomonadaceae bacterium
CATCTGGCTTGAATCGTTCTAGATGATTCATTTGCATTGTTCAGTTTTCAGGGTGCGCCCGGCTGGCATCTCTGTCAGTCAGCTTGTTTATATTACCTCGTCGATGTCTCTTTGTCAAGGACTTTTTTTAAAAAATAACTGGGGCACTATATTTCTTACAGCCCCAAGGTTTTCATCTCATTCCCCAAATGAAATGTACCGTTGATAAGCTCTACCGTCACGTAGCCATCGTCAAGGCGCAGGATATTGACCGCCGTGTTGTCCTGCCGAAGTGACCAGAGATAATGAAGCGGTATATGCATCAACCCAGCCAATATCGTTTTATTGATTGCGCCGTGCGCGAAAACGGCAATGGTTTTGTCAATATATTCTTTGCATAGGATGTTGATTTTTGTTAAAGCACGCTTCTGGAGTTCTTGGAACGTCTCGCCATTGGGGATTTTTAATTTGTCTGGTGCCGTGAAAAGTTTGTTCGCTTCCTCCGGCCAACGCGACGAAATCTCCTGATACGTCAGTCCTTCCCAATCCCCAAAGGAAAGTTCACGAAAAGCTGGTTCCAAACAAACCGAAACGTCGATCTTTCTGCCGACGTATTCCGCAGTCTCTCGTGCCCGATCGAGGTCGCTGGAATAAATCGCGTCTAAACTTTGCACAGGAAAGTTCTCCGCGAGGCATTTCGCCTGCTTGCGTCCGAGCTCGGAAAGCGCCACGTTCGACTGGCCTTGATACCGACCTCCGGCATTCCATTCCGTCTGTCCATGACGCACGAGAATCAGTCGCATCATTTTCGCTCATCTCCAATTTTCCTAAGCGCTTCCAACAACTTCTCGTTCTCTTCCCGTTTCCGGACCGCCACCCGGACGAAGGTATCGTCCAATCCCGGATAATTGGAGCAATCCCGGAGCAAAATCCCTTCCTCACGCATACGCGCACAAAAGTTGGAAGCATTTCCCAAAGAGGACGACAGCCGCAACAAGATAAAATTCACCGTCGGAGGATACACTTTCACACCGTCCAATGCACCTAGCGCTTGGAACAAAAATTCACGCTCTGTATCCAACCATGCCAACGTGCGCCGTTGATATTTCACATCAGCCAACGCCGCAACACCCGCTGCCTGTGCCAAAATGTTCGTATTCCACGGGTCTTTCGCCGCGTCCATCCATTCCACAATGTCAGTTGAAGCAATTGCGAAGCCAAGACGCAGTCCGGGAATCGCGAAAAATTTCGTCAATGACTGCACGATAATCAAATTATCATATTGAGAAACCAGAGAGCGCGCTGTAAAATCGACGGCGTCAGGACAAAAATCCATAAAGGATTCGTCGATAATCATTAAAACATCTTTCCGTCGCGCTTCCTGCAAAATCGCTTCCAGCGCTTTTCGCTCGACACGCCGTCCCGTCGGATTATTCGGACTTCCCATAATCAAACAGTCGCCTGTTCGCATCTGTGTGCAAAGCGCCGTCTCATCGAAACGAAAACCATCTTCCTCTCGAAGTGAAAAATACGCCACTTCCGCTTTTGCCGAAATCGCTGCCCGCTCATATTCGCTAAATGACGGAATTGGCAACAAAACGCGCTTCGGTCTGGCGGCGTGAAAAAGCACATAAAAAAGCTCTGCACCGCCGTTTCCCAAAACGATTCTATCCAAGGGAATATCATAATGATCCGAGATTGCTTGCTTCAGCGCACGCGCGGAAGGATCGGGATAATGGACAAGATGCGGGATGCCGTCCTCGATTGCCTGCCGCACCAACGGTGAAAGGCCCAAAGGATTGATATTAGCGCTAAAATCAAGCCACTCTCCCTGCGCCGGTTTTGCGTCGTAAATATTGCCTCCGTGGGAAAATCTGCGATTCATATCTTCACTCATTTCATTCCTTATTTTAATATCGAAGCACCAATGAGAAACACCAACAACACCAAGCCCTCATTCAGCGTCGTGATTGCCCCGTACACATCCCCAGTCAGGCCGCCGAGACGCTTCTCGACATAGTTCGCGAAAAACATCGTAAACGCCACGCATACGGCAAGGCTAAGCCACGCGAGTTTCCCGAGAGGAAAGACGAACACTAGCGTACATACTGCCGCAAACATCAATGTCCCTTGCCCAGCATACTGTGCGAACGCTTTCCCGAGTCCATCGGGACGCGCGTAGGGAAACCGCACAATGCCCATAACCATCATCATGCGCGCGATAATCGGCATAATGAAAAGAGCGGGCGCAACGACACTCTTCGGCATATCGAGCAACACCGAAAACTCCAAAAACATCAACACCACAAAACAAAAGACCGCATTCGATCCAGTGCAGCTATCCTTCATGATTTCTAACATTCTCTCACGGGAACGACCGGAAAAAACACCGTCCATCGTGTCCATAAAGCCGTCGCAATGGAGACCGCCAGTCATCAGCGGCGGCAAAATCAATAAAATTGCCGCCGTCACATGTTGCGGAAGCAAGATGCCCTGTGACGGCAAAAAATCATAAAAACCATAGGCAAACGCTGAGTAAATCGCACCGAGTACCGTCCCAATCAGCGGAAAGAACTTCACACTGCGCCCGAAATCCTCCGCCGTCCAACAATCCTGCCGCACAATCGAAATCCGCGTCAAAAATTGCAGGCCGATAAAAAACGCCCTCATAACACAAGCCCTCCCGGCAAACGTCCACCGAGCAGCCACGACGCCGCCAGCGCCAACGTAAGAAACATCACCGTCACCGTATACATCATGCGAATCGCCAGAGAAATATGGCGCGCCTCAAGTTCCTGTAACGGATCCCCCATATAGGTGCGAAAAGACGGCTTGCCAAAATAGTAATTGAGACCGCCAAGCCGAATCCCAAGCGCGCCCGCCACCGTCGATTCCGTCCAGCCGCCGTTCGGGCTCGGATGCTTCGACGCGTCCCGTCGTAAAATCCGCCACGCATTTGTCCCATCCAAGCCGAGCAGGAACGCCGCCGCCACCATCATCAGCCCCGTCAGCCGCGCCGGAATATAATTCCAAACATCATCCGCTCTTGCCGCTACACGTCCGAAAAAAAGATACTTGTCGTTTTTGTACCCTATCATCGAATCCATCGTATTCGCCGCCCGATACGCGACTGCCAACGGAAGCCCGCCGACAAAAAAATAAAACAGCGGCGAAATCACGCCGTCGACGGTGTTTTCCGAAATAGTCTCCACCGTCGCCCGCGTCGCTTCGCCCTCCGTCAGCTTGTCCGTATCACGTCCAACAATCCATCCCACTTTAAAACGTGCCATTTCGAGATTTCCATCCAGCAAGTAATCGCGGATTTCCCGTCCCGCCTCCGCCAGATTACGCGGCGAAATCATAAAGCTCAACGCCGCTGCCTGAACCGCCAAAACGACATACGCGTTTCCAGTCAGCCTCGCGAGCCATAAAATCCCCTCCGCCGCGCCATACGACACGGAAAGTACGCAAACCATCAAGACCGCGCCGCAGACGAGTTTTTTCCGGTCCGAATCCTGCTCATGGTAAAGAATCCCCTCAAAAAAGGAAATGAGCTTCCCCATCAACACGACGGGATGCAGCGCCGAACGGGGGTCGCCGATCAAACAGTCGACGACAAACGCAAGAATCGCAGCCATCATTTTGCTTCCATACCCATAATTGCGCGTACTTTATCCATATCGAGATGCGCCCGCACCACGTCTGCCAATGCATCGTAGCTGCGTTCTTTCTCGGCGCGGACGTTTCGCGTATTCTTTCGCGGCTCCAAGCCTTTACGCACACGAATCGCATTCAGCACCGCACGGCGGAACTCGTCGTGATCGAAAACGCCATGGATATAGGTTCCGAAAACCAGCCCGTCTTTCCGGCAAGTGCCTTCGGCAATATCAACAGACGCATCAGCACGTTTCGTGATTTTTAAAGGATGTGTATCATCATGGCCGAGGAACTCCGTTTCGCCCATGTGTATCTCATAGCCGCGAAGTCCCGTTGCGGAAATCTCCTCGTCCAAGAAATGCCAGTCGAAACAATCCGCTTCCACCTGCGAGGTCAGTTTTTCCTCGCTGAAGGTCGTCGTCATGTTGAGCAGTCCGAGCCCTTCCGTTCCGTCGTTTTTCGATTCTGTATGATGCGGATCGCGGATTTCTTTGCCGAGCATCTGATAGCCGCCGCAAATGCCAATCAACGGCGTTCCCTTCGCCACCCGTTCCTTTATCGCCGCCGCGATACCCGAAGAACGCAAGTACATCATATCCTCCGTGGTATTCTTGCTGCCCGGTAACACGATCAAATCCGGCTCACCTAAAGACGCCGCATCCTGTACATAATAAAGGGCAACGTCCTCTTCCCCCGCAAGGCAGTCAAAATCAGTAAAATTCGAGATTTTCGGCGTACGAATCACCGCGATTTTTACGTCTCCTTCTTTCGGCTTCTCCTGCTTTTCCTCCAGTGAAACGGAATCCTCGTCGTCGATGCCCATGTGGTCGATATGCGGGATAATACCAAGCACGGGTTTTCCCGTCTTTTGTTCCAAGAAATCGACGGCAGGCTGCAAAAGCGACACGTCACCTCGGAATTTATTGATAATCAAGCCTTTGACCAGCGTGCGCTCTTCCTCTGTCAAAAGCTCCAGCGTGCCGACCAGCGACGCCAGCGCACCGCCTCGGTCAATGTCGGCAATCAAAAGCACCGGCGCCTGCAAATGACGTGCAACGCGCATATTCACGATGTCGTTGTCATGCAGATTGACTTCGGCGGGACTCCCCGCGCCTTCAATGACAATCACATCATACGCTTTATCGAGGCGCGCCAGCGCGTCCTTCACCGTGTCGAACAGTTTGACCGAATAGCCCTTATGATATTCTTTCGCCGACATATTGCCGATGGGTTTTCCCATCAGCACCACCTGCGACGAAGCATGGCCCGTCGGCTTCAAAAGCACCGGATTCATATCGACCTCCGGCGCGAGTCCCGCGGCCTCCGCTTGTGCCACCTGCGCGCGTCCCATCTCTTTGCCGTCCCGCGTGACATACGAATTCAGCGCCATGTTTTGCGCCTTGAACGGAACAACGTGCAGACCGTCCTGATAAAAAATACGGCAGAGCGCCGTAACGAGAATACTTTTCCCCACATGGGAGCTGGTTCCCTGCATCATAATCGTTTTTGCCACGCGATAAAGCCTCCCTATAAAAAGCAAATGTTTTGCGCTTATTCATTCATTTTGTACCGCTTTTTTCATTATACCATGATTTATGCAATCGGCAACGTCATTTCCTACAAAAAATCCACCGTCATTTATTGAACGGTGGATTTTGATTTTCCATATTATATTTTCGCGCCGTGCGCTTTTTTCCATTCCTTGATCTCGGCGAGACGCGCCTTGAAACGGCCCTCAACGCCCTGCTCAGTCGGGCGGTAGTATTCCTTGCCAAGCAGCGAATCGGGCAGACATTGCATATTTGTGATTTTTTCCTGCGTGTCATGCGCATATTGATAACCTTTGCCATAGCCGAGGTTTTTCATCAGCTTAGTCGGCGCGTTTCGTATCACCAGCGGCACCGGCTCGTCCAGCTCTTTCAGCGCATCTTCCTTCGCCGTCAAATAGGCGACTTCCATCGCGTTCGACTTTGGTGCCATTGCGAGATAGACCACCGCCTCGGTCAGATGCACCGAGCACTCCGGCATGCCGATAAAATGACACGCCTGATACGCCGCCACCGCGATTTCCAACGCGCGGGGATCGGCAAGCCCCACATCCTCACTGGCGAATCGCGTCACACGGCGCGCGACGTAAAGAGGATCCTCGCCCGCCTCCAACATCCGCGCCAGCCAATAAACCGCCGCATCAGGATCGGAATTTCGCATCGACTTGTGCAATGCAGAAATCAGGTTGTAATGTTCCTCACCTTTTTTGTCATACAACAACGATTTTCGCGAAATGCACTGTTCTAGGATTTCCTTCGTGACCGTAATCGTTCCGTTTTTCTCCTCGCCGTTCAGTACGACCATTTCAAGGGTAGAGAGAGCGGAACGCGCGTCTCCGTTCGCAAAACCCGCAATCATTTCCAAATGCTCCGACGCGATTTTTATGTTTTGCCCGCCAAAACCGCGTTCATCCGTAATCGCGCGCGACAGAAGCGAAACTATGTCCTCGGACGAAAGCGGCTGCAGCACAAACACTTTGCAGCGGGACAAGAGAGCGCCGTTGACCTCGAAAGACGGATTTTCCGTCGTAGCGCCAATCAGGATGATGCTGCCCTTCTCAACAAACGGCAGGAACGCGTCCTGCTGTGCCTTGTTGAAGCGATGGATTTCGTCAACGAACACGATGGTGCGGTCGCCAAAGCGGCGATTTTCTTCCGCCTGCTGCATGACGCCGCGGATTTCCTTGATGCCGCTGGTCACAGCAGAAAAGTCGATGAATGACGACTTCGTGCGCATTGCGATGATACGCGCCAACGTCGTCTTGCCGACACCCGGCGGTCCCCAGAAAATCATCGAGGCGACTCGGTCGCTCTCAATCAAGCGGCGAAGCACTTTCCCCTCGCCAATCAAATGCCGCTGCCCGGCAAATTCATCCAGCGTCTGCGGACGGAGACGCGCGGCCAGCGGCTGCGTATCTCGATCCGACGCCTCGAAAAGCGAAGCCTGCTCCACGCGTTTCTCCTCCTTTCCTTAACTTACCATTGCAAATATGGGTTGTGTGTACGCTCCCAGCCGATTTCGGATGACGGACCATGTCCGGCGTAAACTTTCGTTTCATCCGGCAGCGCCAGCAATTTCTTCTTGATATTCCCAATCAACTCGACCTCTGAGCCGCCGGGAAAGTCACTGCGACCGATCGATCCCGCGAAAAGCGTATCCCCGGTGAACGCGACGCCGTCGCCGATAAAGCAGATACCGCCCGTCGTATGACCGGGCGTATGCAGCACCTCCAGCGCGGACTGACCGAAGGAAATTTTGTCGCCTTCCGAAAGCAAATGCTCCGCCGGACGCGAAAGCACCTTGAACCCCATAAACGCCGACAAGTTCAGCCGCATATTGTCCAGCATCGGCGCGTCTTCCTTGTGAATATAGAGCGGTGCCCCCGTCGCATCGCGGATAGCGTCGTTCGCACCGATATGATCGCAATGGCCGTGCGTGTCGAGCACGGCCTTGATAGAGAGTTTCGCTTCTCGAATATACGCGAGAATGGCGCTTTCCATTCCTCCCGGGTCGATGACAACGCCCTCGCCCGTCTCGTCCGAAACGACGTAGCAATTCTCGTCAAACGGCATGACTGCAAATGACTGGATGGTAAGCTTTCCCATTATTCCTCTCCTTCCTTATCCTCAATCTCCCGTGTCTCTCTCGTCCTTGTCGGCATCGTGCGGCTGACGCTATAAACGTCCTTCAAGCGGCGGAACTTTGTCATGATCTGCGCAACCTGCTGAGCGTTCTTGACGTCGAGCCCCATAACGACCGTCGAAGTCTTGTTGTTCCGGTTCGGCTTTGCGTTGATGGAGCTGATATTAACCTTCATCTCCGACGTCACCGCCAGAAGGTTCGTCAGCATACCGCTCCTATCATTGCAGGTAATGGCAATCTGCACCGTGTAATCCTTGTCCAAGCCAATGTCCCAATCCACTTCCAAAGCACGGGAATAATCCGAAGCATCATGGAAAATATTCGGACAATCCTCTCTATGTACGGAAACACCGCGTCCCCGCGTCACAAAACCGACAATCGGATCGCCGGGAATCGGATTGCAACAGCGCGCGAGGTGGACGAGAATACCCGCCTCTCCCTCGACAAGCACGCCATGACTGGACTTTTTGACCGCCCCCTGTTGCGGCTTCAACTCGGAAAGCATCTTGGAAACGTCAGGCGCGGTATTTTCCTTTATTTCCTGCTTGTGCAAATCAATCAGTTTCGTCAGGATGCCGTTGAGCGTGACGCCACCGAAACCGAGCGACGCTAAAAGATCGTCCTCGCTGTGAACATTAAATTTCTTTGCCACCTGCGTAAGACGGTCGTTTTTCAGTAGCTCCTTCGGCTCGTAACCCAGCCGTTTCGCTTCCTTTTCAATCAGTTCGCGCCCGCGCTCGATATTCTCTTCCCGCGTCGCCTTCTTGAACCACGATCGGATTTTGTTCCGCGTTTCCGACGACGAGACGATATTGAGCCAATCGCGGGACGGACCGTTGTTCGCCTTGTTCGTGATAATCGAAACGATGTCGCCGTTCTTCAGCTTATATTCCAGCGGTACAAGCTTGCCGTTGACCTTAGCGCCGACACAGTGATGGCCGACCTCGGTGTGGATGCGATAGGCGAAATCCAACGGAATCGAGCCTTTAGGCAGCCCGATAACGTCCCCGCGCGGCGTAAAGACGAAAACTTCGTCGGCGAATACGTCCACTTTCAACGCTTCGACATACTCGCGCGGATCGATGAGTTCCTGCTGAAGATTGACCATCTGGCGAAGCCACGACATTTTTTGGTCGTAGGCGTTTCCGGCCGTGGTGCTCTTGCCCACTTCCTTGTATTTCCAATGAGCCGCGAAACCATACTCGGACACCTGATGCATCGCAAAAGTGCGAATCTGAATTTCCAGCGGATAGCCGCGCGTCATGACCGTTGTATGCAGCGACTGATAGCCGTTCGATTTCGGCATCGCGATATAATCCTTGAATCGTCCCGGTATCGGCTTCCACATAGCATGAATCAAACCGAGCACACCGTAACATTCGGACTCGGTCTCGACCAACACTCGCACGGCGGAAAGGTCATAAATCTCACTGATATCCTTGTTATCGCGGCGCATTTTCCGGTAAATGCTGTAAAAATGTTTGGCGCGGCCGCGAATTTCCGCCTTCATACCGGTGGAATCCAGCTTCTCCCGGAGCTGCGCCATCGCCTCGTCGATGAATGCCTGCCGTTCCTGCCGCTTTTGTTTCACATTCTCGACGAGGTCATAATAGATTTCCGGCTCCAGATAGCGAAGGCACAAGTCCTCCAGCTCGCATTTGATATTCGAGATGCCGAGCCGGTTCGCCAGTGGCGCGTAAATTTCGATAGTCTCGCGGGCGATGCGCTTCTGCTTGTCCGCGCGCATATATTTGAGGGTCCGCATATTGTGCAGGCGATCCGCCAGCTTAATCAAGATGACGCGCAAATCTTTCGCCATCGCGAGGAACAGCTTCCGGTAATTTTCCAGCTGCTGCTCTTCCTTCGACTACTGGATCTTGGAGAGCTTCGTCACGCCGTCAATCAAAAGCGCAACCTCATCGCCGAATTTCTCCTGCATCTCCTCGATGGTAAACGTCGTATCCTCGACGACGTCATGCAACAGTGCCGCCGAAATCGCCGCCTCGTCGAGATGAATATCCGAAAGGATATAGGCCACGTTCAAAGGATGAATGATGTATTCCTCGCCAGAAGCGCGCTTTTGCCCCTCGTGCGCTTCCCGCGCCAGTTCATAAGCACGGACAATCAAATCCACATTCGCGCCCGGCTGCGTCCGGTTTACTTCGGCAATAATATCGTCTATCGTAATCGGTTTCAACTTGGTCATAGGGCTCACCCCACCGTATATTGTCTATCATGACACTTTATTATAACACATGGCAAAGAAAAAGCGTACCCGACGCGAAATTGTTTCACAACGGGTACGCTTTCCATTTTCCTAATCTAATATTTTACCTTCTCAATTGCCATATATCTCTCGATGCTCACAAGAAGATATACTTCAACACGAACATCACCGTCAGCACATACATCAGCGGCGTGATTTTACTCGTCTTTCCCGTCAGGATATGGAGCAGCGTGTAGAAAATGACGCCGAAGGAGATGCCCTCGGAAATCGAATAAGTGAAAGCCATCGAAGCAATCGCGATGAATGCGGGAACCGCCTCGGCATAATCCGTGAACCAGTCGATGTCCTTGACCTGCTGCATCATCAGGAAACCGACCATGATCAGCGCGGGCGCGGTGGCGAACGCCGGAATCGCGAGGAACAGCGGCGAGAAGAACAGCGCCAGCAGGAACAGCCCCGCCGTCACAACGGAAGAAAGCCCCGTGCGGCCGCCCTCGGCGATGCCCGCCGACGACTCAACAAACGAAGAAATCGTCGAGGTGCCGAGCAGAGCACCCGCAGTCGTACCAATAGCGTCTGCCAACAAGATATTCCGTATCCCGGGCAGCTTTCCATCTTCGTCCAACAATTTTGCTTTCGAGGCGCAGCCGATGACCGTGCCCAGCGTGTCGAACATATCGACAAACAGGAACGCCAACAGTATCGTCAAGAAATTGACGTTCAAAATCGAAGCGAAGTCAAGCTGCATGAACGTCGGTGCCATCGACGCGGGCATCGCTACGATCCCCGACGGGAACAGGCTGAAAAATCCTTTCGACGGATCCGGCACATAAAGGCCCGCAAGCTGGCAGACCATGCCCAATCCCCAAGTGATCAATATGCCCCAAAGGACGCTCCCCTTGATATTTTTCGCCATCATCATCGCCATCAATATGAGACCGACCAGCGCCAAAACAACCGTGATACCTTCCGTGCGGAACGAACCGTCCGCCAGAGCCTTGCTGAACGGATAGAGCTTGACCAGCGTCGGACCGTCCACGACGATATGCGCATTTTGGAAACCGATGAAGCAGATGAAAAGTCCGATGCCGACGGAAACCGCCGTCTTGAGCTGGCGCGGTATCGCGTCAAAAATTGCCTCGCGCACGTTCGTCAACGACAGCACGATGAAAATAACGCCCTCGACAAAAACCGCCGCGAGTCCTTGCTGCCAAGTGTACCCCATGCCGATGACCACCGTGAACGCAAAATAAGCGTTGAGGCCCATAGCCGCCGACAGTGCCAAAGGCATATTCGCAAAAATCGCCATACAGAGCGTGCCGAGCGCCGATGAAAGCGCCGTCGCCGTGAAGACCGCGCCTGCATCCATGCCCGCCGCGCCCAAGATTCCCGGATTGACCGCGAGGATGTACGCCATCGTCATAAACGTGGTAAGCCCCGCCATCGCTTCGGTCCGCACGTCCGTGCCTCGCTCTTGTAACTTAAAAAAATGTTCCATCGTTTTATCCCTCCGGGCTCTATTATATCATAAAATTTTTCAGCGTGAATATTTTCATTCTGCCCTTCAAAAAACTTGAAATGCGCGCATACGTACATTATAATTGAAAT
>CACYUQ010000081.1 GCA_902777615.1 uncultured Selenomonadaceae bacterium
CCGCAGACAGCGGCAGGGATATTCGCCTGTTTCGCGGCGTCTGCGGCCATTTGGATCAAGCGCAGCACCGCCGGATGAAACATCGGGTCAAGTTCCGTGCGTCCGGAGATGGCCGGGTTCGTCCTGTCGGCGGCCAATGTGTATTGCGCCAGGTCATTGGTTCCGATGCTGAAAAAGTCGGCGCGTTTCGCAAGAGCTGCGGCGGTCAGCGCGGCGGCAGGCGTCTCGATCATCACTCCGACGGGTACGCTCGGCGCGGTCTCCCCGTCGCCGTACAATGCGCGCCGCTCGCGATCCAGCGCTTCCTTCACCGCGTCGAGCTCCTCGACGGAGGCAATCATCGGCAAAAGCAGCGCGGCCTTTCCTTCTTTTGCCGCGCGCAGGACGGCGCGAAGCTGGGCGCTGAGCAGCTCGGGCCGCGCGAGGCTGACGCGGATCGCCCGGACGCCGAGAAACGGGTTTGTCTCTTTCGGCAGGTTCAGCGCGGGGATGTCCTTGTCGCCGCCCGCGTCGAGGGTGCGAATCACGCAAGGGAATTGTCCGCAGGCTTTGACCGCGCGGGCGTAATACTCCGCCTGTTCGTCCTCCGAAGGCAAATTACTTCTCCCGAGGAACAGGAACTCCGAGCGGAACAGCCCTACGCCTTCCGCGCCCATCGCCACGGCGTTTTCGATTTCCTCCGCGGAGGCGACGTTCGCTTGCAGTGTGACAGACGCGCCGTCTTTCGTCGCGACGGGGCCGACGTCTTCGAGCAGGCGTCGGTTTTCCTCCCGCTCCTGTTCCATCCTCTCCCGTACCGCGCGCAGTTCCTCCTCGGACGGGTCGACAATCAGCGTTCCTTTCGTTCCGTCGATGACGGCGAGCGCCCCATCCGGCAGTGAAGCCGCGTCTTTATAGCCGAGCAGTGCAGGAATGCCGCGCATCCGAGCGAGAATGGCCGCATGGCCGGAGGGACCGCCGTCGCTTTCGACGATGCCCGCGAGACGGTCGCCGGCAAACCGGGCCATCAATTCCGGCGAAATTTCTTTCCCCGCCAGGATCAACGGCGTGTCGTCCGCCGCCTCTTCCCGCTCGGGCACGCCCAGCAGGATGCGCGCGAGGCTGCGCCCGACTTCCCGCTGGTCGCCCGCGCGTTCTTTCAAAAGCATCGTGTTCGCCAATTTTTCTTTCGCCGCGAGTACGGCGGCGGGAGCCGAAGCGCCGCCGTTGATCGCCTGCCCGACTTCCGCGTGGAAACCGGGAGCGTCCGCCATCATCCGGTAACCTTCGAGGATGAGCTGCTGGCGTGTTTCGCCCGCGCGGGCGGCGGCCCGGCTCGCTTCCTCCATCCGCACGCCATAGGCTTTGACCGCTTCGCCAAAACGCCGCGCTTCTTCCATCGGCGTTCCTTTTTTATAGGAAGCGAGGCGCTCGTCGAGATCGTCAACGACCTGCCGGATCTTACCTATGCGTGTGGATGTGGCGACGGACGCGGGCGCGATATGGGAAATATCGTCAGCTTGAGGCATAACGGCGGACGGCGCCGCCTTTTGTTTCGCCAGATAGCCCGCCAGCATTTTCGTCCCCTCCCGCAGCACCGCGCAGACAATTTCCGTCGCCTTCCCCGCATCCGCTCCCTCGGCGCGGAGCGTCACGTCCTCGCCCTCCCGAAGCGCCAGCGCCAACACCTCGTCCACGTCAGCCGCGTTTGCCTGCGCCCCGCCGCGGACGATTGTGACACGCGCCGACAGAGGCGCAAGCAGTTTCGCCATCACACCTGCGGGGCTGATATGGATGCCGTTTGGGCAAAGCACCTGAACTGTCGTTTCATTCATGGCCGATCCTCCTCAGTATTTAGCCTTCCCCTTGAGGGGGCGCTTGCGCGGGAGTCCAGTGGACTCCCCAAACGGTGGCGCGCGAAGCGCGACGGATGAGGTGTTACGATGATCCCCTAAACACCTCCCCCACCGGCTTCGCCGGTCCCCCCTCCCCTCGAGGGTAGGGCTTTGGATGGTTTATTATTTTCGACAAAGAAACAAATTTCCCTGCCGTCCCCGCAATTTCCTTCGATAAGCGGCGCATATCGGTGGACATGGGCTTTCCCTCATGATATAATATGGAATGATTGAATTTATTCCAAAAGATAAAAAAGCGGCAGGAGTTTTTTTCGTCCTGTCGAAACTATTTCTTGATTGCTGCAAGTGTGGTGAGTAATCTTGGGCTTTCTAGTTGCCGCCGTGATTTTTATGGCGGCAAGCGTGCTCCTGGTGCAGCGCGTCGCGCGGCATTTCGGGCTTGCCGTCGACTCCAGGGCGCTCGCGCTTTGCGCCGTCATGGCGCTGATTGTAAACTTTTCCGCGATTCTCCTGTCCGTTTACCTGACCTTTAACCATCTGATGATGCTGGTGGTCATGGTAATCGGCTCGGCGGCGCTCGTCACGGGTGTCAACGAATTCCTGCTCCGACGCGATTATTCGCGCGTTCTGCTGGAGACGGGGGAAGCGCCGGAGGACGGCGAGTCCGAGGAAGGAGAAGTATTCCCCGAAGAAGCGTCGGAGGATACCGGGCAGCCGCCCGTGCCTGAGGCAGAGGAACCGCCTATCGTTTGGGAAGTCGAATTGCCGCCGGGCGCAGTCCCGCCGGAAGGCGAACTCGCAGAAACGCCCGCGGCGCCGCCGATTCCTGAACCGGCGCCCATGCCGCCGTCGCCTCCCGTCGAAACACCCATATTCAAACCGGAGCCTGTCGTCGAGGAACCGACGGAAGAACCCGAGCCGGAACCTGTCGTCGAGGAACCGACGGAAGAACCAGAACCGGAGCCTGTCGTCGAAGAGCCGACGAAAGCGCCCGAGCCGGAACCCGTCGTCGAAGAACCGACGGAAGAACCCGAGCCGGAACTCGTCGTCGAGGAACCGACGGAAGAACCCGAGCCGGAACCCGTCGTCGAGGAACCGACGGAAGAACCAGAACCGGAGCCTGTCGTCGAGGAACCGACGGAAGAGCCCGAACCGGAGCCTGTCGTCGAGGAACCGACGGAAGAACCCGAGCCGGAGCCCGTCGTCGAGGAACCGACGGAAGAACCAGAACCGGAGCCCGTCGTCGAGGAACCGACGAAAGAACCAGAACCGGAGCCTCTCACGCTGGACGATTATCTCGATCGTGCCTACGCAGAAAAAGACGCGAACCATCCTGACACGGCGGCTGCTTTGTATCGGGAAGCTATCGACAAATTCTCCGACGATTCTTATGTGCCCTTCCTCGTCATCGAGCTGGGCAATCTTTACAAGGACGAAGGCAAGTATGCGGACGCCATCGAGACGTACCGCCGCGCGCTTTCCATCCCCATCATCCAAGGCCAGAACGGCATCGCAGACGAGTTCCGCAAGAACATCACCTATCTCGATACCGTCTCGCATATTACCGCTCGGCACGGTGCGCCGAGAATTTCGTACAACAAAATCCCCCCGGACTGGCTTGCGGAGATTGAAAAAGCCTTCGCGAAGCAGACGGACTAAAAATTTCACTTAGGAGGAAAATCCAATGACGAAAAGAAGCGTAGAAATCCTGGGACTGCCTGTTATCAGCATCACAGAGGGGCGCGAGCTCGGCATGAGCAAGACGCTCCTGATTGACGCGAAAAACGGGCAGGTCGCGGCCATCACCATCGAGGACGAGGACTGGTATCGCGGTGTAAAGCTCCTGCCGTATTCCTCCGTCATCGCCATCGGCCATGACGCCGTCACGATCACGAACAGCGAGAACATCCTGACGTTGGAGGACGCCAGCGACTATGAGGCGATGCTCGACGCGAACATCCGCATCATCGGCACGAAGGCCATCACCAAGTCCGGTACGATCAACGGCAAGGTCAACGAAATCTTCATCGGCGAAGGCGGCAAGGTGGAAAAAGTCCAAATTGTCGACCCGAACGGCGTCGAATCCGAGATCATGTCCGACCAGATTTCCATTTTCGGAAAGCAGGTTACGGTCATTGATCCGCCGGGCGGCGATGAAAAAAAAACGGATGACGATGTAGCGCCGGAGCCGGAGCCCGCGCCTGCACCGGAGCCGCCTAAAGCCCCCGAGCCGGAGCCTGCGCCCGCACCGGAGCCGCCGAAAGCGCCGGAGCCCGAGCCCGCTCCCGAGCCGGAGCCGCCGAAAGAGCCGGAACCCGAGCCGGAACCGGAGCCGGAAAAGAAGCCTGAGCCGAAACCCGAACCGGAGCCGGAGAAGAAGCCTGAGTCCGCCGCCGACAAGGCGACGGAGGAGCGCCATCGCCGCTTCCTGCTTGGCAAGAAAGCGTCCCGCGACATCGTAGCGGACAACGGCACAATCATCGTGAAGTCCGGCGAATCGATCACCGAGGCGGTTCTGCAGAAAGCGAAAATCGCCAACAAGTTCATCGAGCTTTCCATGAACATTCATTGATTTGCAGAAAACAGCGAAAAGCCGTCACTGACGTGGCGGCTTTTCTTTTATATGATGTCCAGTTCATCCCTTTTTCATACGTCCTTGCTATCGTGAATATGAACAAATTGACAAGGAGGATAAACGACAAGTTATGAATACGTTCAAAACCACGATCCTGATGGCGCTTTTAACCGGGCTTTTGATCGTCGTCGGCGGCAGCTTCGGCGGCCGCGAGGGCGCGATGATCATGCTCGTGTTCTCCCTCGGGATGAATTTCTTTTCCTATTGGTACAGCGACAAGATGGTGCTGGCCGCGTACAAGGCGCAGGAGATTTCCCGCAGCCAAGCGCCGGAGCTTTACGGTCTCGTCGAAAAGCTCGCGCAAAAGGCGGAGCTTCCGATGCCGAAAGTCTGCGTAATCCAGTCCCGCGTGCCGAACGCGTTTGCCACCGGGCGCAACCCGGAGCACGCGGCAGTCGCCGTGACCACCGGCATCATGGAGATTCTCGACTACGACGAGCTGGGCGGCGTGCTCGCCCATGAGCTGTCCCATATCAAGCACCGCGACACGTTGATTTCCACCGTCGCAGCGTCAATCGCAGGCGTCATCACGACCATCGCGCATATCGCACAGTGGGCGGCGATTTTCGGCGGCGGGCGTTCCAATAGCCGCGACGACAACGGCGGCGCGCTTGGACTGCTGTTTACCATCATCGTCGCACCGTTCGCGGCCATGATGATCCAGCTCGCGATTTCGCGTTCCCGGGAGTACGATGCCGACAAGAGCGGCGGCGAGATTTGCGGCAATCCGTTGGCGCTGGCGTCCGCGCTGGAAAAGCTGGATTACGCGTCCGCCCGGATGCGCCCGATTCCCGGCGCGTCCACCTCGAACGCGCACCTCTGCATCGTGAACCCGCTCAAGAATGCCCACGCGACCTTTGCAGGGCTGTTCAGCACCCACCCGACCACCGAACAACGCGTCGCGCGCCTCAAGGAGCAAGCGCGGTCCATGCGTTGAAGCAGACAGTAAAAAACCCCTGCCTAACGGCAGGGATTTTTTTGCGCTCGTGTTTCGTGTATAATATATAGGGAAAGCTAAAATCAAGGAGGGACTGTCATGCGGCTCTTTATCGCGCTTCGGTTCGACGAGGAAATCCTCCGCGCGTTGGCGGATTTTCAGGCGCGGCTGAAAGCCTGCGAGGTGCGAGGCCATTACGCGACGGAAGAAAATCTGCATCTGACGCTGGCATTCATCGGAGAGTACGGAGAGCCCGACGCCGTGCTGGACGCAATGGAAGCCGCGGCCTTCGCATCGTTCCCGTTGCGGCTGGACGGTATGGGGACGTTCCGCGATCTCTATTGGGCGGGTGTCGAGAAGCATCCGGCGCTCTTTGGCTATGCGAAACGGCTGCGCCGCGCTTTGGCGGAACGGGAGATTCCCTACGACCGCAAGCGTTTTTCGCCACACATCACAGTGCTGCGCAAGGCGTCCTGGCAGGGCGAAGGGCTGCCGGATGCGGCGCCGCCCGTCGGGGAAATGGAGGCGCGGGGCGTTTCGCTGATGCGCTCGGAACGCGGCAAGCACGGCATGATCTATACGAAGATCGGGGCCGTAGAGGCGAGAAACGTACTATGAAACGAGCAGAACAATTAAAACAGATCTATAACCTGCAGCCTCACGAAGAGGGCGGCTATTTTACGGAAGTGTATACGGCACCTTTCGAAAAAGACGGCAGGGCGCTGTCCGGCAGCATCTATTTCCTGCTGGACAGGGAAGAGACCTCCCGTTTTCATCGGATCGATTGCGACGAGGTCTGGTATTTCCACGAAGGCTGCGGGATGATGATCACTGTGCTGATGGACGGGTCACAGAAGGAACTTCTGCTGGGCAGCGATCTGGAACGGGGCGACCGGGCGATGGTCGTCGTCCCAAAAGGCAGTGTGTTTGCCGCGGCAAATCTGGATCCGCAGGGGTATACCTTCGTTTCCTGTATGACCACGCCTAAGTTTTCCTACGACGGATTCCAGTTGATCGTCTCCGTCGCTGAGATGCGGCAGGCGGATGCGAGAACCATTGCAAACGGCACGCCTTCGACAGAACTGATGCGCAGAGCTGCCCAGGGCATTTTCGATGCGTATGACGGATGGATGGGTCACAGAACGCTGGTGATCTGCGGCAGCGGCAACAACGGCGGAGACGGCTATGCGCTGGCGGAGATCCTGTCAACGCATGGCTATCCTGTGGAGATCCTGCGCGTATCGAATAAGTTTTCGGAGGATGGCCGGTATTATTATGAAAAGTGCCGGGCTCTTGATGTTCCGGTGTTTACGTACAAAGAGACCTTCGATTTCTCCGGCTACGATATCCTCGTAGACTGCATGCTGGGTACGGGCTTTTCCGGCGTTCCCAGGGAGCCGGTCGTCGGGGCGATCCTGCGGGTCAACGAGGCGAAAGAAAAGGGCGCATTCGTGATCTCCGCGGACATCAACAGCGGGATGAACGGCGACACCGGCGAAGCGGAGATGGCCGTCAAGAGCGATCTGACGGTATCGATCGGATATCTGAAGCACGGCCTGCTGCAGGGCAAAGCAAAGGAGCTGATCGGCCGGCTGGTGAATGTGGAGATCGGAATAGAACTATGAAGAATGCGAAAGAGGGTGAGCCCATGCAACATCAATACGATTTTGACAGACCCATCGACAGACGGAACACCAATTCGTTTAAATGGGACATTCCCGAGCGGCACATGGGTACGGAAGACGTGCTGGGCATGTGGACGGCGGACATGGATTTTCAGAGCCCTGCACCGATGCTCCAGACGCTTCGGGAGAGGCTCGATCACGGGGTGCTGGGCTACACGATCCGCGGACCGAAGTATTACGAGATTATCCAGAACTGGCTGCAGCGCCGCTATGGATGGGAACTGGACAAAGATTCGATCCACTTCTGTCCGCCGGGCGTAATTCCTGCCGTCTGCATGCTCGTCGAGCTGCTCACAAAGCCGGGGGATGCGGTCTTCGCTTTTATGCCGAACTACGATTCGCTGTACGGGGCTGCGGAATCCATGGGCCGGCGCCTGGTGACCGCACCATTGTCCTGCAGTACGCAGGGGCCTTTAAGGTGCGCGGACTGGAAAATGGACCTGGACGCCTTCGAAAGGGCGGCTGTCGAAAACGACATTCATCTTGCGCTGTTCTGCTCGCCGCACAATCCGGTAGGCCGCGTCTGGACGGCAGAAGAGCTGTCGGAATTTGCGGCGGTCTGTCGGCGTCACGACATCTTCGTGATCTCAGACGAGGTCCACTGCGATATCGTCCGTCCGGGGGTCAAACACATTCCTATGGGGAGCGTGCCGGGCATGGAAGACCGCAGCGCCACGCTGATGAGCCCGAACAAGAGCTTTAACGTCGCCGGTCTGATGACTGCCAGCGTGTTTATCCCGAACCGGCAGGTGATGGCGGCGTTCCGTAAAAAACTGTCGGCCTGGGCGATGACGCTGGACACTGTCTTTGGTACCCTGGCGGTGGAAAAACTGTATTCCGACCCTGCCTGCGAGGAATGGCTGGATCAGGTGAATGCTTATCTTACCGCAAATCTGGAATACGCGGCGGACTATATCGCGCAAAACATTCCAAGCATTAAGACTTATGTTCCGGAGGGCACCTATCTCCTGTGGCTGGATTGTTCGGACACGGCATTCCGCGGGGATGCGCTGTGCGAACATCTGGTAAAAGATCTGAAATTGGATCTGTGCGACGGGCGGGAGTTCGATCCGTCCCGGGACGATCATATGAGGCTGAACTGCGCCTGCACCCGCGCTACGCTGCGGGAGGCGCTGAAGAGGCTGGAGAGGATCTGATCGGATATGAAGATCTGGCTGGACGATCTGCGGGACACGCCTGCAGGATACACAAGAGCATACTGCGTCGCGGATGCGAAAAATCTGATCGAAGACTGCGAGCGGCGGGGCGAAAGAATTGAAGTGATCGACCTGGACTACGATCTCGGCATGTATGAGTTCTATGGCGGGAAAGGGATCCGGCTGCTGGAGTGGCTTCACGAGCGTGGTACGCACTACCCCTGCGAGGTTCACTCGACGCATCATTACGGCAAGCCGGAGATGGAACGGTATATCTGGTGGAATTGGGTGTAAAGCAGAATAACAAAGTCGGCGAAGATGGAGAAAATAGTTTCGGAGAAAAACTTCGGCTGATAAAGCCGAATCTGTGAGGTGAACGGGCGTGAAGATCGAGTGGGTGGAAGGCTTTGAAATCATGGCTGCCGCTGAAAACGGCAAAATCGTAATATCTGCAAACAGAGAGGGCTTGCTCTCGCTGGCAAAACACCTGACGGCACTTGCAGACAGTGAACGTGAAAAGATTTGAACACACCAACAGACCGGGTTTCTGGCTCGGATTTATCGATTTCTTTACTGCAGGTCTGTTTTTCCTGATCTACATGCCGATGGGGCTTCAAAACGAATTGGAGAGCATTCTTGGCCATAAAGTGCGTCCGTATTGGCAGGCTTATCTGCTTGGCATACCGGATCTGTTTATCTATCCACTGGTATGGATGGCAAGGATCGCGGAAGAGCTGAAAACCAAGGCTGAGGAACTTGGAATAGAAGGTCCTCACACATCCTGGAAGCATATGTTCTGGTGGAACTTGCTGGGATGTCTGTGCTTCGGACCCATGATCGCAACCGGGCGGTTTTTTAAGACGCTCAACCAGATCGAGACAGAATTGAACAAAAACATTCCGGAGGGAGAGTAATGTTTACCGTCGATTACAAAACGCTCACGCTGTCCTTTAACGAATTTCATGATGTTTCGGACAAGGATATGCCGGAGTACGGAGAATACTGCCTGCTCGAACTGAAGAACGGGGACTATACCGCAGGCGGCTGGCTTCCCTCCGGAAACGGGCACAGTGCAGCGGGGAAGTTCCTCCGCGGAACCGCCGACACGGTCGATTCGGAAGAGGTGGCAAGATGGCATTCCCTGGATCGCTATGACCTTACGGAAATCCTGGAAGACGAGGAGATCGGCTGGATCAACCTCGGGCCGGAAGAAGAGGGGATCCGCGGCGCTCAATTTGACGGCTTCAAATCCTTTGCAGACAGAAAGAACCCGAAAGAGGAACAGTTCTGCCTTTTGATCATGAAGAACGGCAGCCTGGCGGCCGGCAGATGGAACAAGTGGCGAGGCGAAGCCGGCGGCGCTTTTATTTATTCGTCAGCGCTGGCAAGCCATAGTTGGGACGAGGTATGGGCTTGGACGCCGCTCAGTTCGGATGAGTACTTCGCGATGGAGGTGGAACGGGAGGCCGAAAAAAAGCGGGAAAAGAAACTGAATAAGAACCCTTCGGTGGACCCGGAACTGTTCAAATATGGATTGGACATTAACGCGTATTACGAAAAGGCTTTGGAAAAGCTGCGCGGAGAGTTCTATTGGGCGACGCTTCCGATGATGAAGAAGCGCACCCCGGTCTGGCAGATCGCACCCCTTCACGGCAAATATGTCTTCGGCCAGATCGACAAAAACTATTACGACGATTCCGACATCGTGACCCCCTGGACAGAGGGAACTACTGCAGACGAGTTCATCGAGTTTCTGTGCAGCTATACGCACGATACGGTGGAACATTCGAATCCGGAAGAGAAGTTCAAGTTCGGTACGGACATAAACGTATATCTGGAAAAGGCCTTCGAAAAAGTAAAGAAGGATTACCGCTGGCTCGATAAAAAGATGCTCGCAAAGAGCTGGCAGTACGATATACAGAAGGTCGACGGAGACCTTGAGTTTGTCCGGAAATATGGAGAGGAGGCGGAGTATTCGGTATTCGACGTTGAAAGCGCCGAACGGTTTATCGAATGTGTGGAGGGTGACTATCAGAGCGCTGCGCTTGCAGCCAATAAGACCGTGGCAAGCTATGAACCGACCTTCGGACATATCAGCCTGTACGGCTGGAATCTTGAAAGTTATGTCTTCTACAAGCTGAAGTCGGGGGACTACAAAGTGAGCGTAACCGCCGGGGACCGTGTGACCGGCGGCAGCAGAGATTTCTTCATTACGCCGTACTGCTTTGAAGCAAAGACCTACGAGGAGTTTCTGGACCGCTATCTGGAGATCGTTCCGGACTATTCGTTCGGGCTTGGTAAGAAGGAGCTTCTGCCGGATAAAGAGCTGAAGAAGTTTCTTGGATATTGACGATGTGAAGGAGATCATCATGAACATAAATGCACTAAATATACTAGCAGACGCCATATCGGATGTTGGAGCGTGGTGGTGCTGGCATGTGGGTGACGATATGCTGCAGCTGGAGTTCCGTGATGTGCAGCTGTATGATGAAACAAAAGACGAAAAAGAAACTCATACTACGGATGTTTTGGCTGTGCGCTTCTATGGTCATGTTTTTGCGGTCTTTCTGAATGATCTGAATGATATGAACTGGCATGAACGTTTCCGTGATGATGATTCGATCCTTTATCCTGTCGATACCTATGACATGGCATTCGACGATAAGAAAGAGGCTGAGGCGTTACTGAATGATTATAGAAACCGGATTCCCGTCAAAGACTTCAAAGGTACAGAAACTCTGTTAACCGCAAAGCACATTTTCTGCGCCCGATGTGATGCGGTGGGCTTTATCGTTGGCGGAGATGAAATAGAGATCGTAGGGGAAAAGGGAAAATATACGGAAGAAGAAATAGAGCCGCTGTCAAGAAAGTGGTGGGAATACTGGAAAGACTACTGGCGTTTAAGAGGGACGCGTGACGCCTTGCCCAAAGACTATGCCTGCGAAGTGACGATTCCCGTGGATAAGGATTCTCCTCAGGGGGAATGGTAGGGTACATGATACTGGATGCATGTAACGAAAGCATAAATATCAATGGATCTGACTGCGATTATATCCGCTTCGGAAAAGGCAAGAATGCGATCATCATGCTTCCGGGAGTTGGGGACGGATTTAAGACAGCGAAAGGTATGGCTCTACCATTTGCCCTGATGTACAGATGCTTCGCGGAGAATTTCAGAGTGTATGTTTTCAGCAGAAGAAACGATATGCCTGAAGGGTTCACCACCGCTGATATGGCAGATGATCTGGATGTCATCATGGACGCTCTGAACATAGGACCTGCAAGCATATTCGGCGTATCTCAGGGCGGCATGATAGCGCAGCAGATGGCGATCCGTCATCCGGACAAGGTGAGAAGTCTCGTTCTTGCGGTCACTGCGTCCCGCCCAAATGAGATCATGAAGGAAACTCTTGAAACATGGCTCGAAATGGCTGACAGAGGGGATCACAAGGGCATTATGCTCGATACCGCGGAGCGATCCTACACCGGAGGCTATCTTAAACGCGCCAGAATGATAAACAGGATGATCGCCGCCGCAAAGCCTAAAGACTATATGCGGTTCAGGATCCTCTGCAGATCCTGCCTTGAACATGACGTTTACGATGATCTTCATAAGATCATCTGCCCGGCGCTGATCATAGGCGCGGATCAGGATAAGGTACTGGGGCCGGCGGCATCGATAGAAATGCAGGGAGAGATCCCCAATAGCCAACTGTACATGTATGAAGGTTACAGCCACGGAGTATATGAACAGGCAAAAGATTTCAACGCAAGGGTATTGAGATATCTGATGCAGCTTATCGTATGATCAGTGTTTGAAAGGAGATCGACATGGACAAATTCGAGTACAAAGTGGTGACGTTTGACACAAAAGGAAGGACTATTAAGTGCTAACGGTAAATCTCAGATATACAGGGGAAAATGGAGCTGCCCTTGCATTCGCAAAGGAAATGGCTGCATCCGGTACGGTAGATGCGATCCGTGCAGAGGAAGGCAATATCCGTTACGAATACTATATTTCATTGGATGACCCCCAGACCGTCCTGCTGATCGACAGCTGGCGGGATCAGGCTGCGATCGATGCGCATCATGCCAGCCCGATGATGAAAACGATCGCCTCGCTGCGGGAAAAGTACGATCTGCATATGACCGTAGAACGTTATGTCGATGCCGGGGAAAATACGGCGGATGAGAAGTTTATCCGGAAGTGAAAGACCGGTAAAAGAAGGGCGGTGTTTTGTGCATGGAACTGAAGATCATTACAGATAAACTGACAGTTTGCAAAGTCGCGGACATAGCGGATATAGACATGTCCGCAGAGTTTTATTTTATCGGGAAGACAGACGAAGAGCTGTCCCTGGTATGCAAGACGGAAGATGTGCCGCTAAAGACGATCGAACGGGATGACGGCTGGAGAGGGTTCCGCATTCAGGGTGTACTTGATTTTTCGCTGATCGGAATTTTGTCAAAGTTGTCCGGAATCCTTGCAGAGCACAAGATCGGGATCTTTGCTGTTTCCACGTACAATACAGATTATATCCTGGTGAAGGAAGAAAACTTTGAACGGGCACTTACGGTGCTTGCGGCAGAAGGGTATACGATAGCAGGATAGAAGGAGGATATAGACATGGAAGTCATGGAAGCGATCGAAAAGAGATACAGCGCGAGAGGCTTTGCAGACCGGGAAATCGAGCCGGAAAAGATCCAGCAGATCATGGAAGCCGGCAGACTGGCGCCGACGGGAAGCAACGAACAGATGAATAAACATATCATCGTAACGGACAAGGCGCTCATCCACGAGATGGTGGCTGCGTGCAAAGATCAGCAGTGGATCCACACAGCTCCGGCGATCCTGGTGGAAGTCGGAGGCAGCGACAGGACGATGGTGTGCGGTCACAGCGTGCGGCTCGTGGACGGCGCGATCGCCATGTCTTATATGACCTTGGAAGCGGTCTCTTTGGGCCTGCAGTTCGTCTGGCTGGGCTGGTTTGAGCCGGAGAAGGTGAGGAAAGTGCTGAACATGCCGGAGG
>CACYUQ010000082.1 GCA_902777615.1 uncultured Selenomonadaceae bacterium
CTCGAAGTCATGGGGCGCCATTCCGGCTGGCTGGCACTGATCACGGGCATGTCCGGCGGCGCTGAGTACATCCTCGTGCCGGAGGAGCTGTACAGTCTGGAAAAGATGGCACGGGAAATCCGCGCGATGTACGAAGAAAACCAAAAGCGTTACGTGCTGATCGTCGTGGCGGAGGGTGCGGGCAGCGCCATCGAGATCGGGATTCGGCTGGAGGAAAAGACGGGCATCGAGACAGGGCGTCGGTGCTCGGCCATATCCAGCGCGGCGGCTCGCCGACGGTCATGGATCGCGTCTACGCCAGCACCCTCGGAGAACAGGCGACGCTGGCACTGATCTCCGGCGTGTCCAACGTGGTCTATGGCATCCGCCATGGCCGCGTGGTCAACGTAAATCTTTACGACGCGGTCAACAAGACGAAACAGCTCGACCCGGAGTACATCCACATGGCGAAAGTGCTGGCGTAAAAGGGCAAAAAACAAAACACGCTTCATCGAATTTGTCCGATGAAGCGTGTTTTTTATTGCCTTTTATTTGTCTTGGCGCTTATTCTTCCTCATACTAAGTCTTCGAATAAAAAAAGCCAAAGATTTTTTAACCGAAGATACGCCTGCTTCGCAGGCTACAGCCGCACCTACGGCGCGACTGGCGTCTCATAAATCCCAGTAAGAAATTGACATTTCTAACGGGGATCAGTATCAAACAAAGACTCGTGATAGACGAGCAGGTCCCTGACCAGCGGGCGCAGGGTTTCGAGGTCGGCGGCGTCGTTGGCGTCGATGCGGAGCCCTTTCTCATCCGCGAAGTTGACGTGGATTTGTACTGCGGGGCGGAAGAAATCCTTCTCCTCGTCTGTCATCTTCCGCTCCCTGTAGAGCACCGAATGCCAGTCGAAGGTGCGGAGATCGTGGGCGGACAGGATCGCGTGGATCTGCTCCAAGTAGTCTTCGGGGAAAAGCGTGTATCCGTCGTCCCAGTTCCATGTCTTCGCCTCGGCGTCATACGACGATTTTCCGAGCAGCAGCCGCTCGCCGTCGATGGCGTCTTTTTCCTGCACGTGGACGGGGCCGAAGTTGAACTTCCTGCCGTTCTCGTCCGTCAGGGTGAACCTGCAATCCTTGACCGGGCCGAAGGATTGCTCCGGCGGCAGCAGGGACGTGTCTCCCTGCTCCGCGAACCATTGGGCGAAGGCGAGATAGGTCTCCTTCGCCCATTCCGCTTGCGGGTCGTTGTTCTTCGTAAACGTCAGTTTCTCCCCCGAGGCGTAAACGGCGTTGAAATGGCACTTCTGGAACTCCGGCGGCAGTCCCGCTGTCACCCGGTAGTAGCCGTTCTTCGCCGCCAATTTATGCGTGTCGATGATGGACTGCAGCGTCTTTAGCAGTTTTTCGTCCGCCGGGCGGCTGATCTTGGTATCGTTCCTGGAGTCAACGTCCGCGGAGGCCGTCAGCACGCCCTGTTCATCCTTCCGCACCTCAAAGGTGTAAAACCGGTCATTTCTCCCCGGCGACCATTCGCCCGGCAGGTAGAAATGCGCGTAAAACTCCGTCAGGTCTTTGGACGCGATTTGTTTCGGCGCGTTGTGGTCGGTCTTGTCCGTCACTCCGCCGCACTCGGGCGCGCCGATGGGCCTGCCGCTGCAGCCGCTGAAGCCGAAAAGCGTCGAAATGCCAAACAACGCCGCCATGAAAAAGCCTCCCATGCTTCGTTTCATCGCCGTACCTCCTATCGTGGAAATGAGGTTATGGGTCGGATATATTTGAAATCATTGTATCATAAAGCGGGCGATGAAAAAATCCTGCTTATGGTCCTTGTTGTCGATGGTTGGGGCTTAGGTCGCGGCGGTATCTTTTGCGTTGACAATCTTTGCTGCGCTTATTATGATTATCATAGTTGCAGAACGCCAAAACAGGATGGAGGGAAACGACATGAACGGTTACAAGAGAAAGCTCGCTTCACTTTTTCTGGCGGGCAGTATGATGCTTTTGCCGGTTTGCTGCCATGCAGAGGCGGAGACTTCAGAGCCGGCGGCGGTGGAAAGCGAAGCGTCCGAATCGGGGCGCGCCTATGCGCTGGAAAAAAAGACGACGACGATTTATTACGGCAGTACGGAAGAAGAGAAGAAGGGCAGTATCGACCTCTATTTTGTCGACGGCGTAAACGACGTTCCTTATATTTCCGTGGAAACCGCCAAGGATATATTGATTCGCGCGATCAGGCCGCTGGAAGCGCCGAACTACGATCTGACGATGGAAACCAAAGGGGAAAAGGTCGCCCTGAGCCGGGAAACCCATTATCCCGTAATCTTTGACTGCGAAGAGGACACCATCTTCTTCTGGGATTACGACGCGTTCATGCTCCATAATCCGAACGCGACGCTGATGGACCTCGTGGCGGTTTCCGGCTTCAACGAACAGGGCGAGGCGGAGCTGTTCCAGCGCACCGATACTTCCTTCGAGCGGTACGGCGAAGCGATCACCTTCCGGCCGGGGGATTACGGCATCGACATGTTCTACCAGGACGGCGAGCATTATCTGCCGCTCCAGCTTTTCAGCGACATTCTGCTGTCGCAGAACGCGATGAACACGCTGTACAACGGCAAGGAAGTTTTCATCATGATGGGCGGAAATATGGCGCCTTTCGAGGAAGCCTATTACAATGTCCCGCATCCGGCTAGGAGAAGCGAAGCGCTGGCCGAGTTCAACTACAACGAGCTCTGCTTTGCCCTCGACTCGCTTTACGGCCTGAAGGAACAGCACAACATCAAGAAGTTCGATACGATGTTCATGCAGTCGGGCTTGAAGTGGAAGCTCTTGAGCACGGATCCGCAGGAAGCCGGACAGGCGCTTTGCGACCTGACCTTCATGTATCTCGACGATCTGCACAGTGCCTTCGCCAAGCACTCCTATATGATGAAGGAAAAGCCGGAGCGCCGCTTCGGTACGTCTTGCCGTCAAAGCCTCGCCGATATGGAGAGGTACAGGAAGGCGCGGAAGGCGGCCTATCCCAACGGTGCGCCGCCCTATGAGGAGGTCGGGAACACCGCCTATATTACCTTCGACGAATTCGCCGTCGAGGACGTAGACTTTTATACGGCAAAGGCCGAGGAGCATCTGGGAGATACGATATCGCTGATGATCTACTCGTTCTCCAAGATCACGCGGGAGAACAGCCCGATCAAGAATGTGGTGCTGGACCTTTCCAATAACGGGGGCGGCGCCGCTCCTACCGCCGCTTTCACCATCGGCATGTTCCTGGGCGAAGGCTCCATCAGCGTCGCAAATCCTTTGACGGGCGCTCTTGTCACCCAGAACTTCAAGGCTGACCTGAATCTGGACCGGAAGTTTGACGAAAAGGACAATCTCTTGAACTACAACCTTTTCTGCTTGACGTCTCCGAACAGTTTCTCCTGCGGCAATCTGGTGCCCAGTGCGCTGAAGAATTCCCACCGGGTCACGATCCTCGGACAGACTTCGGGAGGCGGCGCCTGCGTGGTGCAGAATATGACGACCGCCGACGGATGCGTGTTCACGATCTCGGGGCCGTATCGTCTGGCCTATACGAAGAACGGTTCCTTCTATGACATCGACCAGGGCGTGACGCCGGACTTCGTACTGCCGACGCCGGAGCAATTCTACAACAGGACACATTTGACGAAGTATATCAATAACTTGTTATGGAAATAATAACATTGTCTGTTTGAAACAAAAAAGGGCTGCTTCACGATCTGATTTCGTGAAGCAGCCCTCGTTTTTTTGGAAATTATTTCAATGTCTTCAGTTCATACTGCCTCGTCCCTAACCCGATTTTTTCGGCGTGGATCAAGGTTTCCTCCCAGTTCACGTTCGGGTTGCTGTCGAGGAAGTGATCGTGGTGGTGGTTCCAGTCGGGCTTGGCCAGGTTGTCGCCGAGCTGGCTGTTCGCGATCGGCGTGGCTTTCAGCGCGGCGTCCACCGAGGCCTGGTCCACCGCCACCGGGTCGAAGGACGCGAAGAAGCCGAGGTTCGGCAGGATTGGGCCGTCGTTCTCGCCGTGGCAGTCGCAGTTCGGCGAGATGTCCGTTGCTATATTGATATGAAAGGTCGGGCGGTCCTGGCAAATCGCCTGTGCATACTCGGCCATCTTGCGGTCGAGTATGTCGCTGGCATCCCATTGATCGTTCAGGATCGCGTCGAAGGCGCAGGCGCCGATGCAGCGACCGCAGCCTTTGCAGAGATCCTTGTTGATATGCGCCTTGTTGTTTTCGTAAGTGATGGCGTTGGAGCCGCATTCCTTCGCGCAGCGACGGCAGCCCCGGCAAAGCTCCTCGTTAACCGAGACCTTGCCCGATGAATGCTGTTCCATCTTTCCGGCGCGGCTGCCGCCGCCCATGCCGATATTCTTGATGGCGCCGCCGAAGCCCGTCATTTCATGGCCCTTGAAGTGCGCAAGGCTGATCACGATATCGGCGTCCATCAGCGCGCGGCCGATTTTCGCCGCTTTCACGTATTCGCCGTTCTTCACCGGCACTTCGACTTCGTCGGTGCCGCGCAGCCCATCGGCGATGATGATCTGGCAGCCCGTGGTCACCGTGTTGAAGCCGTTCAGGTTCGCGCAGTCCATGTGCTCCAGCGCGTGCTTGCGGCTGCCGGGATACAGCGTGTTGCAGTCCGTCAGGAACGGCATTCCCCCCTGCTCCTTGACGAGATCGGCCACCGCCTTCGCGTAGTTCGGCCGCAGGAACGCGAGGTTCCCCAGCTCGCCGAAGTGCATCTTGATCGCGACGAATTTGCCTTCCATGTCGATGTTCTTGATCCCGGCGGCGATGCAGAGCCGTTTCAGCTTCTCCGTCATGCTCGTGCCGACCTGTGTGCGGAAGTCGGAATAATAAACCTTCGCTTTCTCCATATTTACCCCCCATTTTTTGCATAAAATGAAAAATCTCTTCCCATATAATTATTATACAAGGCATTCCGTCTTACGAGCAAGCCCTAAGAAAACAAAAAACAATCTTCGCGCAATCCGGGATACTGTCCGTTTCGATTTCTGCATCTTTTTCATGTCCGATCTCCTGTTTTGTGCTCTGCCTGATGCGCGGGATGATTTTTCAAAAACGCGTTGGTGGGGACTTTGTCGCCCGGGGAAACGACGACAAAATCGTCGTCGAACCGTCCCTCGGCAATTTTGTGCAGGATGCCGTATTCCCCGTGCAGCATCGTCATCGTTCCGGAAAGTATCTCCACCAACGGTTTCACATATTCCTCCACCGCCCGCACGTTATAGCAGCCCGTGTCGATAATGTAAAATTTGTTGCACGTTTTGTAAAGGCGGCGCAAAAATTGCTCGGCCCCTTCGCGTCCCATTTTTTCCGTCAGTTTGTCAAGATCGATTTCCGATTCCTTTGTGCATTCCATCCAGCTTTCCGTGAAGTAAACGCCGGAAATGTCCCGTTCGAGGGATGCGAGGCTTTCCCCGGAGAGCAGGACGTCAAGACAGTCCCTCGTGCGCGGTACGATCAGCTCCGCCGAAGAGGCTCGGAGCCCTGCGGTGCCGCCGCCGCATCCGCTGACGCATAGGACGATTTTATCCACATTGTAAAAATGATCGATCATGTCCTGCAAATACTCGTGCAGTTCTTTCGGGGCGCTGTGCAGCCGTCGGGGGATAAAATACGCAACGGCGTCCGAGGACGCCGCCGCAAGCGCGGCCTTCAGTTCTCCCATCAGCGTAGGGCAGGACAAAATCACAGTTTTCGTCATTTCAATACCACCTTTGTAAACGAGCTAAAACGTCGGCACGGCTGCCGCCGGAGACAGGGAAGTGGACGACACGATTCGACTGATCGCCCAGGCGTCAGCCATTACGTTCTGCATTACGCCGCCATTCCTGTATTGATCGTGCGATAGAAAACAAAAGCCGCCGAATAATTATGCAGAGAAAAAGCTGCGAAATAGAGGCAAAAAGATTTTGAAAAAATGCGTTCCGGGATTATTCTGTCAGTCAGTTGATTATTAAATTGAACATGTTTTTCCTCGCGGACAGCGACCCCGTCCTGTTCGCCTCAATACCCGAAAACCTCTTTTGCCTTCCGCATATTCGCCCGCACGTCGACGCCGAAGGGGCAGCGGGTCTCGCATACGCCGCACTGCACGCATTCCCCCGCGTGGTGCGGGAGGACGGCGTAATGCTCGCGCACCGTTTCGGGAACGCGTTTTTGCGCTTCCGCCAGATGCAGGAACTTCGTGACGTCGGCGACGCTGATCTTTTGCGGGCATGGGGCGCAATGGCTGCAATACATGCAGTGCCCCTGCCAGCGGATGCGCGGGAAGGCGGCGAAGGCCGCCGCGTAATCCCGTTCCGCTTCGCCCGCTTCCTCATAGGCGAGGCTCGTCAGGAACTGCTCCGCCGAGTGGGCGCCCGCCAGTACCGTCGCCACCGCCGGACGGGTCAACGCGTAATGGATGCACTGGTTCACCGTCAGCGCCGCCCCCGCAGGCGAGAGCTTCGCGTCGAGAAGGTCGCCGCCGCCGAAGCATTTCATCACAGTGACGCCGACGCCCAGCCGCTGGCACGTTTCATAGAGCCGCTGCCGCTCCGGGTCCATGTTCGTCAGCTCGCCCTCGTAGTTTTTGGCGGCCCAGATTTCCTCCACGTCCTCCGAGGCGGGCTGGAGGTCGTAGCAGGGATTGACGCTGAACATCAGCACCTCGACGGCGCCGCTTTCCACGGCCTTCAAAGCGACCTCTGGGTTGTGGCTCGAAAGGCCGATATGCCGGACGCGCCCCGCGGCTTTCAGTTCCTTCGCGTAGTCCAGCACGCCGCCCGTTTCGATTTCCTCCCAGTCGGAAAGGGCGTCGCAGTAGTGGATCATGCCCACGTCGAGATAATCCGTCCGCAGAAGCTTCATCATCTCGTCGAAGCCCGCCCGGGTTTCCGCCACGTCCCGCGTGCGCTTGTACTGTCCGTCCTGCCAGATCGAACAGATATGGGACTGGATATAAAACTTTTCCCGCCGTCCGGCGAGCGCGTCGCCGACGGCGCGGCGCACGTCTGGATTCGACGTGTAGAGGTCGAAATAATTGACTCCGCGGGCCTCGGCAAGGTCGAACAGCGTCTTCGTCATCTTGCAGCCGTCCTCGGCAAAGCCCTCGCAGCCCATGCCAATCTCGCTGACCTTGAGCCCCGTGTTGCCTAATTCCCGATAGTTCATTTTTCCCGTCCTTTCCACGTTTCGCCACACCAATACGGATACGTTCAAGGCAAATCAAAAATCACAGGGACGTCCCCCGGTTCCAGCGCTTCCGCCAGCCCCGCCGGATTCTCCACGCGCCCCAGCCTCGTATAGGAATAGCTCGTGGAAAAATCCCGATAAAAGAGCACGATGCAGTTTCCATTATACAGCATCAAATCGCCTGTGTGAACGGTTCCGACGTTTTGGTCGGAAGACGGCAATCGTTCCGGCAGCCTATAATACTTCTCATTTTCGTTCAGTTCCGTCATCGTGACCGTCAGAGGCAGCTTCGCGGAAAACGCCCGCGCGGCCTCATTGTCTTCCAGGACGGCCAAGAATGTTTTTCCGCCTGCGCGGATTTCCACGGATTTTTTCTGTTTCAACGTGATTTGCTTCTTTTCCTGCGATGAAGACGTCGACGCGTTCGCCGGCGGGGCAGCTTTACCGCAGCCCATGGAAACGCAAAGCGCAGTAAAAAGCAGGCAGACCATAAGAAGTTTTTGCATCCGCTGTCCCTCCGATTACCCGTTCACGCCCGCCACGGCGCCGCCCAACGGGTTCATGGCCGGGCGGCAGCTTTGCCCCCATACGGTGGCGGCGGCGAGAGCGGCAAAGGAGAGGCCGCCCAGGAAAACGTACTGCGTTCCCATCGAGTCGATGAAGACGCCGCTGAACGCGGTGCCGGCCATGCAGCCGAGATTCGCCGCCGTCAGGAAAAGACCGTTGGCGAAGTCCGGCGATTCCGGCGCGGCGCGGAAAATCCAGAATTGGTTGATGTTGGCGTTGACGCCGCCCAAAAGTCCCCAAAGCACGACGAGCAGCGCCGTCATCGCAGGCGCGTGGCCACCCGAAAGGAAGGGCAGATACACCAGCCCCACGGCAAAGGGAAAGAGCTTCACCGTGCCGAGGGGATTTTGCGTCAGGAGCCGCCCCGCAATCATGCTGCCGAAAATATTGCAGACGCCATAGACGAACAGCGTGGCGCTGACCAGCGACGGGGCCAGCCCCGCGACGTTCCCCAGATACTCCGCCATATAGTTGAACACGCCGAATACGGAGCCGTTCAGGAAAATGACGGCGACGACGGAGGCCCAGAGCATGGGCTTTTTCAGGACGCGAAGCTGGCTGCCGTAAGTCATACGCTCCGCGGGCGGCATGGAAGGCACGAAAAACCATGTCGCCAGGAAGACCAGGAAAGTCACGACGGCGAAAAACGCCATGGATGCGGAAAGGGAAATGTTTTCCGCGAGGAAATTGCTGACGGGAACGCCCGCCACCATGCCCGCCGAAACGCCGATGTTGATTTTCGCCACGGCCTTCGGCGCGTCTTTTTCTCCCGCGATCATGGCCGCCACGGTAAAGGCCATGGAGCAATAGACCGGATGGAAGAACGCGGGCAGCACGCGCACCGCCAGCAGCAAATTGAAATCCTCGGCAAAGACCGAGATCACGTTGCAGACCGTGAAAAGC
>CACYUQ010000083.1 GCA_902777615.1 uncultured Selenomonadaceae bacterium
CTTGTCATGGCGTCATAGGCGTCAGCCACTGCGATAATCCTAGCCTCTTCCGGAATATCGTTTTGCGAGAGCTTGTCGGGATAGCCGGCGCCGTCAAAGCGTTCGTGATGCCACCGGGCGCCCATGGCCAGCCGGTTCATTTCTTTCGTCTTGGAGAGTATATTCCAGCCGATGACCGGATGCGTTTTGATGGCGGCAAATTCCTCGTCCGTCAGCTTTCCGGGCTTGTTGATCACGGCGTCCGATATGCCGATTTTTCCCACATCATGCAGAAGCCCCATCATATAAATCTCGTCCTGATGTTTTTTGGAATAACCGCAGCGTCTGCCGATTTCCCTGGCGTAATTGGCAACCCGGTCGGAATGGCCTTTCGTATAGGAATCCTTGGCGTCGATGGCCTCGGCGATTGCCTCGACCGCATGGACGCTCAACTGGGCAAATTGCGCATGTTTTCGATACAGCTGAACCATGAAAAAGAAGAAAATCAGGAACAGTATACCGATGGAGCGGAGCAGCCGCTCATGGATCAGCGCGATGTCTCCCGCCACCGCCGACCATGGGATATAGCCCGCCACGGTGCAGTTTGCCTGCGGCAAGTCCGAGGCAAAGACGAAGCTCTTCTTGTCGTGAAGCTCAACGAACATCGCCGCCGAGCGCCGCGTGCCGAGCTGTTCCCGGAGCCGCGCGAACGCCTCCCGGATCACGATGTCGTTGAAAAAAGCTTGGTCGCTTTCACCGTAGTTCTTGCATGGCAGGATCAAGTTTCCAAGCTTGTCCCGCAGCAGCAGCCGAACAGCGGGGTGGTAATCCGTCAGCGTGAAGCGCCCTGCCAGCACGTTTTCCCCGTACAGGCGGTAAAGTACAGCGCGGACATTGCCGTCACGCATGATCGGGACAGCGAAAAGCAGGCCGCGCCCAGCGCAAAAATCGACGATGGATTGCCCGCGAAAGGCACGCGGCAGGTTCAGAAAATCCCAGCGTGAAAGCGAACCGCCGATGATGGGGCTGCCGTCCACTGCGACGATGCCTACGGAAATGGCGTGCCGGGCGCTTTGCATCCAGCCAACCTCTTCCGCCGTCCGGCGATGCTCGGCTTCGTCCTTCGTTTCGGCGGCAAGGGACACGAGAAGAAGGTGGGTCGTTTCCCCGGTCAAGTCGTCCGGAATGGCGGACGCCGCCAACGACAGCTCCCCCAGCTCCCGATCGAAGCGTTCTTCTGCGATGACGGAAAGATCCGCTGCCTGCCGCGCCACCGTGCGCTCCAAAGTACCGTTCAGGAGCACGGTGGTCCTGTGAGCCGCCCAAAAAGTGATGCAAATGAAGACCGCCGTCATGACCAAGATTTTAAGCAGGGCGTCAAAGGAGGTCTCTGTTTTTTGCGTCGGGTCATTCAAGGCTCGTTACCCCCCTTGCCAGCCAGTCCACAGATTCCAGCAGCTTGTCGTCGCTGATGGCCTCCCCGTTGCCGCAACGAAGGACGCCTTGGTTGTCAACCAGCGGGCCGACGAAAATCAGTCGCTGGTTCACCAGCTCCTGCCGCATTGCGTCGAGCCGATCCCGTTCTTGCTCCGTCACGTCGATGGAAAGCGACGTCAGAGCCACCGCGCCTTGGTCGACGCCGATCCAATGGTTTTTCACCGCGTTCAGTTCGCCCTTCAGGTAGCGGCGGAGAACGTCGGTGTAAAAAATATTCCAATGGCAGCGGATGGCGGCAAGGCCGTGGGTCGTGCCTTCGGGGATGGGGGCGTTGTAAGCGATGAAATACGCGCCGAGGCGATCCGCTGTTTTCGCGGCGGCAGCATCGTCTTGATGGTAAGTCAGGACATCTGCGCCCTGCTCGCGGATCAAGCGCTCCGCGTGTGCCGTTTCCTTTTGCGGGTCTTCCCACGCGCCCGTCCACGCAACGACAACTTTGGCGTTGGGATTCACGCGCTGTGCGCCGAGGGCGAAAGCGTTGATGCCCCGGTTCACTTCGGAATTCGGCATCGCGGCGACGTAGCCGATGACCCCCGATTTCGTTTTCATTGCGGCAAGCGCGCCCGCGAGATACCGCGCTTGATAGAGCCGCACGAAATACGCGGTCATGTTCGCCTTGTGGATTTCCGCTGAATTCGTGGCGAAGGCGATTTCCGGGTATTCGTCCACAAGGCTCTGCGCCTCGGCAGAGTAAGAATAGCTTCCGAGGAAAATCATGCCGCAGCCCGCCTCGACCATTTCGCGAATCGCCTGCGGGCACATGCCGCTGTTTTCCCGCACATGATCGCGCACTAAAAGCTCGACGCCCATCGCGTCGCAAGCGGCGCGGATGCCTTCGTAGTTCGACGCGCTCCAGCCGGGAACGCCAATATCCCCAAGAATGATGAACCCGATTTTCGGCGCGGGCGGCTTAGGCTCGGCGCTGAAACGGAAAAGAGCCGCTACGAAAACGAGCGCGAGCAGGACAAACAGGAAACGGATTTTTGGAGATACGGCAGAGTTCTCTGCCTTAAACGGATTCGGCAAACGAGTCGCCTCCTAAAACTTGCTTTTTCCTCAACACATAAACGCTGCAATGATGCCGACGCCACAATGGGATGCGGCGTATTCCTTTACAACAGGAGCTGTGCTCCCCTTTTGTGGACATTGTTGCGCATACAAGTTCCTCCATGTGTAGAACCGGTATGGTTCTGTTTTCCCTGAGCGCAAGATGACTCCTATCTTAGTCCTATATATTATATTACTCCGGCCATTAAAAGTCGAGGATATTTGCCTTCCCCTCGGAGAGAGGGCATAGTATAAAACGCGGCGAAGAATATCGACAAAAATATGAACGGCGTGCCATTCCCGGATTTTCGGGCGGCACGCCGATTTTGCATCTCAATGGAAAAATTCTGTGGTAAGAAATACAGAAAAATTGATTTCTTGATTTTCTTACTCCAGAATTTTATATGTACGATTTATCCAGTCGTATCACAGTTTCTTTTTGTACCCATACACCAAAATGACGACGATTGCCGTGTAAGAGCTGCGGCAAATTTCTTCCTGAAGGTAAACGGCCACAGATATGTATGCGTGCTGTATGAATGGAGTACATAATCGTCGCTTTAGTGGTTCATCCTGATCCCTCCGATTTATTATGAAATATGAAATCTTCAAAGTACAAGACAGTTCCGAAATTTCTTGCGGAGCAACCTATTTAATGCTATAGTAGATATAGTAAAAATATTTCGCAAAGCGTCAATATTTCGGAAGCTGGATTGTATTATATCTTGAATGTGATTTTGTTTCCATTTTTCAGCGGAACGCGAAACATATGAGTCGTATTCGCGCGCAAACGATGAGGACGTGACGGATATGGATAAGGCTGGAAGCAGTAAAACTGTATGTTATACATACGGTGGCAGGCAAAAAGCAGCGAATATGGCAAGGGATTTTTACACCCGACGATGTCAAAAACATTTGACATTGCCGGGGATTTTTGTCAAATAGATTTATCATCAACGTTCCGATGCGACTCGACGAATAAACGATTTCAGGCGCAATCGGGAATCAAAGGGGAGAGATTATGAGCGATTTTTCTGCCCGTGTCGTCCGGCTCCGCAAGGAACGCAAATTGACGCAAAAGGAGATGGCCGAGGCGCTGGAGCTTTCCCGACAGACCGTGTCGAATTGGGAAAAGGGAAAAATTGAGCCGAATATCGGCGTCCTCTCGAAAATCGCCGCGTATTTTGGCGTCAGCACCGATTTTCTTTTGGGGCACGAGACGTACACGACACAGTATGAAGGAAAGTATCGGCAAGAGGGATTCTACTGGGGCAGGAAAATCAATCGACTTGCCCATGAAGTGCTGCGGTTGATGCCGCCGGAGCGTCCGATTCGACTGTTGGACGTGGGCTGCGGCGAGGGACAGGCGGCGGTGTTTTTCGCGCGAAACGGCTATCATGTGACTGCCTTTGATATCGCGACCAGCGGGCTGGCGAAGGGCAGGGCGCTGGCGAAGGCGGCGGGCGTCCATGTTGAGTTTTTTCAGGGGGATATTTTGCATCATGAGCTTGTCAATGACTACGACATCATTTATTCCACCGACGTGCTGGAATATGTGCCGCCGAGAAAACGGGAGAGCATGATGCGCGGCTTTCGCGAGCATACGGCGGTGGGGGGGCTGAACGTCCTCGACACGTTCGTCGAGAAGAACTTCATTGCCGCCCCGCCGGATTGGGAACACGGCAAGGAATTTTACTGGCAGTCGGGCGAGTTGTTTTCCCACTATCGGGGAAACTGGAAATTTGAGCTGTGCGAGGAGTCGATTTTCGACTGTGACAGCGCCGGAATTCCGCATAAACACTGCATGGACCTGCTAATTGCCCGCAAGATGGCGTAGGAAGAGTTTGGTGGATAGGGATGTGGAAAAGTGGATAAAAGTGTGGATAACTTTTAGCGGCGAATCTTTCGTCATAATGGCCCGCGAGAAACGGGGTTGTGAATAAAATCATTTTATCAAAGAAAGGGTGGTATCAATGGCAGACAAGAAGCAGAACGCGGTGAAGTACGGTGAGGTTATCGCCAAGTGCTGGGAGGACGAGGCGTACAAGAAGCGCTTTATCGAGGATCCGGAGGGAGTGCTTTCCGAGGCGGGCTTCGTCGTCGAGGAGGGCGTAACCTACAAGGTCGTCGAACAGCCGAAGCAGGCCAAGTATCTGGTGCTTCCGCACGCGGAAACAAAAGGCGCCGTACAGGACATGGCAAAGCAATTCCTGAACCATGTGGAAAAAAGCGACGTCATAATTCCTCAGGGCGCGGAGGTTCGTATCATTCAGAACACCGAGGATACGCGCTATATGATTCTTCCGGTGTCGCCGAAGACGCTTTCGCAAGCCGAGCTGAAAATGGTCGCGGGCGGCAACTCGTGCGAGACATACACAGACACGGCCACCGCAGTGTATGGAGTAGAGGCGGCGGTAACGGGTACCACTGCAGCGGCCGAGGCTGAGGTCGCGGTTGCCGCCGTGGGCGTAGTCGTATTGGTTTAAGAAACTTTTGGAGACGGGAAAAGGGAGCGGCGGCAGTCGCCGCCATTCCCTTGCCTTAAGGAAAGGACGTTTTCGGTATGGGGAACAACCGGAAGATTTTGATTGTAGTTGCGCTCTTGGTTTTGGTCGTGGGCGGCTTCCTGTATCATCAGCGGGAGGAGCGGGCGGCGGCGCAGTCGGCGCGGGAGCTCAAGCTCTCCGGCAACGTGGATGTGCGCGAGGTCTCGCTGGCGTTCCGCGGCAGTGACCGGGTGGGCGCGCTGCTCGTCGAGGAAGGCGACGCGGTAAAGAAAGGACAGGTACTCGCGCGGCTTGACACGCGGGAGCTTTCGCTGTCCATCGCGAAGACGCGGGCCGACGTCCGCGCGCAGGAGAGCGTGGTCGAGATGATGCACAACGGCACTCGCGAGGAAGAAATCCGCAAGGCGGAGGAAACTTTGAACGCGGCGCGGGCAAGCTCCGACTACGCGCAGGGCGTCATGGTGCGCCGTCAGCAGATTTACGATGAGGTGGAAGGCGTGAGCCGTCAGGAACTGGACAACGCCATTTCCCAAGCCGCTTCGGCTGCCGCCCAGACTGCCGCCGCCGAACAGGCCTACGCCGAGGCGATAGCCGGTCCCCGCGCCGAGGAAGTCGCGCAGGCGGAAGCGCGGCTCGAATCCCTGCGTCAGGAATTGGCGCGGCAGGAATATCTGATGACGGAAACGGAGCTGGTCGCCCCGTCCGACGGCGTCATTCGCTCGCGTCTTCTCGAGGTGGGCGACATGGCCTCGCCTCAGCTCGCGGTTTTCAAGCTGTCCCTGAACGACAAGAAATGGGTGCGCGCCTATATCCGCGAGACGGACCTCGGCAAAGTCCACGAAGGACAAAAAGCGCAGGTCGTCATCGACAGCTTCCCCAACGATCCCATCGAGGGACAGGTGGGCTATATTTCCGGCACAGCGGAGTTCACGCCGAAGACGGTGCAGACGGATGAGCTGAGGACGTCGCTGCTCTATGAGATCCGCGTCTATGTCACCGACGACGCCAACCGTCTCCGTCTCGGGATGCCCGCCACCGTCCGCGTGGAGCTTTGAGATGGACGGCGGAAAAATCGTCGAGGCGAAGGGGCTGACAAAACAGTTTGCGTCGAAAAATGCGCCGCCTGTCACGGCATTGGACAGCCTCGACCTTTCGCTGGCCCGCGGGCGTCTGACGGCGGTCATCGGGCCGGACGGCGCGGGAAAGACGACGCTGATGCGGCTGATCGCGGGACTGCTTTCTCCCACCTCCGGCTCGCTTTCCGTGCTGGGCATGGAAACGAAGGGCCACGAGCAGGAAATCCAGAACCAGCTCAGCTATATGCCGCAAAAATTCGGCCTGTATGAAGACTTGACGATTGCGGAAAACATGACGCTTTACGCCGACCTTCACGGCGTATCGCAGGAGGACCGGGCGGAGCGTTTTCCCCGCCTCTTGGAGATGACGGGTCTTGCCAAATTTACGGAACGGTTGGCGGGCAAGCTCTCCGGCGGCATGAAGCAGAAACTCGGTCTCGCCTGTACGCTGGTGCGCTCGCCAGATCTCTTGCTGCTGGACGAGCCGACGGTGGGCGTCGATCCGCTTTCCCGTCGGGAGCTTTGGGACATTTTGCAAAAATTGTCCAGAGAGGAACAGCTTTCCATTTTCGTCAGCACCGCCTATATGGACGAGGCATCCCTCTGTCAAAACGTCTATGTGATGAATCATGGGCGCCTTTTGGCGTCCGGCTCGCCCGACGAATTGCGGGCGATGGCGCAGGGCCGTTGCTTCCGCGCGGAGCCGCCCTGCGGCGTGCCCATGCGCGTCCTGCAAGGGACGCTTTTGGACGATCGGGAACATATCGTGGACGCGGTGCCGGAAGCGGGATACGTGCGCTTCATTTTGCGGGACGGCGTGACGGAGGACAGCTTGCAGAGCCGATTTGCCGCGCCGACCGAGCCTGTGGACGCCCGGCTGGAAGACGGCTTTATGCTCCTTCTGCGGGAGGACGAGGACAAGCATGGGGAAAACCAAGCGGAAATCCTCGACCTTGCGCCGCTGTCTCTGGATAAAAACTATGCGCTCCCCGACGACATTGATATCGAGGTGCAGGAGTTGGTGCGGAAATTCGGCGACTTTACCGCCGTGGACAAGACTTCGTTTCAGGTGCGGCGCGGCGAAGTCTTCGGGCTTTTGGGGCCGAACGGCGCGGGCAAGACCACGACCTTTCGGATGCTTTGCGGGCTTTTGCCGCTGACCAGCGGCCATCTCAGTGTCGCGGGAGTGAACCTTCGGGACGCGCGCACCGAGGCCCGCGCGAATATCGGCTATGTGGCGCAGAAGTTTTCCCTGTACGGCAATCTTTCCGTGGTGCAAAATCTTTCGTTTTTCGGCGGCGCTTACGGCCTGTCCCGTGAAAATATTGCGCGGCGCGTTGAGGAGACGCTTCGGGAATTTCATTTGGAGGCGTATCGGAACGCATCGGCGGAGTCGCTGCCCGGCGGCTACAAGCAGCGTCTTTCTATGGCGGCGGCACTCCTGCACGAGCCGAAAATCCTGTTCCTCGACGAGCCCACCAGCGGTATCGACCCGCTGGCGCGGCGGGATTTTTGGCGGCAAATCACCGACCTCGCCGCGAAGGGCACGACCATCATCGTCACGACGCACTTTATGGAGGAGGCCGAGTATTGCGACCGCATCATGATACAGGATCAAGGGAAACTCCTCGCCATCGGCACGCCCGCCGATCTCCGCATTGAAAACGGCGATGCAAGCGCGACGATGAACGAGGTCTTCATTCGGATTGTGGAAAAAGGCAGAAGCAAGGGAGGCGCGGCCTGATGGAATTCACGGGATTTTTCCGGCGACTCTCGGCTCTCTGCCGAAAGGAATTTTTGCAGCTGCGGCGGGACAGCAGCAGTATCCTGATCGGTACGGTGCTGCCGATCATCTTGATTATCCTGATTGGCTCCGGCATTTCTCTGGACGTGAAGCACGCCCCTGTCGCCGTGGTGTTGGAGGACAGCTCCCCAACGGCGCAGGACGCGGTGGCGTTCCTTTCCGGCTCGGCCTACTTCGCGCCCCGCTATGTCGGTTCCCGTGCGGAGGCGGTCCGACTCATGCGTCATCGGACGGTGGACGCGATGATTGTCGTTCCCGTCGATTTTTCCGCGAAGCTGGCCCGGCGGGAAGCCGCGCTGCAGCTCATCGTCTACGGTGCGGACCCCACTACCGCCTCCTCCGTTAAAAGCTATGTGGAGTCCGGCGTCGCCGCTTTCAACGCGGCCCGGGCGGCGGGACATATCCCACGCGGCATGGTAACGGTGGAAAACCGGATGTGGTTCAACGACGCCAATTCCAGTACATGGTATTTTGTGCCGGGGTTGATGATGCTGATCATGACGATTGTGGGTGTGTTCCTTACGGCGCTCGTCATGGCGCGGGAATGGGAACGCGGCACGCTGGAATCCATCTTCGTCACGCCGGTGCGAAAAGAGGAACTTCTCCTCGCGAAGATGATTCCCTATTTCTGCGTGGCGATGATGGGATTCTTCCTTTGCCTTTTGGCTTCCCGCTATCTCTACGAGGTGCCGCTCCACGGCTCTCT
>CACYUQ010000084.1 GCA_902777615.1 uncultured Selenomonadaceae bacterium
CCGAACTTTTCCTTCAGCGCAGCCATCTGCGCCGCTTCCGTCATGCGGTGCTTCTCCGGCAGAAAGACATCAAAGGCGAATTCGCCGATCACGGTGCCGACCATCACCGGAATATGCCGGGTTTCAGGCCTGAACCCGATTTCAATCCAGTCGCCCGGGAAGAAATCATCCGGCAAAGGCGTTTCCCCGCTGTAGATCCACTGCTTCCGAAGCTCCGCCTGCACCCTTCCGTAAGCGGGTGAAAGTCTCTCAAAGGGCACCTCCGCCAGCTTATCCGCCATCGTTGCGGGCGCAGCGGCCAGCGCCACCCCCATCGTCTCAAAAAGCATCACCGCCGCCAGCAAAACGCCGAGCAGCTTTCGTCCCATAATCTTCATGCAAAAACCTCCCCTTGAAATACTAATCTTGCTACCTCCATCGGTATCATAGCAACGATTTCTTAAAAATACCTTAAAACGATCAATTCTCCTGCATCTGCTTGACCGGCACCGGGCCGCGCGAAAGAGCTATGGCGCCGGTCCGTGCAATTTCTAAAATCTCATACTCGGAAAGCACTTCGCAAATCGCGTTGATTTTCGACTCCTCGCCGGTCAGCTCGATGACTACGTTTTCTTTCGACACGTCGACGATTTTCGCGCGGAAAATATTGACGATGTTGATCAGGTCGGCGCGAGCCTCCACCGTCGCCTTGACTTTGATCAGTACCAGCTCCCGCGTGATGTTTTCCACTTCGGTCAGGTTCACGATCTTGATCACGTCGATGAGCTTGGAAAGCTGATGCTTGACCTGCTCCAGCTCCCGCTCGCTGTCCACCGACACCACGATATTGATGCGCGTCACCGAATCCTCCTCGGTGTAGCCCGCGTTGATGCTCTCAATGTTGAACGCCCGGCGGCTGATCAGTCCCGCCACATGCGTCAAAACGCCCGGCTTGTTGTCCACGAGGATTGCCAGCAAAAATTTTCTCATTTCGCCGCCTCCTTTTCCAAAATCATATCGTCAAGCCGCTTGCCGCCCGGCACCATCGGCAGCACGTCCGCGTCTTCCGGTACCATCACGTCAATCAACATTGCGCCCTCTCGCGAAAGCGCCTCCGGTAATACCGTCGAAAGCTCCTCCGGCTTTTCAATCCGAAGCCCCGTGACGCCCATCGCCTCCGCCAACTTCACGAGGTCGGTTCGCCCGTCGAGCTGCGACTGAGAATAATGATGCTGATAGAACATCCGCTGCCATTGTGCGACCATGCCGAGAAGATGATTATGTACGACGACGATTTTTACGTCCACGCCATAGTCCGACGCCGTCGCCAGTTCTTGGCAGTTCATCATGATGCTGCCATCGCCTGTGAACAATACCACCTTCTTTGTCGGTTGGCCGATTTTCGCGCCGATAGCCGCCGGAAGCCCGTACCCCATCGTGCCGAGGCCACCTGAAGTCAAGAAATGGCGCGGCCGCGAAACGGGGCAGAACTGCGCCGCCCACATCTGATGCTGTCCTACGTCGGTGACGAAGATCGTGTCGTCGTCCATCAGCCGCGACGCCGTCTCGATAATCTGCTGCGGCATGATGAGACCATCGCGCTTTTGATACGAGAACGGATGCTCTTTGTGCATAGCCACGACCTTCTCACGCCACGGTGCAAACCGAGCTTGCAGCTCCGCACCCCGCGCCGCCAATTTTTTCGCGAGCAGCGGCAGCGACCAGTTCAAATCGCCAAGCACCGGATAATCGACACGCACATTCTTATTCAGTTCCGCCGCGTCGATATCGAAATGAACGATTTTCGCGTCCGGCGCGAACTCCTTGACGATACCCGTGACCCGGTCGTCGAAGCGCACGCCGATACCGAGCAGCAAATCGCATCCCATAATCGCCATATTTGCGGCATAAGAGCCGTGCATACCCGCCATGCCGACATACGCCTCGGTGTCCGGCTCCACGCAGCCGAGCCCCATCAACGTCGAGCATACGGGAACGCCCGCTTTTTTCAATACCTCACGCAGATCCTCCGCTTCGTCCGCCAGCGTCACACCGCCGCCGACAAAAGCCATCGGGCGCTCCGCCTGCAAAAGCGCGTCCACCGCCGCGTCAATCGAGTTCTCCTCGCCTTTGAACAATCCCGAATAGCCCTTCAGGTGAACGTCTTCTGGATAGTCGAAGTCGATCTCCGCACGGAAAACATCGGTGGCGATATCCACGACCACCGGGCCGGGCCGTCCCGTCCGCGCGATGAAAAACGCTTCTTTAATGGTCCGGAGCAAATCTTCCGGATGCTTGACCAAGTAATTGTGCTTCGTAATCGGCGTCGTAATGCCGCAAATGTCCGCTTCCTGGAACGAATCCTTGCCGATGACGGAAGTCGCCACCTGGCCGGTGAAGCAGACCATCGGGATCGAATCCATATAAGCGTTCGCGATACCGGTCACAAGATTCGTACACCCCGGTCCCGAGGTCGACAGGCAGACGCCGACCTCACCCGTGGCCCGCGCGTAACCGTCCGCCGCCAGCGCCGCTCCCTGTTCGTGGCGCACAAGGATATGCGGGAACTTCATTTTATAGATTTCATCGTACAGCGGCAGAACGACACCGCCCGGATAACCGAAAATGACGTCAACGCCCTCCTGCTTCAGGCTCTCCAAAACCGCCTGCGCTCCATTGATTCGCACGTTGATTTCCCCCTTGCATACAAATATCTTTTTAATTTTATCATAAACTACCGAGAAAGCGCTAGTTTTTCTTTTCTCCCGTCAATTTTTCGCCCAACCGAGGCGCTCGAACAACGGAACGAATTTCAGCCGCTCCAAGAACGACGAGAATGTGTCCGACGTATGGAAAATCGGCACGCGCTCGATCGCGTAGAAATTCGCCGCCCGATCCATATTGCCGTAACGGACGGTAAACGCCCCCTTGTAGCCCGCCTCCTTGACGAGCCGCGCAATATGGAGGTTGTACGCGCCGGTCGGATACGCAAGGAACTCGACCTCCTTGCCGAGCCGCTGCTCGATATCGTGCTTCGCCTCCGTCAGCTCGTAGCGGATCTGGTCGTCGGTCAGGTCGGTCAGCGAGCCGTGAGTGACCGTGTGGGACTCGATGGAAACGACGCCGCTGGCGTCCATCTCCGCCGCCTGTCCCCAAGTCAGATAACCGGGCCGCCCCATCAGGCTCGTGATGACGAAAATCGTCGCTTTCAGCCCATATTTTTTCAAAATCGGGTACGCGTTCGTGTAATTGTCCGAATACCCGTCGTCAAAGGTAATCAGTACCGGATTCGTCGGCAGCGCCGCGCCGTCCGTGAACGCCATATACATCTCGTGAGGCGTAATCGTATGGTAGCCGTTCTCCTTCAAGAACGCCATCTGCGCGTCGAAATCCGCCGGCAGCACCGAAAGCGAATTGTTCATGTTGTCAATCTTATGGTAATTCAGCACAATGACCTTCGGGCCGGTCACACTGTCCGCGCTGCCCGCCGCTCTGCTCTCCTCCGGCTGCCGGACGAAAAACGCGACCGCCAATGCAACCATCGCAACAAAAATGATTTTTTTATGCGCGAAAATCCGCGCCATGAATCCATGCACAAAGACTCCTCCTTCGATAGATTTTAGTATACCCCGCCGCGCGAAAAAAAGCTACCCTACAACCGAAAAACATGGTATACTATATAAATCAAATCGAATTTTCAAGATTAACATAAAAGGAGGTTATTGACATGACGATTACGAAAGACATGAGCATCATGGAGGTCGTCCAGAAATATCCGGACACTATTGAAGTCTTCATGAATTCCGGCATGGGCTGTGTCGGCTGCGCCGCCGCGCATTTCGAGAATATCGAGCAGGGCGCGCTGGCCCACGGCATCGACATCGACGGCCTGATGAAAGGCCTGAATGACGTCGTCCCGCAGGCATAAAAATGCACGAAAACGCCGCATCGGTTCCAAAGCCGATGCGGCATTTTTTACGTCCTTATCATTTCTGAAGTAAGAAAATCAATTTTCTTGATTTCCTGGTTTTCTTACTTCAAAATTATCCATCCGTATCGAAAAGCAGTGTTACCGGCCCGTCGTTTACCGACGCGACCTGCATTTCCGCGCCGAACCGTCCGTGCTCGACCGCAAAGCCTCGCGCCTCGCACGCCGCCATAAATCGCTCGTAGAGCGGCTCGGCGATTTCCGGCTTCGCCGCCTTGGAAAATCCGGGACGTCGGCTCTTCAAATCGGCGTACAGCGTGAACTGCGAAACGACCAGCAATTTCCCGCTGACCGCTTCCAACGAAAGATTCATCTTCCCCGCCTCGTCCTCGAACACGCGCAGGCCGCAGATCTTGTCCGCCAATCGCTCCGCCTCCCGCTCCGTATCCTCCGGGCCGACGCCCAAAAGCACCAAAAATCCTTGTCCAATCCGCCCGACACATTCGCCGTCAATCGTCACCGACGCTTCCCGCACACGCGTCACCACAGCCCGCATAAAATCTCTTCCCCTCTTTCGCATTTATCACGCAAATAGTATATACTATATTTTATAGGAGAAGCAAATTATTCTGAGAGGAGGCGATACGATGCGGCGCATGATTTCTTTTCTTGCAATTCTTTTCGTGCTGGCCTGCGCCTTCTTTCTCGCGCCTCCTGACGAGCGCACCGTGCCCGTCTCCCCCCCCCCGCCGAAAATCGTCCGGCGCGTGCTGCTCGTCCCTCTCGACAGCCGCCCGCCCTGTGGGCGTTTCGTACAGGACGCCGCACGCATCGCGGGCGTCGAAGTCGTCCTGCCGCCCGCCGAGCTGCTGGACGAATACTTTCGCCCCGGCAACTGCGCCGCGCTCCGTGCGTGGACCATGGAGCATATCGCGGGCTTCGACGCGGCGATTTTATCCGTCGACCAACTTCTACACGGCGGGCTTCTCGCCTCACGCCAAATGAAAAAAACAGTCGACGACGAAAACGAATTGCTCGCGTTCCTGCGCGGCCTGCGCGCCGCCCATCCTGACGTCCCGCTTTACGCCTTCAGCATCCTGCCGCGCATGACGCCGCCGGACGGCCTCTGCGATTGGGAGGAGCAAAAGCGGCTGATGAAATACTCGCGCCTGAAGGGAAAAATCGCCCGTGAAGCGCGTCCGAAGGCCGAAGAACTCGCAGCCCTTGAAACGTTGCGTTCTTCGATTGAACCGGAAATTCTCACGCGTTATGAAGCCCTTTTTACGAACTACGCCTCCTTCGGCCATCGCCTGATCGACTTCGCCGAAAGCGGTACGCTGGACCGCCTCGTCATCGGACAGGACGACAGCGAGCCGAACAGCATTCCGAATTTGGTTTTGCAACAACTCGCGGAAACCCTCGCGAAAAAACGAATCGGCGAAGACCGCGTTTTCCTCACGCAGGGCGCCGACGAGCTTGCCCTCTTAATGCTCGCCGCCGCCGAAGCCAAGCGTGAGAGTTTCTCCCCCCGCGTGGCGCCGGCTTACTGCGACGATTCCGCTTCGAGCCGTGTCCTGCCGTATATGGGCGCGACGCTGAGCGAAACAGCACGGGAAAAAATCCGCTTCTGCGGCGGCGTCCTCGCAGCGTCCCCCGAAGCCGCCGACTTCACGCTATACCTCTCCGCCTTCGACAAGCCGACAAAAGTCCATCGCAACAACGCCGCTGCCGAAATCAACGCACTGCTCGACAAAAAACGCGCCGTCGCCCTCGTCGACCTCGCCGAACATTTATGCCTCGATGAAACCTTGCTCCCCGTATTGATCGAAACCGGGACGCCGATTCACGCCCTCGCCGCTTACGCAGGCTGGAACACCGCCAGCAATTCTGTCGGCGCCGCCGTCGCCCACGCCGTCCTGCTGCAAATCGCCCAGCGACGCGCAGCGACGGAAGACGACGCCCTGCGCGTCGCCGCCGCGCATCTTTCGTTCCTCGACGGCAGAATGCTTGAAGACTGTTACTATCTGAAGGATGTCGTCGACCATCTGAACTACTCCCTCGAAAAATGCGGCGCGCAGAACGGCCGCGGCCTCGAATACAACTACAACTACCCGCTCGGCTCAATGCTCCTCGAAAAAGCCATGGAAAATCGCCGCGCGCGCTTCGTCGACACCGCCGCCTACCGCACCCCGTACACCTTCGAGACGCAAGGATCGACGCTCCGGCTCCGCGCCGCCGACTGCACCGTCACGGCTCGCTTCCCCTGGCCCCGCACTTTCGAGATCGACCTCAGGACAACGACGCATATCGAAACATTGCCGCAATAATACGATTCTTCAACCAAAATTTATATAAAAAAAATATAAATATCCACGCAAAAAGGGACTGTCCATGAAGCTCCTCGCTTTCATGCGACAGTCCCTTTACTTTTGTTTTGTTTTGTTTTCTTTTCGTTTCGCTTTCCTGTCAATGCCGCTGCTTTGTGAACCAGCGACGGAATTTCCAACGGACGAAGCCCGCCAGGCTCTCGTGATAGACCGCGTGGAAGAGATCCTTATCTGCGGTGGAAAGCTTGCCGTCCGTCAACAGATGGAACCGGTCTGCATCGCTGGTCAGCTTTTGGTTGATGCGCTCCAGCTCCTTGATGCGGTTCTTCGCCGACTCCAGCTGCTTGGCGAAATCCGGCACCCACTTCTTTTCCGCGACGGTCCGCTTTGCCGCCGCCGTCGCGAGCCAATCGCAGCGCTCGTTCATCAGGTTGCCGTTGTGCCCCTTGACCCATAACCATTCAATCTCATAAGCTTCGACGAGATTGGAAAGCTCTGTCCAAAGGTCGTTGTTCAAAAGCGCCTCAATAGGGCCGGATGTCTGCCAAATTCGTGATGTGACGCCCTGATACAGATATTGACTGTCCGTGTAAAGCTCCACCGACGCGCCGATTTTCGCGACGCTCTCCAACGTCCGGAGCGCCGCCACCGCGGCCAACAGCTCCATGCGCGAGCTGTTCGTCATATCGACGCCGCCCGACAGTTCTTTGCGATTGCCGTTCGGCAGGCAAATCACCGCCGCATAGCCACCCGCGCCGTCCTCATGGACGAGGCAGCCGCCGTCGGTGTAAATCTTGATCGGCGCTCCGCGCCCGGTCCGGCCTTCCGGCACGAGCTGCGATTTCGCGCCCGGATGATGCGCGGTGCGCCCCCGGACGCTGTGCGGCACTTTTTGCGGCGCGCGGACGATGTTGCGTCGCGGCGCCTTGTCGCCCATCATATAGCGCTTTGCGGCCTCCAATGTTGAAAACCGCTGGCTCTCAGCGCCGTTGTAGCCGCGGACCTGCTCCTCACATTCCGCGGCACTGTAATAAATGCCGGGCACACGGCCGCGCCGTACCGCATAAATGCCCTTCTTCGTCGGCGTCTCACCCGAGAGATACCGACGCGCCGCCTCCTCGTCCTGAAAGCGGCGTCCCTCCGCGCCCGAAAAACCGTCGAGCGCCTTCTGATATTCCACGACGTCATGATAAAGCCCGGGCGCGTGTCCTTTTCTAACTGCGTAAATCCATGCCATGAACCTTCCCCTGTCACCTCCTCTCTGTTCGTTCTATGGTTTTTGCGGTCCGTTCCTATTATAACATGCGAACAGAAAAAAAGGACAGAATTTTTTATTCAATTTTTGGTATAATAAAGGGCAGAAAGGGGACCATCGCATGACAAATGAACAAATCGTCCCGGCGTTTTACTCCTGTTATCTGTTCGACTTCGACTACACGCTTGCCGACTCGTCGAAGGGGATTACAGGATGCTTTCATCGCACGATGAAAGCGTTTGGCCTCCCCTCCGTCGATGACATCACCATCGAGCGCACGATAGGGCTTCCAATGCGGGACGCCGTGCGGCGCATCACCGGACTGACGGACAACGGGGAAATCGAAACGTTCCTGACGCATTACCGCGCCCTTGCCGATACCTATATGACCGCGAACACGCACTTTTACCCGGAAGCGCTTCCTACGCTGCGTGCACTTCGCGAACACGGCGCGAAAATCGCGATCATCTCGTCGAAAACCTCGCACCGCATCCGTGAAGCTTTCGTTCGGGACAAGGCGGAATATCTCGTCGACTTCATCATCGGCTGCGAGGAAGTGAAAGAGCTGAAGCCGTCCCCCGAGGGCATCCGCCTCGCTCTGTCCCGTTTCGGCCTCGCACCGGAAGACGCGCTCTACACCGGCGACAGCGCCACCGACGCCGCCGCCGCGAAAAACGCCAACGTCTCTTTCTGCGGCGTCACCCACGGCGTCACCACCGCCGAAGAACTCGCCGCATACCCACACCTGGCCGTCAGCGCTACATTGCAAACGGTGCTGACGCTCCATAGGATCGGGGTAAAATTGTGAAAGTACCGTAATCGCGTTCATAATTTGATTTTTTTTTTTACGCTTGCAGGGATTCTTTATTTTATGTAGAATAAGAGAAGCACGGAATGTAATTTTACATTGCAAGAGGGGGATTTAATTATGACCGGGGAAGAACTTTTTGAGGCTTTCAAGGCAATCATGCCTTATTTCAATCCTGTCACGCGCGACGATTTGGCGATTCGGCTGACAGACCGGGAGAAGATTATCGCCTATCTTCCGGGCAACCAGGTTGACATCCATCATAAAGTC
>CACYUQ010000085.1 GCA_902777615.1 uncultured Selenomonadaceae bacterium
CTGAAAGCGAACATGATGAACATATTGTCGGGTAGGCCGCCGAACTGCTTCATGAACTTGCGGGCCTCGTTCTTTTCCCCAGCGTAGTCGATATAGGCGACGTCCACGAGAATGCTGACCTTTTTATCGCCTTTCTTGGCTTCGGCCTTGCAGACGTCGAGAACCTGTACCCAGTCCTCTTCCGAGAGGCTGTAACCCGTCGGGTTGTGCGCCGGAGTATTGATGATAATGAGCAGTGAATTCTGCTTTTTGAGCAGCGCCGAGACCTTGTCCTTGAAGGCGCCGATATTGAAATTTTGCTGTTCGTCGAACAATTGGTACGTGGTCAGCTTGCGTCCTCCCTCGCGGCAAAGCGCGTTGTACGGCCCCCAATACCAGTCGGAGGTCAGCACCTCGTCCCCGACTTCGGAATAGTTTGCGATGGCGTGATGAACCGCGCCCGTTCCGCCGGCCGTGGCGACCGCCGCCACATAGCCGTCGGGTTTCTGGTCGGCGAAGGTCAAGCCCTGCACCGCGTTCAGATAGTCCGGCAGTCCGGCAATCGGCGCATAGTCGATGACATCGGTCATCGGCAGAGAACGGAATACCTTTTCCATCGTCGGGATGCAGGCGAGCTTTTCCTGCTCGTCAATGATGGCCCCAATGGTCGCGTTAGTGACCTTTTCAGCGCCGAACTTCGCCGTCGCAGCCTTTGCCGCGGCACTGGCGCCGAAAATGGCGTCGCTCAGGTTCTTTCCTACAGCGTGGGACGCTGCCATGCTCATTTCCATTGTAAAGTCTCCTTTATACAAAAATTACAGGCATTTATATTCTATTGTTATTTCCGTTTTCCTGCGCGTTTTGAGATGTATACAATATTATTCGGCCTTCGCCGGGAAGAACTCGCTGTGGATGGCGTTGACCGCTTTCTTGATGGCGGTCGACTTGACGAGGCAGGAAATGCTGATTTCCGAAGTACTGATGACGTCGATATTGATGTCCGCCGAAGCCAGCGCACCGAACATCCGGGCCGCGATGCCCGGATTGCCGAGCATACCGACGCCTACGATGGACACCTTTGCGACATCGTCCTCGACGAGCACGGCGATGGCGTTCATTTTGTTGGCGACCTGATCGACAATCGGACGCGCCTTCGTGAGATCGTCCGCCGCAATCGTGAAGACCATATCCGTGATGTTTTTCTCGATGTTGCGGATGCTCTGGACGATCATGTCCACGACAATATGCGCTTCCGCCAGCGTGGAGAAAATCTGATGGGCGATGCCCGGGTTATTCGGAATGCCGAGTATGGCGATTTTGACGACCTTCTCGTCATGCGCCACGCCGCGAATTACAAAATCTTTCTCTTCCATCGTATATGCCTCCCTAATCATCGTTCCCGGTTTGTTGGTGAACGTCGAACGTACATGGATGGGGATATTGAAATGCTTGCCCATTTCCACGGAACGTGGCTGCATGACGCCGGCGCCGAGACGGGCCATTTCCAGCATCTCGTCGTAGGTGATTTCCTGCATGCGGCGTGCGTCCGGCGCTACGCGCGGGTCAGCGGAATAGATTCCGTCCACGTCCGTGTATATCTCGCAGCTGTCGGCCTTGAGTGCACCGGCCAGGGCCACCGCTGACGTGTCCGAACCGCCGCGCCCTAAGGTGACGGGGTCACCCAATGCGTCCGCGCCTTGGAAGCCCGCGACGATGACGATGTTGCCGTTGTTTAGCTCGTCCAGGACGCGCTTCGGCTGGATGTCGACGATTTTGCCCTTCGTATGAACGGAATTCGTGTACATCCCCGCCTGCGCGCCGGTCAGGGAAATCGCCTTCTGCCCCAGGCTGCGGAACGCCATCGTCAAGAGGGCGATGGAAACCTGCTCGCCGGTGGTCAGCAGCATATCCATTTCCCGTTCGTAACGATACGGCTCTTCGTCAATCCGCTTCGCCAGCGCGATCAGATCGTCCGTCGTGTCCCCCATCGCGGAAACCACCATGACAATCTGGTCGTCCGGCTGCTTCTCGGCCAATATCCGCTTGGCCACGGCCATGATCTTTTCCGTGGTTCCCACCGAACTGCCGCCAAATTTTTTCACAATCAGTCCCATATCGTTCCTCCTAAACCAGAAATAAACTCCCAGCGGACAAAATCTTTTCACAAAAGACATTTATTTCAATGATGTTCTTTTTGTGCAAATTTCGTTTTATTGTACAATGATTTTTGATGTTTGTCCATATTCCAGGCGTATTTGAAACATGTATACAAAAATAACAGGGCACCGGTTTTTCCGGTACCCTGCATTCTTGTCATAATGGCGGAGTGGAGAGGATTTGAACCTCCGCTGGGTTGCCCCACTAACGATTTAGCAAACCGTCCTCTTCAGCCACTTGAGTACCACTCCGAATGTTGGGCTCTGGCGGCAGGCTGCGCCGTTCCAGAACGCATATTATCATAGCATACTTTATCGGTTGCGTCAAGCATCGTGGTGTAAAAGCCGGGTTTCGTCATATCTGGGTCTGTGCGCTTTGGCCGCGCAGGCATTGGAAGGTTGATAGTATGGCGCGTGCCGCCGTCAGGTACAATACCGTGCTGAAGAACGTGCTTTGCAGGGCTTCTTTCGGGCCGAGCAAGAACAGGATCGCCGCCGCCAAGAGGTACGGCAGGAAGACGCGCATATAATGGAGCGGCGCGTCCCATCGATGGTGGAACGCTGCCTTCTCCTGTTCGTCGATTTCGTCCTCATCGGGATAGGTGGCGGTCAGTGCGAAGAACCAGAAAGGTACGGTCCATAAGGGCTCGAACAGGTAGCCGAAGGAAAGGTCGTAGACCTCGATGGCCAAGGAGAGCTGCTCCACGAAGCAGCAGAGGAAAAAGCCCAAGCCGAGGAGCAACGTCCGCTTTGTGTAGAATCGGCTGTGCGCCGTGCCGAAGATGACGATCAGGATGCCCGTGAACAGCGCTAAGTCGATTACGCTCATATTCGCGTGGAAGAACATCGTAAACAGCCCGACGGACGGGTCCAGCACCAGCGGCAGGATGATGAAGCGGTACAGCAGCCCGCCGAGGGCCGCGACGGAAAGGATGATGTCGATGAGCGCTGCGTCCGACCGCATATCCCCGATTTGGCGCATATAGCAGATAAACGCGCAGCAGCAGGTGTAGGAATTCAGCAGATAAAAGACGTCGCAGGGAGACGGGGAATCAATGCCGGTTCCGAGCCATTCGGCATAATAGGCCCAGAGGAAGTCGCCGAGGAAGTAGAAAACGCCGGTGGCCGTGAACCAGATCCAAGGCCAGCGTCGTTCCCCACGATGGATGTTCAGCCCGAACCAATAGAGCGGGAACGTCAGAAAATGTCCGATTAAGCCAAACGTGCTCACATAGGAGCAGAACGGCTCGATTTTCCAAAACAATACCATATAAAAAGCGACGATATACGTCAAATACGCCGTGACGACGATTCTCCTTTGACGGTCTACGTCCATACCCGCTCCCCCTTTCGTGCTGCCGCGTTTTCATTGTAGCATGAACCGGCACAAATCTCAATCGTTCCTAAAATAGGAAAAGTTTCTCTACACGAACGGCGAAAACATGGTATAATATGATTTAGTGAATGCGAGCCGAAGGCGAAGCGTGAGCTTAGCGAGAAAATATGCCCTTGTGGTATGTGATAGCCTACGGAAAATCCAAAAGACCAGGCAGGAGGAGAAGCTATGGCGAACAAAAAGAAGAGCGGCGCGGAGGAAAACACGAAGGCCGTAAAATTCCAAGAGTTCCTGATGGAGAACAATATCAACGTGTTCAGCACGGAGTCGCTGGAGGACGCCTATAATACGGTGGTGTTTCGGTCGCGCATCGAGACGACGGGCCAGATCCTTCCGATGGCGATTTTTATTGATACAAGCGTGTTCACGATTATCCGCACGCAGGTCGTGACCGGCGTCGCGGCGGACAAGCGGGAAAAAATCCAGAGCTATCTGAACCATTTGAATACGCAGTTCAAAATTTTCAAGTATTATCTGCGGGAGGATGGCGTCGTGTACCTCGACATCTGCCTGCCGTTCGTTGACGAGACGTTTGACAGCAAGATGATCCAGCTGATGCTCAGCGTGCTCGTGCAGCACCTCGACGCGATTTACGCGGAGTTCATGGCAGAGGTCTGGGCGAAAAAAGAGTGATACGTACATAAATAATCCCTCGTTTCCTTTGGCTTTCGCCGGAAACGAGGGAATTTTTTATGCCGGAATCAAACGGAAATCGGGTCGACGTCAATCCAGACGTCCTGCCGAAGGTGCAGCCCGTCCCGCCGTAAAAACGCCTGCGCCTCGGGGAGCGCAGCGGTCTTGATCAATGCGTCGAAGCGGTAGACACCTCGGTATTTCTCGATTACGGCGGGCGCGGGACCGATGAGCCGATGGCGGTCGTCCCCGGCAAAGGCTGCGAGGAATCGTTGGCGGAACGCTTCCGCCTCTCCCCTCGCCTTTCCTTCGTCCTCGTCGTGGAAGGTCAGCTTGATTAGGCGGCAAAAGGGCGGGAAGAACAGCATTTCCCGCATCTTCAGTTCCTGCGCGTAAAAGCTCTGATAATCCTGCGCCAGCGCCGATTGGACCGCGTAATGGTCCGGCGTGTAGCACTGCACGAGCACGCGTCCCGGCGTGTCACCTCGTCCCGCGCGGCCCGATGCCTGCGTGATCAGCATGAAGCATCGCTCCGCAGCACGGAAGTCCGGCATATTGAGCGCGGCGTCGGCGCTGACGACGCCTACGGCCGTGACGTTCGGGATGTCGTGGCCTTTCGCGACCATTTGGGTGCCGAGCAGTATATCGTATGCGCCTGCGCGGAACGCCTGCAAGATTTCGCTGTGGGCGAATTTTTTCTGTGTCGTGTCGCGATCCATCCGGACGGCGCGCACTTCAGGCAAGAGTTCGGCCAGCTCGGTTTCCAGCTTTTCCGTGCCCGTGCCGAAGTAGCGGATATAGGCGCTGCCGCATTTCGGGCAAAGGTCCGGTGGCGCGGACTGGATGTCGCAATTGTGGCAGAGCATCCGACCGCTCCTGTGATAGGCCATCGGGAGACTGCACTCGGGGCAGACGACGACGTAGCCGCAGGAACGGCACATCACGAAGGTCGAGTAGCCCCGCCGGTTCAGCAGCAGAATGGCCTGCTCCCCTTTCTCCTTCGTCTCGCGTAGCATTTCCTGCACCGCGCGGGACAGGACCTTTCGGTTGCCCGCCCGAAGTTCGGCGCGCATATCGACAGCGTTTGAGGTCGGCAGAGGGCGACCGCCGATACGATGCGGCATGGCGAGATAGGTAAGTTCTCCGGTCTGCGCGCGATGGTAGGATTCCAGCGACGGCGTTGCGCTGCCGAGGATCAGCGTCGCGCTGTGGAGCCGGGCCAGCGTCTCGGCAACGACCCGGGCGTGGTAACGGGGCGCGTCGTCCTGCTTGTAGGACATATCCTGCTCCTCGTCCATGACGACGAGGCCGAGGTTTGCGGTCGGCGTGAAGAGCGCCGACCGCGCACCAACGACGACGCCGGCGTCTCCGCGACGGATGCGGAAGAACGCGTCGTTTCGCTCGGCGACGCTGAGGCGGCTGTGGATGACGATGACGTCGTCACCGAAGGTCGCGCGGAACGTGCGCACGATCTGCCCCGTCAGTGCGATTTCCGGCACCAATACGACGGCTTGCTTGCCGAGACTTCGGGCCCGGGCCGCCGCTTCGAGATATACTCGGGTCTTTCCGCTGCCCGTGACGCCGTGCAGCAGAAAGACCCGCGCCTCTTCCGTCTCGACCGCCGGGAGGATGGCGTCCAGCGCTTTTTTCTGGTCCTTCGATAGCGGCGGCAGCGTTGCGCCGTCCGACGGCTCCTTGCGGTAACTGTCACGAAGGTCGCGGATGCGGGACAGCGTCGCCGTGCCGCTCTCGGTCAGGGCACGGATGACCGTGCGGGAAAAGCCCTGTTGCAACAGCTTCGGCACGTCCGTCTCACCGCCGCATGCCGCTAACGCGTCCAGCAGACGAAGCTGCGCGGGGCGACGGCGGAACGCGGCCCGTCGTTCTTCCGTCAGGTTTTCCGTCAGGCTGAGGCGCTCGATGAAGCGCTCCGACGACCGCTTTTTCGCATGGTAGGTCTTTTGCAGCCAACGGTGGCGGAGCATGGTCTCCAATAGGTCGGGAAGGGATTTCGCAAGCTCCGGCAGCGATTGGCGCAGCTCCGAAAGGTGCGGCGCTCCTGTCTCCCGTGTCGTTTCGTAGATACGGCGGTACGCCTCGACACTCCAGAGTGACGCGTCCTCGGAGACCTCGCGGGGCTCGTAGCGCACCGTGATCTTGACGCCGCTCTTGCCTGGCATGAACAGGCGCATGATTTCCGACAGCGGGCAGAGGTAAAAATCGGCGAGCCGCTGGGCCGCTTCAATCATCTGTGGCGTGAACCAAGCCTCGTCGTCTACCGCGTCCGCAACGTCTTTCAGGCGGGCATCATCTTTCGCCTCCGACAGCGTTACGACAAAGCCTTCGACACGACGCCCGCCGAAGGGCACGACGACGCGCCAGCCTACGCCAATGCGCGACAGCGGCTCCGGCACGCGGTACGAATACGCCTGCGCTACGCGCTTCACCGGGATATTGACAAAAACCTCTGCTTTCCGCATCGCCCTTCCTCCTTTCTGTTTATAGTATCATCTATTACATTCACCAAACACTTGTATTATGCTTCCTTATGAAAGGTGCTTGCCATAATTTGGGATTCGTTAAATTTCTTTTGGGAGTTCGTCCCCTCGAAGTCAGGAGCAAAAAAACCACCGCGCGGGGGGAGAAACCCTCGCGCGGAAGTTTTTTGCCCTTTATTCGTACCGCAGCGCTTCAATCGGGCCGAGCAGGGCCGCTTTTCTAGCCGGGTAGATGCCGAAGAACAGGCCGATGCCTACCGAGAAGGCGAAGGACAGGAAGATCGGCGCAGCGGTGATGACCGTCTGGAAGTCGCCGAATTTCGAGATGGCCTGGGCCGCGGCAATGCCGAAGACGATGCCGAGCACGCCGCCGATGACGCCGATGACGACAGACTCGATCAGGAACTGGGTCATGATGTCCTTGAAGGTCGCGCCGAGCGCCTTTCGGATTCCGATTTCCCGGGTGCGCTCGGTGACCGAGACCATCATGATGTTCATGATGCCGATGCCGCCGACGATAAGCGAGATGGCCGCGATACTGCCGAGGAACAGGGTCAGCATCGTCGTGGTCTCGTTCATCGTTGACATCAGGCTCGTCAGGTTTTGCACCTGAAAATCGTCGCTCTTCGTGCCGGTTAGATGGTGGCGCTGCCGGAGCAGCGTCTCGATATGCGACTGCACCTCGTCCATCTTCGACGGGCTGGAAACCTGTACGTTAATGGTCTGCACATAGGTGACGGCCAAGAGACGGTCCATGGCCGTGGTCAGCGGTACGATCACGACGTCGTCCTGATCCTGACCCACCGAAGACTGGCCCTTGCTCTCCAACACGCCGATGACGCGGTAGGGCTGGTTGTTGACGCGGATGGTCTTGCCCACCGGGTTCGCTTCGCCGAAGAGATTCGATGCGACGGTCATGCCGATGACCGCGACGCGATTTCGGGTGTTCATGTCGTCCTCGGTGATGAAGGAGCCGGTCATGACCTTGAGGTCGCGAATCGACATGTATTCCTGGGTCACACCGGTGACCGAGGTATTCCAGTTCTGGTTGCCGTAGACGACTTGGTAATTCTTCTGCACCGTCGGGGAAACGTAGTCGATGTCCTTGATCTTCTTCTTGATGGCCGTGGCGTCCTCATACTTCAGCGTGGTGCGCGAGCCTGCCGCGCCCCGGAGGCCGCCGGACATCGACGCGCCCGGACGGATGATTAGCATATTGCTGCCGAGGCTCGCGATGGAGTCCGTCACGCGCTGGGTCACGCCCATGCCGACGGCGACCATCGCGATGACCGCGCCGACGCCGATGATGATGCCGAGCATCGTCAACAGGGAGCGTAGCTTATTGGCAAAAAGCGCGTTGACAGCGATGCGAACGCTTTCCGTGAATAACAAGTTGCTCCCCCCTTATACGACGTCCATGATCTCGCCCTTGCCTGCGTCCCGGGTAATCAGCCCGTCCCGGACGAGGAGCTGGCGGCTGGCGCAGGCCGCGATGTCCGGCTCGTGCGTCACGAGGATGATCGTGCGGCCTTCCTGATGCAGCCCTTCGAAAATTTCCATGATTTCCTTCGTCGACTTGGTGTCCAGGTTGCCCGTGGGCTCGTCCGCCATGATGATATGCGGGTCGTTGACCAGCGCTCGGGCGATAGCCACGCGCTGGCGCTGGCCGCCGGAGAGCTCGTTCGGCTGGTGCTCGGCCCGATCGCCGAGCCCCACCGCTTCGAGGATCTTCTTCGCCTTTTTCTCGCGCTCCTTGCGGCCGACGCCCGCGTAGACCAGCGGCAGCGCCACGTTGTCCGCCGCGCTGATACGCGATAGCAGGTTGAAGTTTTGGAACACGAAACCGATGCGGCGGTTCCGCGTGACGGCCAGTTCG
>CACYUQ010000086.1 GCA_902777615.1 uncultured Selenomonadaceae bacterium
CCCTTACGGGCGTGGACCTTTTCGCCCGCTTCCGGCGATATTGAGAGAACGGCGGGAAACGGTGGAGGGCGTCAACTGGAAAATGCCGTGGTCGGGCTTCGGCTGTTTCGAAAGCCCCGGCGAGCTGGAGCGTCTTTTCTCAATCCTCGGCGATGAAGCCGAAGAGGAGGAAGCGACGGCGCTGGCCGGGGAAGGCATGGCGATTTACCACAGCCGGTATGTGCAGCGCATGGACGGGGTCGTCACCAGCATATTGGAGTCCCACGCCGCTTATCAGGGAGGTCACCGCGGGCGGTACGGCGTCACGGGGCGCAATTTCAATTCAAGGAGAGGCGAAGAATTAGCGCTTGACGACGTCTTTGCGGATACGGGAGTGCTGCCCGGCATGATTGCCGAACGGCTCCGCGCCGATTATCCGGGGGTGGCCTTATGGGATGATTTAGAGGACAGGCTTTTCAAGCAGTTGGAGGAAGGCCATCTGCAATGGACTCTGTTCGGGCGGGGCGCGACCTTCTACTTCACGCCCCGGAGCATCGTTCCTACAGCGGATCGTTACGACACGGGGCTGATGGTTTACACGGCGACAATCTTTTTCGGCGACGCGCCGGAGCTTTTCATCGAGCCTTACAACTTCGGGGCGGCGGCATGGAGCTTCGAGGTGGAGCCCTTCATGCCGGTCCGCGTGCCGATGGGCGACGGCAGTACGGCGATACTGCAGGTGGGCGGACTAAAGATTCGTCTCGGCGACCATGAATTTGTCGAGGAGGAGGCGCTGCGCTACCAGCGCTTCACTTTCGTCAGTCTGATGGACGGACGGCGCTATCTTTATGCGGACGTCGCTCCCGATGATAAATCTCTGCCCCATGAGCTTCGCGTCTATCAGCTCTCGGCGGACGGCATAGAGCGTCTGCCCGGCTCGCGCCCGCTGACGATGTTGGCGTCGCCTCCGGAGGACGAGGACGACAAGCTGATCCTGCCGATGATCTCGCCGGGGGACTTCTGCCTGTGCGAGGCGGTGGCGCCCGGAGAGGAAGTGGCCGAGCCTTTCCGATGGATGAAGACTATAGACGTGATACGTTCCGACCACAAACAGCTCTATGAAGAAGAGCAGGCACGCGCCCGTTACCACGTCGGCCCGGACGGCTGGCCTGAGGAAGGCTCGATTTAGAACTATTCAATGGGTTTTGAAATCGGTTTTTCCGATTTTGAAATAAAAGATATAAGGTAATAAGGAGGCAAAAATATGGCTGACACTTCTGTAAGCTACAAATGTCCGCATTGCGAAGCGCCGCTTTCGTTCCAGCCCGGAAATGACAAAGTGACCTGCGAATATTGCGGCACAGAGCTGGAAATCAGCGCTGTCGAAGAGCTTTTTCAGAAAAAGCAGGAGCTCGCGGCAAAAGCGCGGGAAGCCGAGGAAGCGAAATGGGACACCGAAGCCGCCGGAGGCGAATGGAGCGAGGACGAGATGTCCGCGATGCGGACCTTCACCTGCTCCTCCTGCGGCGCGGAGATCGTCGCCGACGAGAACACGATGGCGACAGAGTGCTGCTACTGCGGCAACCCGACGATGCTGCCGAACCGCTTCACCGGAATGCTGAAGCCCGACTTCGTGATTCCGTTCAAGAAGACGAAGCAGGACGCGGTGGCGGCGCTGAAGGAATTTTACAAGGGCAAACGGCTGCTCCCGGACGCGTTCACTGCGAACAACCGCGTCGAGGATATCCAGCCGATGTACGTGCCGTTCTGGCTCTTCGACTCCAGCGTCGAAGCGCACGCGGAGTTCCGCGCCGAGAGCATCAGCGTAGTTGAAACTTCCGACGAGACGATCACCGAAACCAGCGTTTACAGCTGCACCCGCAGCGGTACCATGGACTTCGAGAAGATTCCGGTGGACGGCAGCTCGAAGATGGACAACGACTATATGGAAAGCATCGAACCGTTTGACTACAGCGAGATGGTGCCGTTCAGCGCCGCGTATTTCACCGGGTATCTGGCGGACAAATACGACGAGGACGCCGAGATGTCCGTCCCACGCGCAGACAAACGCGTCGAGGCCAGCGCTGTCGAGGTATTGCAGGACACCGTCGAGGGTTATGACAACTGCTCGGTGGAGTCCGCCGCGGTCATCAAGTCGGGCGGCAACGTCTCCTACGCGATGGTGCCGGTCTGGATCCTGACGACGCGTTACAACGGCCAGCCTTACACCTTCATGATGAACGGCCAGACCGGAAAATTCGTCGGAAGCCTGCCCTATGACAAGTCGAAGGCGATGATGTATTTCGCAGGTTCAGCCGCTGTCGTAATGATCATCACCTATTTCATCGCGAAATTGTTTATTTAAGGGAGGTATGGCGAAATGAAAAAGATTTCTTCGATTTTGACAATCTGCTTCGCGCTGTGCCTCGCCTTGGCGTTTTCCGCTTTCGGCGCGCAGGCCGAAGCGGCAGGCGCGGTCTACGATAACGCGAAAGTGCTTTCCACATCGGAAGTCCAGGCGCTGACCGCGGAAATCCAGCGCATCGAGAAAAAGCATAACGTCCGTATCGGCATCGTAACTCAGCCGTCGATGCAAGGGCGCAGCATCGGTCAAGTGGCGAACGCTCTTCTCGACCAGGGCTATCGCGGCGCGCCGAACGGCGGCATCGTACTGCTCGTCTCGGTGGACCCGAAAAAGCGGGAGTACTATATATCCACGGACAATCCGATGCGCGCGAAAATCACCGACGACGCGGGCATCCAGTACATCAAGGACGAAATGGTGCCGAAGCTCAAGGAAAACAAATACGGCGAAGCGTTCCTGAAATACACGTCAGCTATTGAGAAGGAACTCGATTACTTCGCGACGGAGGGCAAACCCTTCGATCCGTCGGCGGGCTTCAGTATCATGGCAGCTCTCATCGCGCTGGTCGTCGGTGCCCTCGGCGGTTACGGCGTGCGCGAGACATTGATCAGCAGCATGAGCAACGTGACCCCGGCGGCACGGGCCAGCGAATACCTGACGGACGGCAGCTTCGACCTGACGGAAAGCGACGACCGCTTCCTGTTCATGAACGTGACGCGCACGAAGAAGTCGAAGAGCTCCGGCGGCAGCAGTGCAAGGGACGAGAACCACGGCGGCGGCGGCGGATCGTTCTAAAAAAGAGAAACATAGCCCTCCCCCATGGGGAGGGGAGCAACATGCCAGTGGCATGTTGCTCCGAAGGCGGTGGGTGAGGTATCCAGCAACGTCAACAAGACCTCATCCGTCAGCCTTCGGCTGCCACCTTCCCCAAAGGGGAAGGCTGCTTTTTTATAAGGAGGAAAGTTTTTATGAAAAAGAAGAAATCATTTGGCTTAGCGTTGGCGCTCTCGTTTTTCGCCTCCGCACTGTTCGCGCCGCTGGGTGTCGCATGCGCGGAGGAACCGGCGGAAGTCTCCGAGGACTTCGAGCCGAGCGAGGGGGCACCTCTCGGAACGCTGGCTGTCGATCCCTCGCTCCGCTCGTTCGGGCTGTACAAAAAAGTCCAACATTACGAGGCGATGGCGGAGGGGAAAGTCGCGTTCACGCAGACATGGCCGGAGCTGTACCTCGCCGACGGGGACGGGCGCTCGATGCTCAGCGCGAAGAATTTCCCGAAGCTGGCGGCAGCGCTGGAAGCGTACAACAACAGTACGACGCAGGAAGCGTACCGCGAACAGGGCGCCGGACGCGAGGAAGCGCTGCGGGATTACGCCCAGCGCAAGGAAAGCGGCTACGCCAGTTCCTTCGGCGGTCACACCAACGAGCGGGATTTGATTGTGAAGCGCGCAGACGCGCTTGTTCTGTCTTTCCTCGAAACGCAATGGTTCTACACCGGCGGCGCCCACGGCGGGCAGAACTTCAAGGGCGTGAATTTCGACGCGTCCACCGGCGAGCGGCTTTCGCTCCATCAGGTGTTCCCCGACGGGGAGCAGCTCGTGGAAACCATTATCGCAAAGCTCTACGAGGAAAACAGGCAAGGGTCGTTCTTTGACAGCATGGAATCCACCGTCGCGGACCAGATTATCCACGACAAGGCTTCCTGGGTCATCGGCCCCCGCGGTGTGACGTTCTATTTCAACCAGTATGAGATTGCGCCCTACGCCGCGGGAACCATCACGACAACCATCGGGTTCGACGAACGGCCGGGCATGTTCAACCCGAAATACAAGCTCGGTCCCGCCTCCTACTGCGAGGAGCTGACCACCTATCCCGCAGACGTCGTGTCCCTCTATGACGACGGCTCCGGAAAGCTCGACAATCTCATGGTGGACGTTGGCGGCGGCGTGCTGAACATCATACTGGACGGCAAGGTGCTCTACAAAAAAGAGTTTGTCGGCGGCCCCGGGATCAACCCCGTTTTCGTGCATACGGGCGGCAACAAGAATTTCCTCTATGTAGACTACGGCTTCGCCAGCCCACAGATGGGCGTCGGACGCCAGATGGACGTCTTTGCGCTCGATTCGGGCAAGGCCTTCTTCAAGGGAACGTTCCCTTACTCCTTCCGGCGCGCCATCGATCTCACCAACACGGGTGAAAGCTGGACCGGTCAATGGATCATGACCGATCCCTACGAGTTCAACATCGACGAACCGCTCTTCTCGACCAACGGCCAATCCAAGACCCACACGGTACAAATCGGCTCGGAAGGCATCCCGACCTTCGGCTGATTTCAAGGCAAAGCAAAACTCCCTTCAACGTTTTTTGAACGTCGAAGGGAGTTTTTATATAAATGTTACAATGACCGCACAGAAACGACCACTCTGCTCTTAGGATAATAGGTCAGCTCCATCGGCGTTCCCGCTTTCGCCGACGTGATTGCCAAAAGTGGGTCTTGCTCGTCGAAGGTATTCTTGACAGGCATCGGGATTGTCAGTTCCTTGCCGTCTTCCCGCAGGAAAACGGCGTCGCGTCGCTTTGAGTTCCGGCGTCCCTCCTTCTTTTCATAGGTGTGCATCATCTGAAACTTCACCTGTTTCGTCACGAGCGGCGCGGTAAGGTCAAGACGCATCATGTTGAGGCTGCCCATAAAATTTGGTACGAGTTCCGACAGTGCAAGGCCCGCGATTACAATCACGAGGATGTCGAGCCGCGAACCGGCGCGTCCCACTGCAGCGGTCGCGCTCCCTTCGCTGTTCTCATAGCGAAATCGCATCGCCGCGCGCAATCCAACCCAAATCACGAGACACATGAGTCCACCGATCCACGCGGCATCGCCGCCGACGGAAAGCAACAGCCCTGCCGTTCCATACCAATGGAAAATGCCGGAGAATAAACTGTCGGCCATATATCCGCAGAAAACGATTCCCAACGCTCCGTACAGCGCCATGCGCCATTTTCCCGTCAACTCTTTGACTTGCCGCGCCCGCGCAAAAAGCAAAACGCCAAACACCAACGCCAATCCTATCGCCGAAAAAAACATATCATCTCTCCTTTGCAGTCTTCGTCCAAAACTATACCACGAAGATGCGCATTCTTCAACTTCTCGGTGAAGTATGATATTATAATAGAAACGTTTTAAGAATGTGGTTTTCATAATACTTTCAGGTTGTGTTCTATTGTTTCACGTGAAACATTTTAACAGCCCGAGAAAATTTCCAGCAAATATCTTGCAATATTACGCGACAGTCCGCCGGACTGCCGCGCGTGCAACATTTTCATAAAAAGGAGTTAAATTTATGCGTTTAGTGATTGGCATTTCCGGCGCCAGCGGCGTTGTTTTGGGGTATGAATTGTTACGGGCCTTGCGTGGGGCGGGTATTGAAACGCATCTTGTCGTGACCGAAGCGGCGGTGAGGACACTCGACTGCGAGACCTCGCTTCGGTTGGAAGATTTGACGGCGCTCGCCGATGCACATTATGATCCGCGAGACATGGCGGCCGCTATTGCCAGCGGATCGTTTCCGACAGACGGTATGATCGTGATGCCGTGCAGTATGAAAACCTTAGCTGGAATCGTGAGCGGGTACGCGGATAATCTTTTGCTCCGCGCCGCAGACGTCTGCCTGAAGGAAGGGCGCAAGCTCGCGCTCGTGCCGCGGGAAACGCCGCTGTCCCGTGTGCATCTTCGCAACATGGCCGACGCCGCCGCGCTGGGCTGCACAATCATACCGCCGATGCTGACTTTCTACGGCGACGCGGACACCGTGGAAAAGCAAATCGCGCATATCGTCGGAAAAGTCCTGTCGCAGTTCGGAATTCCTTTTGAGGGCGGAATGAAATGGACGGGAAAAAATCAATAAGAACGAAATAAGAACAATTTAAGAACGATCTTGGTATTTTTACAGCAAAAAAGGCTTCGAGAGAACTCTCTCGAAGCCTTGATTTTTTTGATGGTGACCTGGGAGGGACTCGAACCCCCGACCCTTTGGTTCGTAGCCAAATACTCTAATCCAGCTGAGCTACCAGGCCAGTTGCTTTCGCAATCAACGCATATCATAATACCATACCCATTCTCACCTGTCAACGGGAAAATATTTTTTTGAAAAAAATTTCAAAAAGCGTTTAAAAAAACGTTTGTCCCTCTTCCATAAATAAATATTTGTGATATACTATTAGACAGGAAAGGTGTCGAAGGAATCGATACCGCATGGAAGAACGGGAACAACAAGGGAGTGGATCAGGATGTCGATGGTAGTACGGAACAACCTGTCAGCGCTGAACACTTTGAACACGCTGAACAGGAACCACACTGCGCTGGCGAAGAGCCTTCAGGAAGTCTCTTCGGGTATGCGCATCAACAGCGCGAAGGACGACACTTCGGGCTACGCGATCTCGGAACGGATGCGCGTGCAGATTCGTTCGTTGAATCAGGACAATCAAAACACGCAGAACGGCCACAGTCTGATGAAGGTCGCCGAGGGCGCCGTACAGAGCACGGTGGACATTTTGAAGACCTTGAAGGAAAAGGTCATCAACGCGGCGAACGACACGAACACGGACGCTGACCGTGCGCAAATCCAAAAGGAGCTCGACCAGAGCATCGACCAGATCAACGACAACGCCAATGTTACGTACAACGGCAAGTATCTGGTGGACGGGTCGAAGAACAGCAAAGGCGAAGCCAATTACACCACATTCACTAATTACAGTCTGCACGAGACGATGAGCAGCGGCACAGCTTTGACTGATTTGCTGGATCGCGCCGGTCAAAGTCTCAATATCCAATCTACAGATACGGTTACGGTTTCCTATGTGCAGAACGGAAAAACCCACACGGGTTCCTATGTGGTTGGAACGACCTGCTTGCAAGACATTCTCAAAAAAGCAGAAGACTTAGATAGCGGGACTACATTCGCGAGCCAACATCATGCCGGAGTGGCTGCTGCATTGGGTATCAAAGATACGGAGGAATTGATCAAAAAGGGTGAGGATGCCGCATGGTATGCAGCGCAAACGGGCAAAGTATCGACATACGCCGGCAGTTTGGAGTCTTCTTACAGTCTTTATACACATGAAGCGGATAAAACTTATAACATTTTGGTCAATGCAGCGGGGTCAGCGATTCCCACTCCAAGTAGCTATGTTACTGCAAATATTTTAGAACCTGCGCAAAATGCGACTTCAACATGGGAGTCTAGTGCAGTATCAGCTAACGGATATAGGGATCCATCTGCACTTAACAGTCCTGCGAACACAGGGTCAGTCGGAACAATACTTGGTTATGCGACGCGACCGTCAGGACTGACTGATGATGAATGGAAATGGGCGAGTTATTTTAAAGCTGCATTTGAAGCATATAAAAAAGCCTATGATAATTTGAGTACTTTTCTTTCGGATAACGATTTATCGAATGTTCACGCTATCGAAGAACCACATTCTGCCAGTGGCTCTTCTGTTGAGACGATTACCAAGCCTGACTCATTGGACGATTGCTCGGTTGTGTCTTACGACTTGAGCTCCTATGCCAAGTATGCTGAAACTGCCGGGAAAATTTCCACGACAGCAGATAATTACAATAAGAACTTCAACGCGCCGACCATTATTTCAAGCGACAATATCGGCTTGTCCCACAGTGGTCAATTGGTGAAAACAGCGAACAATGAAAAAGCGCTTACCATTACTGCTTTTAATTCCGGTATTGACGGGCAGGTTTCCGGCTTTACAGTCAGCATCTCCGATACGCAAGGCAACATCAAGAAATCTGCGAACGCGGTGCTTGATGCTTGGGAAGAATCCATCCGTGCAGAAAACACCTCGGAGGACAATGCGTTGGTGCTCCACACCGGCACGCGGGCGAACCAAGCCATCAAGATCGGTCTTTCCGATATGCGGGCGCAGGCGCTCGGTCTCCAAGGAGACGACGGATCGACGCTGAACGTCTCAACACAGGAGAAAGCCAATGCGGCCATCAATGTTTTGGACAATGCGCTCCAGAAGGCACTTGACCAGCAGACCACCATCGGTGCTGTCCAGAGCCGCTTGGAGTACACCAGCTCCAACCTGACCACGGCCAGCGAGAACGTGACGGCTTCCGAGTCCACGATCCGCGATGCCGACATGGCAAAAGAGATGACAGCTCCGCTGTCCTCTCGCTCCTCCAGTAATCTCCAGGATTGCTCCAGAGAAAGCCTCCCCGAAAGGGGAGGCTTTTTTGCGAGGACAGTGTTTTGATAAGATGAGAGGATGGTTTTATGCTCAAAATTTCAGCCTGCGTCATTGTAAAAAACGAAGAGAAAAATTTGCCCCGATGGATTGAGGGGGTCAAGGATATTGTCGATGAAATGATTGTTGTGGATACGGGTTCGACAGATATGACGGTGGAAATTGCAAGAGAAGCGGGAGCCAGGGTATACAGTTTCCCTTGGACCGGGGACTTTTCGGCGGCGAAGAACTATGCGCTGTCCAAGGCCACCGGTTCCTGGATTGTATTCCTGGACGCGGACGAGTACTTTGTTCCGGAGTCCCAAAAACGGCTGCGGGGTGTTCTCCAGAAGTGGGATAGGAATCGACACATCGTGGGGCTAATGACACCCCTTTATAACATCAACGTGGATGACGGGGATTCAATCATTGGTTCCATGATGCAGCTCCGGCTGTTCCGCAATCTTCCGCATCTTCGCTATAGGGGGCGTATC
>CACYUQ010000087.1 GCA_902777615.1 uncultured Selenomonadaceae bacterium
CACGAAATCGTTCGTGCTCGCCGCGAGATAATCCCTCTGCGCCTCGACGCGGAGAATCGGCTTGTCCTCCAACGTTTCGAGATGCGTATACGCGTTGCCCTTCAGCTTGACCCGGCGAAGCGTGTCGCGAGCGCCGCCGACGGTGATGATGCTCGCACCGTCCGGCAGCTTCAAATCCACAATATCATAGGTGCAAGTCTCCTGGGGCTCCGTGTCCTCAAACTGCACGCCGTTTTTCCCATGAATCCGATATGCCTGCATACGTTTTCTCCCCCATCCTTTTATAGCATTCGAAGAAGCCTGCAAAGCGATTTCGCGTCCTTCGCCATATAGTCGGAAGCCGCGATGGCCGCTTCCACGGGGCGATGGACGCCGCCGTAGGATACGGCAATATCCGCCGCCTCAAACATCGGAATGTCGTTTGCGCCTTCACCTACCGCGATGACGCGATCCGCTTCTTCCCGAAGCGAGCGCACCGACGCGCCTTTGTCAACGATGGACGCCAGCACCAATCCTTCATTTTCATCCCACGCGCTCTTCGAAGTAAACGCGCGACAGCCGAGTTTTTTCAATATTGGCTCTACCCAAAGGTCGAGATTGCCGGTGACAATCACACAGTCTTCCACTCTCTCCCGGATAAAATCCGAAATCAAGGGATCGAGTTCCACAGTGTCCATAATCCCCTGGATAGTTGCCAGCGGAATTTCCTTCAAAATATGGAACCGCAAGCGGAACGACTCAGAAAAAGCGAAATGCCCGTCCATCGTCAGCCGCGTCAGTCTCGCCATTTCCTCGGAAAGCCCAAGCTCTCCCGCTAAAATCGGCAGCGTTTCCTCTCGCGTCACCGTACCATCCAAATCAAACGCGAACACGGTTCTATCTGTTCGATCTGTCCGCTCTTCTTTCACGTTCCACCCTCTTTCCTCATCTTCTACCAATATTATATCTCCGGCGAAAGTTCGCCGCCATATTCTCTTAGGAATATTTTTTGCCAATTTTTATAGTCTGGCGCCAATGGCTTTTCCTTCGGACAGTGGATGCACCAAAAATCTTCCTCTTGGTTCGGCACGACGACTTTGTACCCTCGCCGCGCGAATTCCATGCACTGGGACGTATCGTAAAAATGCCATCCGGCAAAAAGATCGTCGCGCCACCGCATATCGTACTGCGTCGCCAACAGGAGCCCGTCCGCCGCCTCTACGTCGATATACGCATCTTCCGGCTCTTTCATCTCGGAATCGACCACCGATTCCGGCTCGCAGGCGTGAAGCACGCGACCGTAGCAACGCATCCCGTCCCACCAGATCCCGCTCGCCGGAAGGGAACGACAACCGACCATGCCGATCATGCCGACGGACGCGTCCGCAAAAATACGCAGTACATCCCGCACAAAATCCTTGTTCACCAACAACGTGTCCTGATGCAAATATACCTTGTACCTCGCATCCGACGCACGCATCGCCTCGTTATACCCTGCCGCCATTGACGCCGCGCCGCGCACGGGCAAATATTCCACCGTCATTCCCTGCGGCAATCGCAAATGCTGAAGATACAGCAAGCATTCGTCGTACTGTTCCTCGTCATTGACGCAGGTGATGAACGCGACCTTCGCGTCGTCAGTCAATGCCGCCGCCTCCCTTGCATCCTTACTATTCCCGCGTTGCCCCAAACTCTCGCACCTTGTCCAAAAACGCACGACGTTCCATCGGCGTATGCATCGAAAGCGCTGCGAAAAACTCGTCCTTATGCACGACAACCGACGCCGTAAACCGCGCAAGGTAATCGGCTGTAATTCCTTCCTTGTCGACCAGTGACCAGAGCGCTTCGGAATTTTCCGATAGGTCGATTTCATATTCGATGCGCCGCAAAAGTGTCGCCAGATGTTTTCGCGCATCCGGCGTATGCGCCGCTTTAAGATCCGCGACGTCCGAAGACGACCGCATCGCTTTGACCAGCCATACCTCGGTATTGAGGTCGTTCAGCCGATTTTCAAAGCCTGCCGCAACAAATCGCTCGATTTCTTCCCCTGTCCCCGCGCCGCGCACCGGAGCAAAGAAAATATCCTTATAAAACGACGCGTACAGCAACCGCTCAAATTCCGGCTTCGCGTACCGACGACGCACGATGGCGTAATAATGACCGTCCGTCAATTCCCGCAGCACGCGCCAATAGCGGATATTTTCAAAGCTCGTCAACAGGAAGCCCGTATCCTTGATAAAAGTTCCGATACCAGACGCGATGTCCTGCGGATTCGCGACGTTTTCCAGCATCCGCTCCGCCAGGACAATATCAAAGGAACGGCGCGGAAACGGAAGCACTTCCTCCCGATAATCGAGCACCGTCCATAGGACGCCAAGCCCTTCCGTCTCCGGCGCCCGCGTAGCGTCTTCCTCCGTGACCACGGCAGTCAACACGGCGTCCGGGAATCGCTTCCGAAGCGCAGGCAAATATTGCACGCTTTCGATGACCAACACCGATTGCGGCGCCGCGTCCGGCTCCAAAAAATCGAGCAGCCCGAGCCCGTCGTCTCTCTCCATACGGCTTACATCTCGCGAATTGCCTGGATCAGCAGGAAATCCGTCTGCCGCATCCGCGCCGCCGCTTGGAATGCTTTGTCCTTTTCGCCCTTCTCCGCAAGCAGCACCGCAAGATTCCGCAGCAGGCCGTCGTCCGTCTCATCCAGCTTCAACGCCTCCGTCAAGAAAAGCTCCGCCGCGGCAAGATTGTCCTGCGCGAAATATCCGCCCGCAAAGGAATTCAAAAGACGGACTTTTTCCGCGATGGAATGCGCGCCGTCAAGAACCTCGCGCAGTTTCGCCTGCGCCTCGTCCGTTTTTACCGGCTCATTTGCCATGGGCGCGTTCTCTGTCTGGCGCGCAAGCGGTGCGTCGGTTTCCTTCTCGGCATTCCCATGTACGCGCGCGTCAATCTTCTGTTTGAGATTTCGCAAAACCTCTAATGCGCTCTTGCCGGACGACTCCATGGTCGGCTTCGGCATTTCCGGCGTCTTCTGTTCCGGCTGCGGCGTAGGAGCAAGCTCCGGCGCTGCTGCCGTCGCGCGGCTCGCCACTTCCGTTTGCTCTTCATCCAAATGCAGGAATTTCGCAAGATGCGGATATTCCTTCTTGATCCGCTCCGGCTCATTCCTGCCGTAAAATCCAGACAGTGATTCCACTTCGTCCTTCTCTTCGTCGCTCATCCCCGCCAGGAACTTGTCCGCCAAAAGCTCAAAAATTGCGAGTCCCGAGTCAATCTTTTCCTGCAGGATGCAAAGCCGCGCGAGCAAAATCCGCGCCGCGACATGCCCCGGAGCATACTGGAGCGTATTGTCAATCCAAGCCGCCGCCCGCTCGTAATCCCCCAGCATGAAATACGCATACGCCCCCGCATACATCGCCTGCGGGGTGACTGCGTTCATTTCCGCAAGCTTAGCCAATGTAGCGAGTGCGTCAGAATACGCTTCTTGCTCGATTTCCGACTGTATCTTCTGCTCAAGCTCCTTTGCTTCCGCCTGTCGCCCGGCTGTTTCCTCCTGCTGCTGCTTTTTCTTCAATTTCCGGCTTGCCTTTCCCATTGCCTGCGCCTCCCATATTTATTATCTATACGAATATGATGTCACAACAATCGAACGCATCCCCAGGTGCGCTCACGCTTCTCCTTCCCTCCATTTTTTCCAGATTTCCTCATATCGCGCTTCCGTTTCACGAATATAACGCATGGCGTCCATCAGCGGCGACTTTTCCATCATCGTCCGAAGATTCTTATGGAGGACGTCCAAAAGCTCCTCATCCAAAGCCAGCGCAACGGCTTTTTCAATATATTCTTCTACCGTCGGCGCCGTCAGCTCTGCTAAGCCGATATTTTGCAAAAGCCCATAACTGAAACGCGTGCTGCGACGCTCGCTATACCGAGACACCACCGGCACGCCCATATACAGCGCATCGCAAGTTGTCCCGCCTCCCGGCCACGGATAGGTATCAAGCGCGATATCCACATCCAGATATCGCTCCATGTATCCTACCGTCCCCTTCTCAAACATCACGCGCTCCATCGGCAGCCCCAACATTTTCATCCGCTGATAGGCTTGCTCCTCCACTTCCACGCTTTCAAACTCTTTTCCCTTCAAAAGCAGCTTGGAGCGCGGGACGCGGCGCAAAATTTCCTTCCACGCAAGAAGCGTATCGTCCTTTACCTTTGCATATCGGTTAAACACGCCGAAAAGCACCCATCCGCGCTTCTTTGACGGAGCGCCCGCAGATGCAGGATGCGTCCTATTTCCGCTCGCTGCATAGCAAAACTGTGTTGTAATATAGAGCGGTTTTTCCACGAAATGTGTATCATGTTCGCCCGGCGGGTCGACAAACGGATCCGTCAGGAAATAATCCATCGCATCCAATCCCGTCGTCGCCATATAACCGAGCCCGGAAATCTGGATGGGCGCGGGCTTGTACGCAAATGCCGCAATCGCGCTGCCCGAGGTATGTCCCGCAAGGTCAAACAAAATATCGATCTCATCTTCATATATCGTCTTTGCAATTGCTGCCGGATCCGCACAATCAACATCCCGCCATACATCCACTGTGTTTTTCAATATTTCCGAGTACTTGTCCGTCTTTGTCGCAGAGCTGTACGCATATACCTCAAACCGTTCCGTATTCCGAAACGCAAAAAACGGCCAAATGAAATGGAACATCACATGCTCGCGAAAATCCGGAGAAACATAGCCGATTCGAATCCTGTCATGCTCCGGTCGCTGCCGTGAATGGTTGTACTTTTGGATGCCTTGGAACAGTTCCGAATATTTTTTGCTTTTTTTGCAAAGCTCTTCCCCTGAAATCTCTTCATTATTATAGCAAACAAGGATTCCTCCATAGGAAGTAGATTTCTCCGAAAGCGTCTCCGCAAAGCGATGTGCTTCCTCATAGGCATGCCGCGACTCTTCTGCCAATCCCAAGCGGAAAGTCAGATTTCCATATTGGAGCCAAACCAAATAACAAAGGTGTCGTGCATCCCGCTTATTTCCTATCGAGTACAACATTTGCTGCCGCGTCTTTTTTGCAGTCAAGAGAAGCGAACGGTCTTCCTGCGCTACCGAAAGAGCAGCCAAAAGCTGTACCCTTCCCTTTGGCTTCATCTTTTCCGCTCGGCTCATCCAGTACACGCAGTGCCATTCATCTTCCAACTGGTAGTACACGCCCGCAACATCTACAACCGTATCGGACAGATTGACGCCCGCCGACACGAGACGGCTTCCCGCCGCCGCCGCGTCGCCCCAGCGTTTCTCATTTCTCGCCTTTTGGAAACGCTCCCAGCGACGCGTCAGGTTTTCCTTGTAAGTTTTTTCGTCAGCCGTTCTTTCCCATGCGGAAAAGTTTTCGCCATAGGCTTCTTCCAACGCGTCCATATACCGCTGCGCGTCCATCAGCGCCGATTGCTGGATTTTTCGCCGCAGCGTCAAATGGAGCTCCATCAGCCGCTCCCTGTCCTCCGCCAGCTTCACGGCGGCATTGACATACGATTTCCAATCCGAAACGCAAAATTCATTCAGCCCGACGTTTGCCAAAATACTCTCGCTCAACCGCTCCGCATGGCTGCGCCCTTTTCGCGCCACGACGGGAATCCCCATATATAGGGCCTCGCAGATCGACCGTCTTCCCGTTCTCGGAAACGTACCCAGCGCAATATCAACGCGTTCATACTCCGAAAGATAGGATTCCGTCCAAGCCACGACCGCAACGCGCGCCATGTCCATACCGGCCGCTTCCATACGCTTCAAGGCTTCTGCCCTTCGAGCCTCGTCGGAAAATATCCCATCCTGCACAAGGAACTGCGCGCCGTCCACGCGACGCAAAATCTCCGCCCATGCATGAAGCGCGTCATCCGTTACTTTTTCCCAGCGGGCAAGCACGCCGAACGTCAAACAGCCCGCTTCCAGCACCGGCGCAGGCAAAACATAGAGTCTTGCCTTTTCCGGCTTTTTGCAGCAAACCTGGCTCTCCGGCAGGCGAAGCAACTTTTCCGAAAAAAATTGCTCTTCTCCCTTGGGCGCGGCATGGACATCCGTCAAGAAATAATCTATCGTTCCAAGTCCTGTCGTCATTGGCCATTGAATCCCGCTGACCTGCACCGGCGCAGGTTTATGGGCGAGAATAGGGAGTGCATTGTTTTCCGTATGCCCCGTCAAATCGACGAGAATATCAATTTCATCCTCTTGAATGCGTCGTGCCGCTTCTTGCGTCGAAAGGCCGGCCAGACACCGCCATCCGTTCGACAGCTCCACAATGATGTCCTTTTCATATTCAGTCTTTCCCAGCGTATACCCGTACAATTCAAAACGGTATCTGTCCGCAAAGCGGAAAAACATATCAATCAACGGAAGATGATCCTCTTTCGTCGTACCGTGCAGGATATAACCGATACGCAACATATCGTGATGCTCCGCCGCAGGATCGTGCGAAAATGTGGGAATCTCTCCGAAAAAGCTCCCGTATTCTTTTGCCTCGCGACGGATAAACGCCGCGTCCTTTCCTTCCAGATACAGGCACAAGAGATAGCGGCTATACGCCTCCGCCTTGCGTTCCGTCGACTCTCTCAGCTTGGACGCCTCAAGATACAATTCCGCCGCCTCGGACGCCGCGCCTTTCGCTCGGCAAGCTTCGCCCTGCAGAAAAAGGGCCTCTCCCTGCTTTGCCTCCTGCTCGTTCATCGTCCGTTCCGTCCCTTCTCCGCGTTATTTCCCGTTTTCCGCATCCCACGGAAACACCTGCTCCAGCTTGGAAACATAGCCCAAGAGTTCCTGCGAAAGCCCCGTCTTTTCTTCGCAAAGCGCCTTCGGCAGGCTTGGTTCCGTTCCCGCTCTCCGCGCCGCGAGAATTCCCATCGCATAGCAGCGCATCATCGCGCGCGCTGTCTCCCGTGCCGCGCCCGGATACGCCCCGGCGAAAAGCAGCCGCTCCTCCTCGGAAAGGACGCGGCCTCCCGCCTTTTTGTCATAGTATAAGCATACCTCATTGAGACCGCATTTTGCAAGTATTCTGACGAGAAATTCCGCGTCCGCCGACGGGTTGTAAATCGTATTCAAAAATTGGATGGCGTCCGCCGCCGGAAGCGCGCGAAGAATCTCCCCGAGCAAGGAAAGCGCCGGCTCATAAAACCGCTCCTCCTTCAGTGCTTCCGCCGCGTCGTCCAGCGCCTGCGCGTCCTGACCGCGGCGATGGGAAATATCCGCCAGATGCCCGAGAATGACCGCACGGATATGCCCGTCGCCCGCCTTCGTCATCGAAAGCGCGTCCCGGAGCGCCGTTTCCGCTTCCTCATAATTTCCTTCCTGCCACGCCGAGACGCCCTCGATTGCTTTATAATCCGTCATCTGCGGGAATTTTGTCAGTGCATCTCTAGCCGCCTCGCGTACCTCGGCAAAAGGACGCTTCAACGCCAGCATAGAATTCAAAAGCACATTATACGGACGCTGCTCGCGCCCGCCCAGCGTAAAGCCGGAAGAAATCGCCTTCCGCGCCCAGGCCTCCGCTTCCTCGTACCGCCCCAGCCCGAAGCAGCAATCCGCCAGATAAAACGCGTCCGACGGCGACTCGCCCCGCCGCTCGCGCTCCGCCAACAAGATAGCAAGGTTCCGCTCCGCTTTTGCGCGAAGCAATCCCGACGAATAGCCCGTATGCCAAACGCGAACGTCCCGCACTTCCGCCATCTGCCAGCCGCGTCCCCGCGCTTGCAGCATCTCATGCACATGACCGTGATATTTCAAATCGGGATGACGTCGGAACACCCGAAGCTGAACGCCGCCGTCCGAAAGCGCTCCTGCACGATCCACGTCGATATTGACGAGCGGGCAGAAAAAGCCCGCGATTTTCCGTTCCCGGTCAAACCTTTCCACATACCGCCGAACTTTCGGGATATCTTCCTCCGAAAAATACTCGTCGGCGTCCAGAAAAACAATCCAGCTGCCCCGCGCTTTTTGCAGCGCGAAATTTTTCGCCGCCGAAAAATCATTTCGCCATTCGAAAAAATGAACGGCCGCGCCCGCCGCCCGCGCCAGCTCCACCGTCCGGTCCGTCGAGCCCGTGTCCACCACGACCAGCTCGTCCGCAAGGGAGCGAACGCAGGCAAGCCATTGGGGAAGATTCCGCTCCTCATCCTTCACGATCACGCACGCCGAAATCTTAACCATTGTCCGTCGCCTCCGTCAGCACCGACGCCGACAAGCGCGCCGCCCGCTCCGCCCCCGCGATTCTTTCTACCTCACCGATCATATCCGCGCAAGTTGCCCGTACCTCTTCACGCACAGCCGTCTCACCCATATACGCGCGCCAGACCTCTGCCATCTCAACCGGAAGCAGCTTCTCCGCGAGAGACGACGACGAACGCGCGTCCTCCGAATCGTCATTTTCCATCAAAAGCAGCAACGAGAAAAGGCGAACGCCCTCATTCCAAACGGAACGCTGCGAT